>NZ_JACJED010000005.1:0-36135 GCF_014163885.1 Pseudoalteromonas sp. SR43-2 | reverse complement strand
CTAAAAATTCAGTTGTCCTAGTGACACATTTATGTGTCCCCATCGTCTAGAGGCCTAGGACACCGCCCTTTCACGGCGGTAACAGGGGTTCGAATCCCCTTGGGGACGCCACTTACTTATTTTAAGTATTGTGTAAAGCAGTGTGACACCGCACTCTCTATGCACGACGTTATCAAGAGTACCAATCTCTTAGATATGTCATTTACTACTTAGATAGGAAAGTGCAGTGTTATTAGAATAAAACCACAAATTAATACCCTCATTTATACCTCATTTTTATATCAATCTATTTACACTTTGTTACAAAACCAAACCCATAATCGCTCCATATTCCTTGTTGTACTTTTAATTAGTCTTTAAACTCATTGAGTTAATTTAAATATGGACTAAAAAATGAAACTCACAAAAATTGCACTTGCTGTTTTACTTGCATCAGGGTTGGCTGCATGTAATAGCTCAACTCAAGCTGTTGATAAAAATATTGTTACAGAAACATCAATTCCTGGCGTTACACTTATTGAATCAGTGAAATCTAATGCAGGTGAAATCAACATACCGTATAAAAAATATAAACTAGATAACGGTTTAACTGTAATTGTGCATGAGGATCATTCAGATCCCTTAGTACACGTTGATGTAACATACCACGTTGGTTCTGCTCGCGAAGAGTTGGGTAAGTCAGGCTTTGCTCACTTTTTTGAGCATATGATGTTTCAAGGTTCAGAAAATGTTGCTGATGAGGAACATTTTAAAATAATATCTGAAGCAGGCGGTACTTTAAATGGTACAACTAACTCAGATAGAACAAACTATTTTGAAACAGTACCTGTAAATCAATTAGAAAAAATGTTGTGGCTAGAAGCTGATCGAATGGGTTTTTTACTCGATGCTGTAACCCAAGAAAAATTTGAAGTACAACGCGAAACAGTAAAAAACGAGCGCGGCCAACGTGTTGATAATCGCCCTTATGGTCGTTTAGGTGAACGTGTTGCTCAAGCGATGTATCCAGACGGCCATCCATATTCATGGCCTGTAATTGGTTTTATGGACGATTTAAATCGCGTAAATGTAAATGATTTAAAAGCATTCTTTTTAAAATGGTACGGACCAAATAATGCAACGCTTACCATTGGTGGTGACATCAGCGCTAATGAAATACTGCCATTAGTTACTAAATACTTTGCACCAATCCCAAAAGGCCCTGAAATACCTAAAGTTGAAAAAACAGCGGTAACACTAAATGCCGATAGATATATTTCAATGGAAGATAAGGTTCACTTACCTTTATTAAGTATGAGTTTCCCAACGACTTACGCTCGCTCTGAAGATGAAGCACCTCTTGATATACTTGCTGAAATATTAGGTGGAGGTAATAATTCACTACTATACAAAAACCTAGTTAAAACTCAACTTGCTGTTCAAGCAAGTGCAAATCATCCATGCCAAGAGTTAGCGTGTTCAATTAGTCTTTATGCTTTACCAAATCCTACAGCAGGGAAAACGTTAGCTGATATGGAAAAAATCATTCGTGATTCATTTGTTGAATTTGAAGAGCGTGGTGTTACACAAGATGATTTAGATAAAGTAAAAGCTAAAATAGAGTCAGGTGCAATTTTTGGTCTGCAAAGCGTATCAGGAAAAGTCTCTCAACTAGCCGCATCTGAAACGTTTACAGGTAACCCAAACTCAGCTAAAGATGAGATTTCACGTTATAACAAAGTTACAAAAGCTGATGTTATGCGTGTTTTTAATCAATATATCAAAGGTAAATCTGCCGTTATTATGAGTGTTGTGCCAGAAGGTCAAACTCAACTTATAGCTGCCCCAGACAACTTTACGCCTAAAGCGCATGATTTTGGAGGTCCATCTACAACTTCAGCTGATGATTTAGTGGCACGAAGAGCTGTTGATACATTTGATCGAAGTGTTCACCCTGTAGCCGGCGCAAATCCTGCTGTTGATGTTCCTTCTCTTTGGCAAACTAAGACCGAAAACGGTATTAAAATATTAGGTACGCAAAGTACAGAAACGCCAACCACCGCTATTTTCATTAAAGTTCCGGGTGGCTTGTATAATGAGCAAGCTAGTAAAGTGGGTTTATCGTCAATGACTGCATCGTTAATGAGCGAGTCAACGCAAAACTACACTACAGAGCAAATGAGTAACGCGCTTGAAAAACTGGGTAGCCAGGTAAGTATCTACTCAGATAAAACACATACAAATGTGTATGTTTCTAGCTTAACCAAAAATGTAGATGCAACGCTAAAGCTTGTTGAAGAGAAATTATTTAAACCAGCATTTAATGCCGATGACTTTGAGCGTAATAAAAAGCAAATCATTCAAAATATTCAACATTCAATGAAGGATGCAGGGTATTTAGCATCTAATACATACAGCAAATTACTATATGGCGACAATATAGCTGCACTTCCAAGTACTGGAACGCTTAATAGTATTGAGGCTATTACATTAGATGACGTTAAAGCTTTTTATAACGCAAACTTTAAACCACAGGGCGCGCAAGTCATTATTGTTTCTGATTTAAAAGAGTCAAAAATTGAGCCAAAGGTTAAAGCTACACTTGCAAACTGGCAAGGTAAATCGAGCCCAGTAGCGGTTGATTTCAGTGAACCTAAAGTAGAAACTAATGTCATTTATCTTGTAGATAAACCAGGTGCCCCTCAATCAGAAATTCGTATTGGTAAACGCGATATGGTTGAAGACATTACTGGTGAGTTTTTTAAAGCTAACTTAATGAACTTTGCATTTGGTGGCACGTTTAACAGCCGTATCAATCTAAATTTACGAGAAGATAAAGGCTACACTTACGGTGCTCGCTCTCGTTTTTGGGGTGATAAAACATCAGGCGGCTTTACAGCTTCTGCAGCGGTGAGAGCCGACTCTACTGCAGCGTCTATTACAGAGTTTACTAATGAGCTTAATAACTATGCTCAAAACGGTGTCACTGATGAAGAGCTTATGTTTATGCGTAAAGCTATCAATCAAAAAGATGCGCTTAAATACGAAACGCCTAATGCAAAACTTGGCTTTTTAGCACAAATATTAGAGTTCGATTTAAAACCTAGCTTTGTAAAAGAAAGAAATGAGATTGTTAGCAATATTAGCAAAGAAGAAGTTAACGCCTTAGCTAAAAAACACTTAAACACTAAAGATATGATTTATTTAGTAGTGGGTGATGCTAAAACACTTCGCCCAGAGCTTGAAAAATTAGGTATGAAGGTTGTTGACTACAGTCTTTAACATTTAAATAATTAGAATTACAAAGCAGCTTTTTTAGCTGCTTTTTTTTGCCTGATTTTAGAGTGTTGATCTTTTCGAAAGTAGATTACAAGGAACAACTACAGCGTCTTTTTTTAGATATAAAATATAATTTTGTAGTTTAAACCTTCAAATAACACCCCATTCCTAGCTTTATTATTCAGTACTTATAAAGATTCAATTTGGTAGCATAAATTTAGACATCCAACTTTATTAGGAGGATTTATGGCAAGTGGGTGGGCACGAGACGGTGCAATTCAAGATCAAATTGATGCAAGTGTTAACGACGCCGTACAGTATGCAAGAAGCAATTTAATATCTGGTGCAAGTGCTGAGCTATGTGACGAGTGCGATGAAAAAATCCCACAAGCACGAAGGCTCGCGCTACCAGGAGTTCGCTACTGTGTTGCATGCCAAGCTGCAATAGAAGGTAATGATGCTAGCGCTAAATCGTTTAATAGGCGTGGTAGTAAAGATAGTCAGTTGCGTTAAAAAAAGGTGCTGCAAAGCACCTTTTATTTAATACCAATCTGCATAACCATTTGAATAATATATAAAATTAAACCCTCCATAGTTATACCAACCAGCATAAATCTTTGATCAATCTAACGAATTAAATTGCACTATAACGTAGTTAAAAATTTTTTATTTAGAACAACTAAATAAAAAAATTTTTGCCTAGTTCTAGCGTAATTTTCTTAACGTTAAATAGACCCCATATATAAGCAGATTGGCATTAAGCAAATTGTTATTACTTGAATTGGTTGTTAAGTAATTTAAAATTTACTCATGTCTTCTTTTTTCTGAATTAACTCAATTGCATAGCCATCTGGGTCTTTTACAAAAGCAATTTCAGTAGTACCGCCTTTTACAGGCCCTGGTTCACGGCTTACATTGCCACCAGCAGCTTTAATATCTGCACATGCTTTGTAAATATCATCAAATTCAATAGCAATATGACCATACCCATTACCTAGGTCGTAGCTATCCTCGTCCCAGTTATAAGTTAGCTCTAATACTGTGTTATCTGCTTCGTCGCCATATCCAACAAAGGCAAGAGTGTATCTGTATTCACTGTTATCAGCTCTGCGTAATTCTTTCATACCTAATATTTCAGTATAAAAAGCAATTGATTTATCCAAATCGGCTACACGAAGCATAGTATGTAATAAACGCATTTTTAGTTCCTTTAGTTATTTATTCAAAGTTAAGGATATTTTTAATTAAGCGCTATTATTAAGCGCGTTTTAGGGGGGTTATATGTATTAGCCATATATGTAGGCATTATATATAAATCACAACCTTAATATGAGAGTGGGCTTAAAACAGTTTGAGTTCGACCTTTATAAATTACCAATTAATGAATCATTTTATTAAATTTTGGATATTTAAATAACCAGTACTCAATTATTGGTCAACCTATTAGTATGAAAAAGTTACTGATTGTTCAACAAAAGTTAACCTTTGCTTAATTGTGTCATTGCTATGTAACTATCTGTTTTTATAGATTATTAAATTTATTATTGTGTGATTTGTAAAAATATGGCGTTTGCTTGGTTAACTTATTGGTTGACAAAAAAGTCGTATGGTAATACAGTTTTTGCATACCAATTGGTAAGTTGCTTGGTTTGAGTGAATACAATGTATTGGTAATTAATCAGAGTTACGTTTTGCACAGGTTAATTTATAAATAACTCAAGCTTAAAGTTACTCTACAAATTGAAACAAAAGACACAGCGTATTTATAGAGTAAATTTTACTTGTTCTTATAAAAGTATGCGCCACATATTTAGGAGTTATTCATGTCAAAACCAGTCATCGGTTTCATCGGCTTAGGCTTAATGGGCGGCAACATGGCCGAAAATTTACAAAACAAAGGCTATGAGCTAATTGTTATGGACCTTAGCAAAGATGCGGTTGCAGCATGTGTTGCTAGAGGCGCAAAAACAGCAAGCACTGCAAAAGAGCTAGCTGAAGGTTCAGATATTGTTATGTTTTGTCTTACAACGTCTGCCGTTGTAGAAAAAATTGTTTACGCAGAAGACGGTATCCTAGCGGGTATTAAAGAAGGTGCAGTATTAGTTGATTTTGGTACTTCTATCCCATCATCTACTAAAAAAATTGGTGCTGATTTAGCAGCTAAAGGCGCAGGCATGATCGACGCGCCACTAGGTCGTACACCAGCACATGCTAAAGACGGTCTTTTAAACATTATGGCTGCAGGCGATATTGATACATTCAATAAAGTTAAACCAGTACTGGAAGATCAAGGTGAAAACGTTTTCCATCTTGGCGAGCTAGGTGCAGGTCACACAACTAAGCTTATCAACAACTTCATGGGCATGACGACAGTATGTGCTATGTCACAAGCATTTGCAGTGGCAGAGCTTGCTGGTGTTGACCGTCAACAACTTTTCGACATTATGTCGACTGGCCCATCTAACTCACCGTTTATGCAATTTTGTAAAAATTATGCAGTTGATAATGTTAGCGACCTGGGTTTCTCGATTGCTAATGCAAACAAAGATTTAGGCTACTTCCTACAAATGGTAGAAGACCTAGGTACTGAATCAAAAATTGCTGAAGGTTCATCAGCTAACCTACAAGCAGCGTTTGACGCTGGTATGGGTCAAGGTAACGTTCCTGAAATTTTTGATTACTTCAAAAAGTTAGAAAAGTAATACTTCTCGACCTTATTGAGCGCTTTGAGCTTTAACTTAAAGCGCTTTAACACACATGACACCAATTGACTAAAGTCTTTGTGTAATGTCAGCTTTTTTTAATTCTGATGAAGCACTACTTTCAGTCACAACGAAAAAGAGTTAACTATGCGTTTGATTAATACAATAAAGCTTAGTCTAGTTCTCATCGGTTGCATATCCACACAAGTAGCGGCCAAAGATTATTTTATAGAAAATAAACAAGCTTTTAATGATATCGCAGCTAATCTAGTTGCTGGCGACAAAGTAGTACTTAAAAATGGTACTTGGTCTGACTTCGAAATTTTACTTGAAGGCCAAGGTACAAAAAACTCTCCTATTATATTAACCGCTGAAACTAACGGAAAAGTAATTCTATCAGGTCAATCTAACCTAAGACTTGCAGGTAAATACCTTGAAGCTTCTGGTTTAGTATTTAAAGACGGCTACACACCGAGCTCAGCTGTAATAGAATTTCGTAAAAATAAAAATGAATTAGCCTACAATTCACGCGTTACTCAAACAGTAATCGATAATTACAGTAATCCAGACAAGCGAGAGTCTGATTATTGGGTTGCCTTATATGGACAACATAACCGCTTTGATCATAGTCATTTAGTTGGCAAACGAAATAAAGGTGTGACAGTTGCTGTTCGTTTAAACACTAAAGCAAGCCAGGAAAACTATCATCGTATAGATAACAACTATTTTGGCTACCGTCCTACTTTTGGTTCTAACGGTGGTGAAACCCTGCGTATTGGCACAAGCCATTACTCACTAACTGATTCGCATACATTGGTTGAAAATAATTACTTTGAACGTACCAATGGTGAAGTCGAAATTGTTTCGGTTAAATCAGGTAAAAACATCCTTCGTAATAACGTATTTTATGAAGCGCGCGGTACATTAACGCTGCGCCATGGTAATGGCAATCTTATAGAAGAAAATATCTTCATTGGTAATGGTGTTGATCACACAGGTGGTATCCGCGTTATCAATAAAGATCAAATTGTAAGAAATAACTACCTACAAGGCCTAACAGGCTATCGTTTTGGCAGTGGTTTTACTGTGATGAACGGCGTACCAAATTCATCTATTAATCGTTATCACCAAGTAGAAAATGCGACGATTGAAAACAACACATTTATAAATGTGCGTCATATTCAACTTGCTGCAGGTAGCGATGCTGAGCGTAGCGCAGCCCCAAAAAATAGCGTAATGAAAAACAACTTAATCATAAACCAAAATGGTGAACAGCCATTTACAACATTCGACGATGTAAGTGGGTTAGTATTAAGTAACAACATTGCAGATACAAAAGTGCTTTCTGAGCTAACGTACGGTGTAAAAAAAGATAAAATCACGCTGGAAAAAGCAAGTAATGGTCTACTTTACCCAACATCTAAAAGTTTAAATGTAGGTGCAAAGCGCGATTTAAAAGTACTTAAAAAAGAAGATACCGGTGTTAGTTGGTATGCAAAAGTACCTGCTTTAGTTGATTTTGATTCTGGTAAGACACATTCTGTTAAAGCTGATGTAAGTGCATTACTAGATGCTATTGATAATGCAGAGTCGGGCGATGTTCTAGAACTAGCGCCTGGCCAGTATGATGTGTCTAAACTGGTTAAAATTGATAAAACGTTGACAATTAAAGCAAAGCAGAGCGCAAAGGCTAAACTTACTTTTCAACGCTCTACCTTGTTTGAAATACATGATGGCGGCAGCTTAAAACTAGATGGTTTATCAATTTCAGGTGAAAACGCGCCAGATGCAATAGGTAACAGCATTGTTCGAACGCAAAAATGGGGTATGGTTGATAATTACCGCTTTGTAATGATCAACTCAGAGTTAAATGCTTTAGATATTAATCATTCATTCCATTTCTTTATCACTGGTAAAGGTGCAATGGCTGACGAAATTATTGTTACAGGTAATACCTTTAATACAGTAACAGGTGACATTTTACGTCTAAATACTGAAATTGAAGACTTAGGTGTTTATAACGCGGAATACGTTATTGTCAATAATAATACATTTAATGATGTAGAAGGCGGTGTACTTAAGCTTTACCGTGGTGGCACTGATGAAAGCACATTTGGTCCTCATTTTGAAATGACAAATAACACGCTTAATAACGTTGGCCTTGGTAAGCGTAACAAAGAGCAAGCGAGCATTTATGTTCACGGTGTTCAGGTTACTAATATTAAAGATAATAAATTTGTTAAATCTGCTCCTATTGTTGTAGAGCACACAGTAGGCGAGCCTAAAACTGAAATCTCAGGCAATACATTTGATGCAACTAAAGCACCAAATGTTAAAGAGTTAAGAGTTAAAGGCCCACACACGGCAGTATTAAAAAATAACAACATTTTAAATAAGGCAGGGTAAATACTATGTACTTATTAAAATGCCAAACACGTTTTAAAATAGCTGCTGTAGCTGCAATTACATTACTTACATCACTGGGGGCGCATGCAGCGCACCCAAACTTAGTGATTACTACTGATGATGTTAAGCAAATGCGCCAAGCAATTAGTAGCAACGGTAGCACAAAGTTTGCTACTGCGTTTGAATCGCTAAAAGCGCAAGTAGATGAACAAATTGCAAAGCCTATCACTGTACCCGTTCCAAAAGATGGCGGTGGTGGTTATACACATGAGCGCCATAAGAAAAATTATCAACTTATGTACAACGCGGGCATTATTTATCAATTAAGCCAAGATGATAAATACGCAAACTATGTACGTGATATGTTGCTTGAGTATGCAAAATTATACCCAACGCTTGGTCTGCATCCAAAACGTAAAATGGACTCGCAAAATCCAGGTAAGTTTTTTTGGCAAAGCCTAAATGAAGCAATGTGGCTTGTGTACACAATACAAGCTTATGATCTAATTTATGACTCGTTAAATGCCGATAATATTAAAACAATCGAGAATGACTTACTCCGTCCTGTTTCGTTGTTCACATCTGTAGGCCAACCGTCTACATTTAATAAAGTACATAACCATGGAACATGGGCAACAGCGGGTGTTGGCATGGCAGGGTATGTATTAGGCGAACCTGAGTGGGTAGAAAAATCATTATACGATTTAGAAAAGTCGGGTAAGGGTGGCTTTATTAAGCAGCTAGAGATGCTGTTTTCACCACAAGGTTACTATAACGAAGGTCCTTACTATCAACGCTTTGCACTATTACCATTTGTAACGTTTGCTAAAGCGATTGAAAACAACGAACCACAACGAAAAATCTTTGAATATCGCGATGGCATATTATTAAAAGCGATTGATACAACGATTCAACTTAGCTACAACGGTTTGTTCTTCCCAATTAACGATGCAATAAAAAGTAAAGGCATCGATACCATTGAGTTAGTAAATGGGGTAACGGCAGCGTATGGCTTAACCAGCGATGCAGGTTATTTAGATATTGCTAAGCAACAAGACCAAATAATTCTCTCTGGTGATGGGCTAAAAGTAGCTCAAGCACTTGATAACAACATGGCAAAACCTTATTCGTATAAATCCGTTGCCTTCGGTGATGGTAATGACGGTAAACAAGGTGCTCTAGTTGTAATGAGAACGCAGGTAGGTGGCGATCAAGCGCTACTGTTTAAACCTGCTGCACAAGGTTTGGGCCATGGTCATTTTGATAAATTAACATGGCAGTTTTACGACCACGGAAATGAAATTGTATCTGATTATGGCGCAGCACGTTTTTTAAATGTAGAAGCTAAATACGGCGGTCGTTATTTACCTGAAAACGAAACTTACGCTAAACACACTGTTGCGCACAATACGGTAGTGGTTGACGAAACAACGCATTTTAATGCAAATGTTGAAGTAGGAAATAGTAATTACCCTGCACTTAACTTTTTCGAAACGAATGAATACGGCACGGTTTCAAGCGGCGAAATAAGCACAGCTTATAAAGGCGTTGATCTTGAGCGTACGCTTGCACTTATTAACTTACCTGAACTACAAAGCACAGTTGCACTTGATATATTTGATGTTGTTGCAAATAAAGCGCATCAGCTTGACCTGCCTTTGCATTATAAAGGTCAGCTTATCGATACCAGCTTTGAGCTAAAAGCAAATGCAACGCAGCTGTCTGCGCTAGGTACTAAAAATGGCTACCAACATTTATGGCTTAAAGCTCAAGCGCAACCTCAAAGTGGTTTAGCTAAAGTAACGTGGTTAAACGAAAATGGTCGCTTTTATACGCAAACGAGTTTGGTTAAAGGTGATGAGTCTTTCTTGTTTACTCAAATAGGCGCAAACGACCCTGATTTTAACTTACGCAACGAAAACGGTTTTATTCGTCGTGTTGAGGGTCAAAAGCATCATAAATTTATATCTGTATTAGAGCCACATGGTGAGTACAACCCAAGTAAAGAATATACCCTAGAAGCTGTTAGTCGAGTTACAAAGCTTGAATATAGTCAGCAGGGCGATTTAACACTTGTTGAACTTGATATTAAAGGCAACTCATATTTAGTGGCTATTAATAAAGCACAAACATCAGCTAAAAACACATTCAATTATCAAAATAAAGAGTTCACTTTAAATGGCCGATTAGGCGTTTATATGATGAACAATAATCAGGAGTAAATAGGATGCAAAAGCAAAGCGCAAACTTTTCATTTGGTAACGAGACCGAAATAGAAGACTTAGGAAATGGTCTAAAACGTCAAATGCTAGGTTATAACGAAGAGCTAATGGCTGTTAAAATTTGGTTTGAGAAAGGGGCTATTGGTTATAACCATGCTCACAGACATTCTCAAGTAACGTATGTTGTTGAAGGTGAGTTTCACTTTAACATTGATGGCGTAACTAAAATCTTAAAACCGGGTGATAGCTGCTTAATCCCACCATTTGCTGATCATGGAGCTACCTGCCCAACAGGCGGAATCCTGATTGATACTTTTAGCCCAGCGCGTGAAGACTTTCTTGAGGATTAATTATGCAACTTAAAGGCTTACGTTGGTGGGTTATAGCGCTAATAGCGCTAGCTACCATTATTAACTATATCGACCGCCAAGCACTTAGTGTGCTTTGGCCGGACATTGTTGAAGATTTATTTCCTGATGAATCAGCGCTAGAACGCAAACAAATATACGCTAATATTTCTATTGTGTTTGTATTTGCTTATGCATTTGGTCAGGCAATCTTTGGTAAAATATTTGACTGGGTGGGCACACGCTTCGGTTTTGTACTATCAATAGGTGTTTGGTCTATTGCAACCGTTGCGCATGCATTTGCACAAGGTGTACTTAGTCTTAGTATTTTTCGCGCAATCTTAGGTGTAGCAGAAGCCGGTAACTGGCCTGGTGCAGCTAAAGGTAACGCAGAATGGTTCCCTACTAAAGAACGTGCTTTAGCACAGGGTATTTTTAACTCTGGCGCCGCAATTGGCGGCATTATTGCTATTCCTTTAATTGCTTATTTAACTATCTACTTTAGCTGGCAAATGGTGTTTGTTTTTGTTGGTGCATTAGGTTTCCTTTGGTTAGTTCCATGGTTAATTTTAGTTAAAGCACCGCCTAGCTCACATCCTTGGCTGACTGCCGAAGAACGTGAATATATCTTAACGGGTCAAAGACGTGTTGATGACAACGGTGATGTAACTGGTGAAGACGAAGAGGAATATAACCCTACAACTGCTGAGTTACTTTCTCGTAAGCAAAGCTGGGGTGTAATCATTGCCTCTGCCGCAATTGACCCAATTTGGTGGTTATTTGTTTTTTGGATACCTATTTACCTAAATGAAGTATACGGTATGGATGTTAAATCTATTGGTATATACGGTTGGGTACCTTATGTTGGCGCTATGTTTGGTGCTTGGTTTGGTGGTTTATTGGCTCAAAATCGACTCAAAGCAGGTTGGAATACAGATAAAACACGTAAGCTTACTATTACGCTGGGTTGTTTAATTATGTTACCAGCACTACTTGCAATGGCAAATCCAGGCGGACCAACAACAGCGGTACTAATTATGGCTGTTATCTTATTTGGTTTTCAAACTGCAATTGGTAACGTGCAAACACTACCAAGTGATTTGTTAGGTAAAAAAGCAGTGGGTACATTATCAGGTTTTTCTGGTATGGCGGCAAAGCTTGGTGCTGTAGGTCTTACATCGCTAGTACCTTTTCTTACTGCTGATGGTAACTACACACCAGCATTTGTAATTGGTGCTTCTTTAGCCATCATTGCAATGGCAGCTGTTTGGATTTTAATTCCAAAAATAGAACCTCTTAAAAAGCCTCAATAATCTAGATAATAACTGCTATGCCAACATATTTTGTATATGTGCATAGCAGTTAACTACATAGGGTAACTTCCAAGATGAAAAATATTTACTTTATCGGTGAATGCATGGTCGAGCTTAGAGCTATGAGCGCGGCAACACTGCACCAATCATTTGCAGGCGATGTTTATAATTCTGCAGTGTATTTAAAACGTTGCTTCCCGCAGGTTACTACTTCGGTTGTTACGGCTTTAGGTCAAGATAATTTAAGTAAAAAAATGCTAGAACGCTTTGAGAGTGAACAAATAAATACGCAACTTGTATTTGCTCACGACACCAAAGTACCTGGTATGTACTACATAGAAACTGATGAGCATGGTGAGCGTAGCTTTATTTATTGGCGCAATGATTCTGCAGCTAAAAAGGTTGTTGATTTTTTAGATGCTGATGCACTCGAGCAGCTTAGCCAAGGTGATATGTTTTTCTTTTCAGGAATTTCATTAGCAATAATTGAAGAAAGTGCACGTGAAGACTTTTGGAAAGTTGTAAAGCAGCTTAAAGATGCTGGGGTTAAAATCGTTTTTGATCCTAACTATAGAGCACGTTTGTGGAATAGTGTAGAGGAAACAAAAGAGCAATATCATTTAGCCTTTACGTTTGCAGATATTACCCTACCAGGCGTTGAAGATTTAACAACACTTTATGGCGTTCATAGCGTAGAAGCAGTTGTTGAATATTTAAAGCCTTACCAAATTGGAGAAATTATTGTTAAAAATGGCCCTGAATCGGTAGTGACAAAAGAGGGCGATACGCTTCAAAGCCACACTATTGTACCGGTCAAAAACGTTGTAGATACAACATCAGCAGGCGATGCCTTTAACGGTGTTTACTTAGGTGCACGTTTATCTGATAAATCAATTTCAAGTGCTGTACAACTTGCTGCAAAAGCGGCAGGGACTGTTATACAGCAACCAGGTGCTATTGCTCCAAAAGATATATTTCAGCTAGCAATGGCTGAAGCTGGCATGTGATACCAATTTTATTAAAAACATGATCACCTTAGCGTATTAAATAACTCACTAACTACGTTAAAAATTATTTATATAGAGTAACTATGTATCATAATTTTAGCCTTGTTATTGAGCTATTTTCTTGTCGCTATAATAACTCATTAATTTAATGCAATTGGTATAACATAATAATCAAACATTAAAGGCCGCCATACCTCGGCCGCATTACTTTTTATAAAGGAACAACGTTATGACTCGCTTTTCTGAACTTATGGCAGGACAAACACTGCTACCTATAATTCAAGCAGATACTCCAGAGCAAGGTGTTCAAATAGCGAAAGCTATGGCCAATGCTGGGCTTACTTTAGTTGAAGTAGTGCTAAGAACAGAGGCATCAATAGAGGCATTAAAAGCTATTAAAGCACAGGTGCCTGAGCTAAAAGTAGGTGCAGGGACAGTCATCAATACTGATATTTTGGAGCAAGCACTTGAAGCGGGTTCTGATTTTATTGTAACCCCAGCGGTGTCTCCTGCGTTACTTGAAGCACTTGCTAAATGTAATGTGCCGGTACTTCCTGGTGTATCAAACACCGGTGATATTTTAATGGCGCTTGAGTATGGCTTTGAAGAGCAAAAATTATTCCCAGCATCGCTTGCTGGTGGCGCTCCTTTTGTGTCAGCTGTGTCGTCAGTATTTAGAGCAGTCAGCTTTTGTCCTACAGGTGGCGTTAGCGAAAGTAACAAAATGGACTATCTTTCTTTAAATAATGTATTCGCCGTTGGCGGTACTTGGATAGCGAAAAAAGAATGGGTTGAACAAGAAAATTGGCAAGCAATTACTGATTCTTGTATCCAGGCTTTAAAATAGAAAGGATTTCATAAATGAATTATTTAGCCCCAACAATACTACCAGGCGTAATCGTTGGCGACGAAGTAAGTGCTGTGTACGAGCATGCACGTACACATCAATATGCGTTGCCAGCGGTAAATGTTGTTAGTACAACATCTATAAATGCGACTCTAGAAGCTGCTAAAAAGAAAAACTCGCCCGTTATTATTCAGCTTTCTAATGGTGGAGCACAATTTTTTTGTGGTAAAAGCTTATCTTTACCAGAGCAACAATCAGCTGTGCTTGGGGCGGTAAGTGCTGCAAGATATGTACATTCAGTGGCAGCACATTATGAAGTAGCAGTGATGCTTCACACTGATCACGCAGCTAAAAAGCTACTACCTTGGATTGATGGTTTGCTTGATGAAGGTGAAAGACACTTTGAACTGACTGGCAAACCATTGTTTAGCTCACATATGATTGATCTGTCAGAAGAGCCTTTAGAAGAAAATATCGAAATTTGTGAACGTTACTTAACGCGTATGGCAAAAATAGGTATGACGCTTGAAATTGAGCTTGGTTGCACGGGTGGTGAAGAAGACGGTGTTGATAACTCACACTTAGATAGTTCTGCTTTATACACTCAACCTGAAGATGTTGCATTTGCTTACGAACGCTTAAGTCGTATTAGCCCTAACTTTATAATTGCAGCCTCTTTTGGCAATGTTCATGGTGTATATAAACCGGGTAACGTTGTTCTTACGCCAACTATTTTAAAAGATTCACAAGCTTACGTATCAGAAAAATTTAATCTACCAAGCAACTCAATTAACTTTGTTTTTCATGGTGGTAGTGGTTCTGAGTACAGTAAAATTGCAGAGTCTTTAACGTATGGCGTAGTGAAGATGAATATTGATACCGATACGCAGTGGGCGTGTTGGACAGGTATTTTAGATTACTACAAAGACAAGCAAGCATACCTACAGGGGCAAATTGGTAACCCTGAAGGGGATGATAAGCCAAACAAGAAATACTATGACCCTCGTGTATGGTTGCGTCATTCAGAGCAAAGTATGGTTGCAAGGCTAGAGCAATGCTTTGACGATCTAAATTGTGTAAACAGGTATAGCGCATGAAAAGATTAAATACAGTATTGAAAGAAGACGGTGTAGATACCGATCTTATTTTACTTATTCGCACAATTTTAGCGACCAGTAAAGAAATTGCTTTTCGAGTAAGCCAAGGTGAATTAGCCGGTGTTTTAGGCTCAACTTTGAATGAAAACGTTCAAGGTGAAGTTCAAAAAAAGCTTGATGTAATCGCAAACCAACTACTTAAAGACATCCTACTTGACGACAGCAGTGTACGATCTGTTGCATCAGAGGAAGAAGATCATGCGGTAGGTGGCCACCCTGAAGGTAAGTTTATTGTTGCTTTTGACCCGTTAGATGGCTCTTCTAATATTGATGTTAATGGGCAAATAGGCACTATATTTACTATTTACTTAGCCCGTGATGATGTTCCTTTTGATAGCGACGAGCAATTTAGTCAGCCCGGTGTAAATCAAGTATGTGCAGGCTATGTGTTATACGGCCCTTCATCATTACTTGTAATGAGTACTGGCGGTCCTACGCGTTGTTATACGTTAGACTCAACACATGGCGGTTACTTACTGACAAATAAGCAGTTAAGTGTGCCAGAACAAAGTCGTGAATTTGCCGTTAATATGGCTAACTACCGTTACTGGGACGAACCAACACAAGTGTATTTTGATAAATTGCTATACACCTGTGAAAGCTTTGAAAAAAGCTCAATGCGTTGGAATGCAGCGATGGTAGGCGACGTTCATCGTATTTTATGCCGAGGCGGGTTATTTTTGTATCCACAAGATAAACGCAGTGGTAACGATAACGGAAAAATAAGACTGCTTTATGAAGCAAACCCGTTAGCACTTTTAGTTGAAAACGCAGGTGGTAAAGCAACCTCTAGAGGAACGCGAATTTTAGATATTGCGCCAACTAGCTTGCACCAGCGTGTGCCTGTTGCTTTGGGTTCAAATGAGCCTGTAGAGTTTTATAATAACGCCATGTTATAAAACAGCACTCAAAAAAAGGGGTAAGAAAATTGCCCCTTGTTTTACCCTTAATTTTAATTCTCTTTGTAAATCATCCTCTTTATACAAACTCACTTCTTTTCTTATTGTCTTCAAATAAGAATACTTCACATATATTTAATAATATTACTTACTAAACCCTATATAAAACTAAGTTTTTACTATAACGCTATGTATCTTCAACGTTATTTTTCACAATTGAATTCAATTTTCAACCAAAAATAAAAGCCCAAGGTTAACTTGGTGTTTGTTTATTGTTATTTAATTAGGTGGGGATAGTGGAAAAACTTATTTTATTGTGGTTATATTACCAAGTTGGTTAACAATTTATTTGCAATTTAAATAAATTTGGTAATAAACACATGATTTATTTGGTAACACACACAATAGATGGCCAAATATTAAAACTATAAATTTGGAGAATAGAGCCACCATGAAATTCAAACATTTTGCGCTATGCGCTATTGCAGCTGCAATCGTTGGTTGTGACACAAACTCAAACAACAATGACAACAACTTGGGCTCTATTGCTCTTAGTGGAACTGTTACAAGCGGACAAACATTAACAGCTGAAGTTAGTGACCCTGATGGTATCTCAGGTGACGTGACTTACTACTGGTATGCAGATGGTGAGGCAATTGCTGGTGCAAATAGCGCTTCATTTACATTGACTGACGATCAGATAGGGTTACCAATTACAGTTCAAGGGCTTTATACCGATGATGGCGGTATTAATGAATCGCATATTACAGAACCAACCGCAGATGTTGCCGCAATCGCATTTCCTGCAAGTTTAACTATTACAGGTGACGCGCTAGTTGGTTCGCAACTAACTGCTAATGTAGCTGACGAAAATGGCTTTGATGGCGATACAGTAACTTATAAATGGTTTGCAGATGACGTAGAAATTGCTGATGAAGCACTTTCAACGCTCACGTTAACAGACGCACAGTTTGGTACAGTTATTACAGTTAGTGCATCTTTTGAAGATAGCCGTGGGTTTAACGAGTCTGTAACTTCAGCCGGTACAGAGGTTGTCGCACGAACAAACTCAGAAGGCGAAGTTACAATTAGCGGCACGCCAACTGTTGGAAATACATTAACAGCAGAAATTAATGATACCGATGGGGCGACAGGAGATATTACTTATCAATGGCTTGCTGATGCACAAGCGATAGATGGCGCAATAGAGAGCACCTTTACAGTTGATGCATCACTTTTAGGTCAAAAGATAAGTGTTCAGGTTGCTTATACAGATGATAATGGGTTTATCGAGGATAATACATCAGAGGAAACAATTGCTGTTTCTGCTGTTGCGGTTGACGAAGCCGGTAGCGTAGCCATTATGGGTGTAGTGCCTTATTTAACAAATGGCGAGTTAACCGCTGAGATAACTGATAACAACGGCGTTGAAGAGGCTAACGTTACTTATACTTGGTCTGCTGATGGTGTTGAAATAGTAGGGAGCAATAGTAAAACATTTACGCCTTCTGATTACGCTGGCTCAATAATGTCAGTAAAAGCCACGTATACAGATAATGATGGCTTTGCGAGTGAGGTTACAAACTCAGTTGATACATTGGTTTACACACAATTAGTTAGTAACCCTGAAGCACTTCTTGGTGCTATAAGTGGCGGTTTAGCTGACGGTGATGTTATTGGCTTAAACACGGGTGTTTATGCTGATATGGACGCAATTTTATTAACCAGTGCAGTAACGCTTCGCGCTGTAGAAGGTCAAACTCCTGTACTTAGTGGTGAAGTATGTGTGCATGTAGCTGCTGGAGTAGATGGCGCTGGGTTAATAGGGCTTACCTTTAAGAATATAGATACTAAAGCGGGTGGATTTTGTGAAACCGAAGAAGGTGCTGTTATTTACTCAGAAGGGGATAACTTTACTTTTTCGCAAAACACGATGGATGGAGAAGAAGCTACACTCAATAACTCTGAATACCATTGGCTGATGATAAAAGGTCAAGGTGCTTTGGTTGAGCGAAATACATTCTCTAATCGAAATGTAGCAGAAAAAGGGTCTGTGATAAAAATATCATCATCAAGCTCTGATCACATTATTCAATATAATTTATTTAGTGACAGTGATAATCCAAACTTTGATCAATCAAGTTTATACTTAATCAATGCAGGTAGTACAACGGGTAGTGGTGCAGCTGATAACGCAAACTTTACTATTCAGTATAACCGCGTAGAAAACTTTGTAACGGGTCGTCGTTTAATGCGTGTACAAACTTCTGGCGCAACCATCAAAGGCAATACAATCGTAAATCCTAATGGTGGTATTTCATTAGAAGATGGTGGATTTAATAGTGTTACAGACAACATTATTATTCGTACTACAGATATTGCAAGCTCAAGCGACAGACCTGCTGGGGTATTGATCACACCACTTGGTCACACCGTTAGTAACAACTACATTGCAGGTATTCGTTCTGGTAATAAAGAATCGGGCGGTATTGTATTTACAGCTAACCCATTTTCACAAGCTGATGGCGGTGTGCCAAACTCAGGTAACCAAGCTGTACTTGATAGCGCTGGCGACTTTACACTAAATGTAACAAACAATACGGTTTTGAACTCACAGCAACCTATTGTATTTAGTACGGAAATAGGCCCTAAAGCACCAACAAGTGATTGCGATGAGTTAACCGCAGCGAATGCACCGGTACTATACGGGCTGACCAAAAATGCGTTTGTTATAAACTTTAATGGAAATTTAATTGCAAACGGTTTAGGCGATCAAACAGACGCAGATACAATAAACAGCAGTGCCACAACTCAAGGCCTATTTTACCCAAATACACTTGAAAGTGACCATGCTTTTGAATATGACTGTGACTTAATTAATCATGATAGTTCGGTGCTAAGTAATAACTTTGGTTATATGGATAGTCGAGTATCAGGCGATGCAAGCGGTGACTGGGTTGAAATTAGAAAACTAAATGGTAATGGCGCATTCGATACTGATGGTGCAATTGACCAAGACCCAGCAACTAACGGTAAAGAAGTGCTTGAGTACGTTACAGCAGCAAGTACGTTATTAGAAACTGACCCTGCAGGCCTTCAGGCAGAGGCGGGTGCTAAAGGTCTTCATTATATTCAATCATCTGAAGTAGGTGTTGGATCTACATGGAAAATACAAAACGATTAAGTAACCAATTAATCAGTTAACTTTTAAAAGCCCCAAATTTGGGGCTTTTTTATTATTTATACTTTTCACCACGCTTTTTTAGCCTCCATAACTCATTTATGGACTAGTTTAGAGCTATTAATATTCTAGTAAAAAACCTGCCTGACCTACTGGTAATGCCGTTAAGTTAAAATTGGTATACCTTATGGTAATATTAAAACGTCAAATTGGTTGATCATCGTGCTGGGTTTGAGTATATTAATGTCAAAGGTCACATAAAATATACATCAGCATAACAAGCTAACACACTAAAATCACACAACAACAACCAGCGGAGAATTCAAATGTCGTTGAAGTCACGAGATAACAATAATTCTACAACAGGGCAGTTTGCAATGCGCCCAGTTGCAAAATGGGTAAGAACAGCGGTCATCGCAGGTATGGCAAGTTCTTGCGTATTTACAGCAAGCGCACAGGAAGATCAGGGAAAAGCGACAGAAGTTGAAGAAGACGTTGAAATAATTAGTGTTACAGGTACACGTAGAACGATACAAGATCAAATAGCAATTAAACGTGAAGCAACAACAGTAGTTGATGGCCTGTCATCTGAAGATATTGGTGATTTACCAGCACTGTCTATCGGTGAAGCACTAGAATCAATTACAGGTGCTGCATCTCACCGTGAAAACGGTGGTGCTACAGAAATCACTATCCGTGGTCTTGGTCCATTTTTAAGTGCAACACACATTAATGGTCGTGAAGCGACAAATGGTAGTGGTGACCGCTCAGTTAACTTTTCGCAGTTTCCTTCTGAACTTGTAAAAAAAGTAGCGATATATAAAACGCAAGATGCGTCAATGATTGAAGGTGGTGTTGCAGGTGTTATTGCACTTGAAACTATAACTCCACTTGATTTTGGCAAACAACGTGTATCAGCTGAGGTTAAATTAAATTACAACCCTGATGAAGGTAATGTAGATAACTCGCTGCAAAGTGACGCGGGTTACCGTGGCACGTTTAGTTATGTTGATCAGTTTGAATTTGATAACGGCCAAGCCGTTGGTGTGTCTTTTGGTGTGCAGCGCCAAGAAATTAGTCAACCAGAGGCTGAATACAGAAGCTCTAGCCCATCAGGTTCTTCATTATGGGCGTGTTTAAACGATCCGACTAATACCAATGAAGGTTTTTACCGTAGCAGCGCAGGCGACTGTGAAGACCAAGTTAATGGCAGTAGCAACCAAGGTTACGATACAGAAATCGATCCAGAAACAGGTAAAGCAGTAAGTGATGGGACTCCTTATGCTTGGACTGGCAGTAGCCGAAGCTTTCGTCAAAACGAGACATCTGATGAACGTGATGCAGTATTTTTTGCACTGCAATACCAACCGTCAGCTGATTGGGATATTAACTTTGATGCACAAATTTCAGATAGAACACAACAAGAAGCACGCCACGATTTAATCTTTTTACAAAAACGTGCAACACCAGGTGTAACCGGTCCAACTCTTGTAACTAACGATGTAGGCGGTATTTTACATTGGGAAGGTGAAGAGCGTATTGAATCAGCGGGTGAGCAATTTTCTCGTGAAGAAAACTACCAAGGTTACGGCATAAATATAGAACATACAGTTACCGATAGATTAACTGTTGACTTAGATTTAGCGTATTCAAAAACTGAACGTGAAGAACTTCAAATATCTAATCGTGGTAGAACATCAGGTCGCAATTTCTTTTCTTGGGATATGGGCGATGAAATTCCTCATTTCACATTGACAGATTTTGACGTAACAGATATTTCAAACTTTACAGATAGCCTAAGAACACGACTTGACCGTGAAAATGTTCGTGAAAACGAAGTTATCTCAGCGCGACTAGATTTTGACTATGCGCTAGATGGCAACGTTATTACAAGTATTCAAGGTGGTATTAGAACATCTGAAATGACCTTCCTACAGTATGGTGGTAGCCAAGGTAACGGTTCAAGAAACGAATTTACACTAGACTCTGGTACTGAAGCGCTTGACGTATTACAAGGTTGTCAAATCGATTTTCCTGAATCAGGCTTTTTATCGAGTGTATCTGATGGCGATATCGTAACAAATATTGATAGCGACGGTAACGTTGTAGCTAGCGGTACAGGTTCATCATGGGCTACATACGATAACGTATGTTTCTCACAAGCTGTAGCTGGTTCTAACGCTGATGGTGTGTTTGCTTACCCAGAAGTTGAATATGAAAATGCAGGTACAATTGATGTAACAGAGAAAACAACATCAGTGTACTTAATGGCTAACTACGATACTGAAATGTTTGGCAAATTCATTCGCGGTAACTTTGGTCTTCGTATTGTAGACACAGAAGTAACTTCGATTGGCTTTAGAAATAGCTTTGACGTAGTAACAAGTGACACAGGTATACTGTCTCTAGTTGAGTCTGATAACGGTTCACTGGATAAAATAAAAAGTGGTGGCGATTACACTAAGTATTTACCAAGCTTTAACCTAGTTATTGATTACAGTGAAGATATTTTATTCCGTGCAGGTATATACCGTGGTATGTCACGCGCAGATCCATCTGATTTAGGCTATAGCCGTACATTCCAAGAAGATACAGAAGGTACAGCAACATCAATCAGCGATTTATTAGTGGGTGTAAATGGTTCTGGTAATCCAGACACTCAACCACTTATGTCTTGGAACTACGACGCTGCGTTTGAATGGTACCCTAACGAAGATTCAATCTTAGCGTTAAGCCTATACTACAAACAGTTCAACGGTGGTTTTCAACAACAAACAGTAATTGAAGATTTTACTGTTGCCGGTGAAACAGTTTCACTACCAATCACCAACTCTGTTACGTCAGACGAGGACAGTGAAATACTAGGCCTAGAAGCTTCATTTTCTTACCGCTGGGATAATGGCATCGGTATGAAATTTGGTTACAACTATGCAGACACTGACTTTGAGTTCCAAGATAGCTTATACGGCGATACGTTTGTTACTGATGTAGACGGTAATACTACACAATTAACTGACGGTATTGTTGAGTCGGCTTCAGTACCTGGCTTCTCAAAGCATGTATTTAGCAGCCAGCTGTACTACCAAATTGGTGGGTTTGATACTGCCGTTATTTACAAATATCGTAGTGAGTATTTCCAACCATATACTACAAATGGTACTCGACTTCGTTATGTTGATTCTGTAGGCGTATGGGAAATGCGCGCATCATACAAAATTGATGAGCACTTTAGAGTTAAAGCAGAAGCAATTAACTTGTTCAGCGCACCTAAATCACAAGATTTCTTTGTTGAAGGAAACTTAGGTGAAGTGAATGACTACGGCCCACGCTTATTCTTAGGTTTAAGCTACAAGCTGTAATAATAGTTAAAATATTATAAACATTAAAAAGGCGGTTTTACCGCCTTTTTTCATGTTTATAATTCAAGTTAGATTAGTTATGTAGACTGGTATGTGCCAGTGTAGGACGGATAAGCGAAGCGGCATCCGACACAGTAAAATACCTTGCCAATTATCATCAACATTTTATGTTGTCGAGTGGCTGAACTCACAGCCCAAAGGAAACAAAAAATCTAGCCCGTTTGATCTTCAAACTCACACAAACCTTCAATGTTACTGCGGCAATGTCTTGCGACACTGCCACCAGCAATTATTATCGAGATAGTATTAAACCAATACCTTTATTTTTTAACCTTTCCCTTAAGAACATAAATTTCACCGTCAAAACTGCCTTGAACCGTCAGTCCTTGGCTTGCCAACTCTTGCAAATATTCAACATGATCATCAGTGATATGCTGGCCTGGGACTAAAAGCGGTATGCCCGGTGGGTATGGAGTAACTAAACCTGCACAAATGCGGTTGTTGCTTTTACTGATAGGCACAGATTCGCGGTCGCCATAAAAAGCATCGCTTGGAATACACGCCAAGTCTATGGCTGGTAAATTTTCAGGTAAGCGAGCTCTACGCGTCGATTTCGATAGTTTTACTTTACCGCTGTCTAGCTTTTTCAATGCATTGTACAAACGAATTATTTTTGAGCGCGTGCCGCCAAGCGTCAGTAAAACCAAAATGGTGCTGTGTGTGTATTTTTCTATCTCTAGCCCAATTTCATCCAGTAGATATTTATGAATATCTTTTAATGAGTAAGGTAGCTCACTAATATCAATAAGGATTTTTAATGGGTCGTGGCCCATGTTATCACCACTAAAATGCGGAAATATTTCCATAAAGTCTTGCTTAGCTAATACTTTAATTTGCTTAAGCGAGGCCATCTGTTGTTTAAACTCCTCAACATGATTTAGCAGCGCATTGAGCAGCTTATAGCCTTCCATCTCTAATTGCTTTTGGCACACGTCAAGCGATGCAATAAGCTGATATTTAGGCGATGTACTAGCGTAGATACTATAAATCTCTCGAAAGAAATCAGCATCAAAATCGGGGTCGTTAATATGAATATAAGACGCTTGAGAAAACGCCGATACTACTTTATGCGCCGAATGTGTAATGTAGTCAGCCCCTGCATGTATCGCAGAATAATGACGAAAGCTAGGATGAAACAAAGAGTATGCAAACCAAGCTTCATCTATAAATACCTTGATACCATATTGATGAGCATAATCTACCACTTGTTTCAGGTCGCTAAGTAGGCCATCGTAAGTACAACCGGTAAGCACTAATAATTTAGCATCAGTATTGTTTTCAATTGCCAACTTGATGTCGGCCAACGACGGTGGCGCGAAAATGCCATATTTTGGATTTAAGATACTCGCCAAATAAATGGGGTAACTAGCTGATTGCAAGATGCCATAGTGTACTGATTTATGGCAATTACGGTCGACAATTACTTTATCTCCCTTACGCAGGAGCGTCTGCAAGATGATTTTATTTGAGGTAGATGAACCATTTGTAACAAAGTAGGTGTGCTTAACTTCAAACGTCGCCGCGGCTGATTCTTGGGCGCGACCAATAGTATTAGTGCTGTCTGATAATGAACCTAGCGAGTCTACCGAAACCGACAGGTCGCCAACAAATACATTGCGGCCGTAAAACTGATAAAAATCTTTGATGTAAGGTGAGTTTCTAAAGCTAGAACCCCCACTATGACCCGGTGTATGCCAAGAGTCGTTTGCTTCACCAACGTAACGACGATACGCCGTCCAAAATGGCGTTTCAGAGCGGTCGTCAAAATCGTTGATCATATATCCTAAAATAGCTTCTGGGTCAGAAATCACTTCATCTTTAAAAAAGAATGATTCGATTTCTTCTGATTCGTTAACGATTTCCAGCCCTTTAGTGTCGTCGCCAATAACATAAACCGGTAACTCAAGACGAATTGCCTTTAAATCTTCAATAAAGCGGCTATACATCCGCTCACCCACTTTGTTGTGCATATCCCAGCTTAGAACCACGGCTTGAATATCACCATCTTCCTCTACACATTCCAGCGCGTGTTTAAGCTCGAGGCATTCAATAATATCGATATGAATATCGTCTCGCTCAAAGTTAGGAATGGTCTTTGATAGGTTCGTTGAAAGCCCTTGTAAAGTGGCTGGGTCTTGCTCAATTATCAAGATACGAAGTAGAGGTAGCATAGAGGGTTTCGCAATATAATTTTATAATGCTCACTAGCATAACCAAAGGAGTGTAACTTGTGAAATTAATACTTTGATAATGTTCTAATAATTGTTCTATTAATTGTTCTATTTCATTGGCTACTACAAATAATAGGCGCAATGAAATTCATGTGTTTTCTGTTTCCATCGTAAGCATAAAGATTTTGATCACTATCAACGACAATATACTTCCCTTTAAGTTTTATACCACTGCAGTATAAAAATTATACTTATTCGATGGGCAGTTTTATGCCAACAGCAGACCTTGGACATCAGAGTCTCTTGTTATGTTTTGGCTTGCCAGACTTTAACTCCACCATCCATACTAGACTCTAGCATACCTTCGCTTTCTAAACGATGAAGTGATTCTAATATACTCTTTTTATGGTCATTCAAGATAAAACCTAATCCCCGATTTTCGAATGCGTTGTTTGGGTGCTTCATTAAATACTCCAACACATTCTGATCTCGACTATTTGCTAAATTCTTTAATGTCATATCAGCTACTTTTTGAGACAAATCTTTAATGTCTCCTGTTAGCTGATTATTCTCTTTAGCATTTCTTAGAACTGCTTCAGTTTCTTTAGAAACTGCGGTTTTCAATTGATTTACATCTAAAAAATGTTCTTCATTGGAAAAATCGCTTGGTGCATACAATGATTGAGGCTTAAAAACTAAAATCAAGAAAAAACAAACAACAATAAGTACCGGGAAGAACATTACAAAGTAAATAAATTGCGATTGCATCGGCTCTGGAAGCATTACCAAAGCTCCAGTTGCAAACGTTTCAGCTATACCAGCAAAAATTGCAATAATTGTAAGTGGGTTACTTACTTTCATGAAAAACCTCGATTAAAAACATAATAGCTTTATCAGAGGACACTTTCCCTATTTTAGCGCGAAAACGTCCTTACTTTATGAACTCATATTAATAGCAAATAGCGTAAACTATTGCCAGCTATAAATATTATGCTTGCTGTAGCCTATATAAACATGTAAGTAAGAGAAAAGTTTTTACTAAGTCAATGACGACTCACCTGAATGACTATATATCGCTCAAGGCTGCCTATAGTTACTCTGTTTTATCTTTAAACTCACACAAGTCTTCAATAATACAGCTGCCACATTTAGGTTTACGTGCTACGCAGGTGTAACGCCCGTGCAGTATCAGCCAATGATGCACGTCTACTTTAAATTCTTTTGGTACAACCTTTTCAAGCTTTTGTTCAACAGCAACTACGTCTTTACCCATGGCAAGCTTGGTACGGTTAGATACACGAAATATATGTGTATCCACGGCTATTACAGGCCAGCCAAAGGCAGTGTTGAGTACAACATTAGCGGTTTTACGGCCAACGCCTGGTAGGGCTTCGAGGGCTTCACGATTTTCTGGCACGATGCTGTCATGTTCATCCACCAAAATTTGGCACATTTTATAAACGTTGGCAGCTTTAGAATTAAATAAGCCGATGGTTTTTATATAATCACGCAGTGTATCGTGGCCTATATCTAAAATGGCTTGTGGTGTATTAGCAACAGGGAACAACTTTCGAGTGGCTTTATTAACGCCTACATCAGTTGCTTGTGCTGAAAGAGTTACTGCTACTAGTAACTCAAATGGGCTTGAATATTCAAGCTCTGTAACTGGGTGCGGGTTATCGTCGCGTAGGCGCGACAGTATTTGGTGACGTTTTTCTTTATTCATGCAACTTAAAACGTATTAGTGCTAATTGTAGCTCTAATACGTTTTCCCCTTAAGTTAAGCTAGTAACACGTGCTCGAGGGCCTTTTTCAGCCTCTGGCGGTGCAATTTGCTTTGATTTTATTTGTGCGTCAATTACGTTTTTTGCAGCAATAAGTAGCCCAAGCCCTAAAAAGGCACCCGGTGGTAAAATTGCCAGTAAAAATTGGTTATCAAAGTTAAATACTTCTATGCGCAGGCTCTGTGCCCATGGGCCAAGTAATAAATCGGCTCCGTCAAACAGCGTACCTTGGCCAATTAATTCACGCATAGCCCCTAATACTAACAGTACAGCCATAAAGCCTAAGCCCATCATTAAGCCGTCAAATGCTGATAAATGAACAGGATTTTTAGAGGCGTATGCTTCGGCGCGGCCAATAATGGCGCAGTTAGTTACAATCAACGGGATAAAAATTCCCAATGATTGATATAAACCAAAGGTATAAGCGTTCATAAGTAATTGAACTATTGTTACAAAGCCCGCGATGATCATTACAAATACAGGTATACGAATATCTTTTGGCACCCAGTTACGCACAATCGATACAGTAACATTTGAGCCTATTAGTACGAGTAAAGTTGCTAAGCCTAAACCTAAGGCATTTGTTACAGTTGAGGTAACGGCAAGCAGTGGACATAAACCTAAAAGCTGCACAAGGGCAGGGTTATTTACCCATACACCTTCTTTGTATAATGTTTTTAACTCACTCATTTAGCTACCTCCATACATTCGGCATTAGGTGCTGCAAAAATATCATCAAAATTAGTTTGTGCGAACAATACGGCATTTTTAACAGAGCCCACAACAGCACGTGGCGTTATGGTCGCGCCTGTAAATTGATCAAACTGGCCGCCATCTTTTTTTACAGCCCAGCGAGCGTCTTCTTCGCCTTCAACCGTTAAGCTTTTAAATGTTGTGATCCAAAGTGATTTTTTAACTTCTACTTTGTCGCCTAAACCAGGGGTTTCTTCGTGTTTAGTCGTACGCACGCCAGCAATAGTGCCATCGCTCAATACAGCTGTTAATAAGTTAATATCGCCACTGTAGCCGTTTGGCGTAACATGCCTAATAACAACAGCGACTGGTTTATTGTTTTTACGAGCACGGTAAATTACTTGGTTTGCGTGTGGGCCTAGTTTTTCGTCAGTAATAATTACGCAATCTTGTGATAATTGATTGTCGTACGATTTTGGGTCGAGCACTTCTTGTAGCTGCGCAGTAAGTTGCAGTTGTTCTTGCTCTGCAATTTTATCGGCAGTAAGCGCGTTGATAGAGGCAACTAAGCCCGTTGTTGCTAACGCAAACGCAGTTAAAATAGCACCATTTTTAGCCATTGACGAAATGATCATTTTACTGCTCCATGGCCATAAGTACGTGGCTGTGTGTAGTAGTCTATTAGCGGCACTGCAATATTAATCAATAATACGCTAAATGCGATGGCATCAGGAAAACCACCAAAGGTACGAATTAAATAAATTAGTAAGCCAATTATCGCGCCATAAATTAAGCGCCCTTTGTTAGTTGTTGCTGCAGATACCGGATCGGTTGCTATGAAAAAGGCTCCCATCATAGTGGCACCACTTAATAAGTGAAATAGGGTGCCCGGCTCTGTGCCTGGTGATGCGATATAACCAATAGCACTACATACAGCTAAAGTTACGATAAAACTAACAGGAATATGCCAGTTAATTATTTTTGCTTTTAGTAAGTATAAACCACCCACTAAATAGCCTAAATTAACCCATGCCCAACCAAGGCCAGCCCATTCGTTAAATATTGGCTTTTGCATGCTCTCGGTAACGGTTAAACCGTGGGCTATGTCTGTTTTAACAGTATCCAGCGGGGTTGCCATTGTTAGGCCATCAACCCCTGCGCGTACTTGATCTAGGCTAAACCCAGAGGCCGTAAAATCGGTAAATATTAGCCTTAGCTGATCTGCAAAGCCTATTGGCGTATTTATTAAATCAGTGACAGGCAACCATGCGGTCATTTGCACCGGAAACGAAACTAATAGCAGTACATAAGCCGCCATTGCTGGATTGAATAAGTTAAACCCAAGGCCGCCATAAAGCTGTTTAACTATAACGATAGAAAATAAACAGCCAATAACGATTATCCACCAAGGGGCAAGTGGAGGGATACTCAATGCCAATAACACGGCAGTAAGCCACGCACTGCCATCACTTAATGCAGGCCAAACAGGGCGCTTTCGTATTAGCATTATTGCAGCTTCAAATACGCTTACAGCAACAAGCGCTAGTACCAGTTGAATAAGTACACCTGTTCCAAAAAAGAAAACTTGAGCAATTAGCCCAGGAATACACGCAGCAATAACGCTAAGCATTAATCGCGTTAACGATTTATGGCTGTGATTATGCGGCGAACTGGCCATGGTTAATTTCATGACTGATTATTTCCTTCTTTTTGTAACTTTTTAGCTTTTGCTCTCGCAATTGCAGCAGCCACGGCGGCTTTTTTCTTATCGTCGGCTGATTTAGGTTTATCTACGTTAATAAGATCTGATGAGTCATCGGTGTTACTTTCTGCACTCTTAGGTGCTGCGCTATCAACTTGTAGCTGAGTTTGTTCGGTATCTTCTAGTGCTTTAGCTGCTTTTTTAGCTTTAGCACGAGCTATGGCCGCCGCTACCGCTGCTTTTTTATCATCAACAGGGGCATCACTTTGTGGCTCTTCACTCACGGTTTGCTCAGCGTCTTCTAATGCTTTAGCTGCTTTTTTAGCTTTAGCACGAGCTATGGCCGCCGCTACTGCTGCCCTTTTGTCATCAACAGGGGCATCACTTTGTGGCACTTCACTTGCTGTTTGTTCAGCGTTATCTAATGCTTGTGCTGCTTTTTTAGCTTTAGCACGAGCAATGGCGGCCGCTACTGCTGATTTTTTGTCATCAACAGGGGCATCAGTTTGTGGCTCTTCACTTGTGGTTTGCTCAGCTTCTTCTAATGCTTTAGCCACTTTTTTAGCTTTAGCACGAGCTATGGCCGCCGCTACCGCTGCCTTTTTATCATCAACAGGGGCATCACTTTGTGGCTCTTCACTCACGGTTTGCTCGGTTTCTTCTAATGCTTTAGCTGCTTTTTTAGCTTTAGCGCGAGCTATTGCCGCCGCTACGGCTGCTTTTTTATCATCAACAGGGGCATCACTTTGTGGCTCTTCACTCACGGTTTGCTCAGCGCCATCTAATGCTTTAGCTGCTTTTTTAGCTTTAGCTCGAGCAATGGCTGCAGCGACTGCTGATTTTTTATCATCAACGGGTGTAGTCTCGGCCGATTCATCTGTTTGCGATTTTTGCTCTTTATATTTACGCGCTTGTTCTTTACGTAGTGCGCGCTCTTTTGCTACTTCGCTGTTGTCTGGCTCTAGTTCTTCGCCTTGTTGCTTTTTAGCTTTAGCGCGTGCAATAGCGGCAGCAACAGCTGATTTTTCATCGCCGTTATCTGATTTATTTTTAACACGGGCTAGTGCCTCAGCTACTTTTTGCTTTTCGTCAGCAGACTTAGCAGCAGGTTTGCGTTTATGGCGGTTTTGGCGTTCTTCTTGCTCACGCTCTAAACGTTCTTTTCGGGCATCAAAACGCTCTTTTGCTCTGTCGGCTTTAATTTTGTCAGCTTGTTGTTCTTTAATTTCAACTTTGGCTATACGGTAGTACTGTACAAGAGGGATTTCGCTTGGGCACACGTATGCACAAGCACCACATTCAATACAATCAAATAAATTGTGCTCTTGTAGTTTGTCGTACTCTTTTGATTTAGCAAACCATTGCAATTGTTGTGGCAATAAAGAAGCAGGGCAGGCATCGGCACAGGCGCTACAACGTATACAGGCTTTTTCAGGGCCGGGTTCCGCTAGCTCTTTATGATCAGGCGCTAAAATACAGTTAGTGGTTTTAACTATGCCAATACGTACTGTGGGTAGCGTAAAGCCCATCATTGGGCCGCCCATTACAACACTTTGCTGCGGTACAGGAGAGAAACCTTGGCAATCTAGTAAATGCTTTATTTCAGTACCAAGCAGTGCCCATACATTTCCAGGTTTATGAATAGTGTTACCTGTTACCGTAACTATACGCTCAATCAGCGGTTTACCTTCATAAACGGCTTGTTGTACGGCAAACAAAGTACCCGTGTTATGCACTAAAATACCAATATCGGCAGGAATACCAATGCTAGGAACTTCACGGTTAGTAAGTAATTTAATTAATTGCTTTTCACCGCCAGATGGATAAATAGTTGGCACCGTTTGAATAATAATTTTTGAGTTATGCTCAGCTGCTTGCTTCATTGCTGCAATAGCTTCAGGCTTGTTATCTTCTATACCCACAATGCACAGTGTTGGGTTTAAAAGTTGCTGCATTATTTCAATGCCTTGGATAACTTCTTTAGCGTGTTCGCGCATTAAAACGTCATCGGCAGTAATATAAGGTTCGCACTCAACTGCATTTACAATCAAAAATTCGATAGGTTGCTTGGTATCTGCTTTTACATATGTAGGAAAACCAGCACCACCCATACCGCTAATACCGGCTTGGTGAATAATATTTATAAGCTCGTCATGGCTAAGCTCAGCAGGATTTTTATTTTTATTTAGAGCTACCCATTCGTCTTTGCCGTCTGGTTCAATAATAACACTTAGTTCTGGCAGGGCCGATGGATGTGCTGATGGCATAGGTGCAATATCAGTAACCACTCCAGAGCTTGGCGCATGCACAGGTACCGACCAGTTAGCAGCAGGCTCTGTTAGTGGTTGGCCTTTTAATACGTGTTGGCCTTTTTCTACAAGTAACTTACCGTTTGCGCCTATGTGCTGCTTAAGCGCAACAATGAGTTTATCGGGCAAAGGTAGGCGAGTGATGCTCGCACTATTGGAGAGTGACTTTTGTTGTGGTGGGTGTATGCCGCCAGGAAATGCCCACACGGTGCCTTTTTTTATTTGTTCAAGTAACTTGTCCACTCAAACCTCTAATCTATTTGTGTAACAGGAATAGCGTCTAGCTGCCATTTCCAGTTTTGTTTAGTTTCGGCTACAGGTAGCATATCAATGCAATCTACAGGGCAAGGCTCAACACATAAATCACAGCCAGTGCATTCATCAATTAATACAGTATGCATTTGACGAGTTGCGCCTAAAATAGCGTCAACTGGGCAGGCTTGAATACATTTGGTACAACCAATACATTCGTCTTCGCGAATATAAGCCACTGTTTTTATAGGTTCTGCTTGCTCACCACCGGCAAGTGGTTTTTCATCAACCCCCATTAAGCCGGCAAGCTTTTTCATGGTTGATTCACCGCCCGGTGGGCATTTATTTATTTCATCGCCATTAGCTATGGCTTCAGCGTAAGGGCGACAACCAGGGTAGCCACATTGTCCGCATTGAGTTTGCGGCAAAATAGTATCAATTTGCTCAACAATAGGGTTACCTTCAACGCGAAAGCGAATTGCTGCAAACCCTAAAATAAGTCCAAAAATGAGTGCTAGCGAACCAATCGCTATCAAGGCATAAAACAAGGTCATATTAAAACTTCACTAATCCAGTAAAACCCATAAACGCCATCGACATTAAGCCTGCAGTGATCATTGCAATAGAGGCGCCTTTAAAAGGCGTAGGAACGTCAGCAGCTGCTAAACGCTCTCGTAGTGCTGCAAACAATACAAGCACTAAAGAAAAACCAACCGCAGCACCAAAACCATATACCGCAGATTGTAAAAACGAATGATCTTCTTTGATATTTAATAAAGCCACACCTAATACCGCACAGTTAGTGGTGATCAGCGGTAAAAATATGCCTAATAAACGATATAGAGTAGGGCTGGTTTTACGCACAACCATTTCGGTAAATTGCACTACAACGGCAATCACTAAAATAAAGCTCATGGTGCGTAAAAAGGCGATATCCAGAGGGATTAAAATATATTGATTAACTAAATAGCTAGTTACAGAGGCAAGGGTAAGCACAAACGTGGTTGCCAAAGACATACCGATCGCCGTATCAAGCTTACCTGATACGCCCATAAACGGACATAAGCCTAAAAATTGTACTAATACAAAGTTATTAACCAGAACGGTTCCAATCAATAACAAGACATATTCTGTCATGTGTGCCTCACGCTATAATAAACGTGGGTATTATCCTTTTTTCTTTATCGATTAACAACACATGAGAAGCAAATAAACGACTCAATCAGTAATGATATTAAAGCGACTTAAGATTTCAGGTGTAATTAGAATAGGATCAATATTATACGGCTTTAAAATATCTTTAAATTGATCGTGTTCTTGGTATAAATCTAATAGTGCTTTATTAAACAGGGCGATTTTTTCAGGAGATAATTGAATTTTATTAAACCCAATAAAATAGGGGGATTCGCTTTGTAAAAAAGCCAAATTAACATGATGTAAGTTAAATTGTTTTAGCCTAGCGCGCGCTTGTAAAGTATTGGCAAAATATCCATCTATACGGTTATTTTCTATCATTTTTACACCCGTACCATTGGCATCAGTGAGTAAAACGATATCAAATTCTCTCAATCCGTCTTTGATCATTTGTTGCTGTATTTTGATTAGTTGAAAAGATGCATTTGAAGGGCCAAAAACAGCAATTTGCATTTTTTGTAGATCATTGAGGCTTTTAATGGTTTTTTTAGCACCTTCAGGTTGAAAAAAACCATATTGCATTTTCATAAGCGGAATCGAAAAGTAAAGCCATTCGTTGCGGTCAATATTCCAGCCCATAGGAAAGTTTCCTTGAGCTTGCAGGTTTTTTAACATCAGCTTAGAGCGACGATTTGGTACGCTAATAAACTCACATTTATAATTGAGGCGTTTACACGCTAAGGTAAGTATATCAACAAAGGGGCCAGTGGCATTATTGCTTTCATCAACAAATGAAAATGGAGGATAGTTGTGGGTGCTAAAAACTAATTCTTTTTGCGGGGCGCTTGCGTACAAACTCAAAGGCATAATAAAAAGTATAATAAAGGTAACTACTCTTTTCATGATGCCTCCAATAGACTATATGTCTTTAGGTTTTTCTATGTAATAACCCTGAACGCCATCTAAACACAACGTTTCTATAATGTGTTTCTCTTCTTGGCTCTCAACGCCTTCAGCAAATACGCTAACACCAATGCGGTGGGCTAAATCGACCATTAAGCGCATAAAGTACTGATTATTTTTATCATCTTCTAGGCCGCGAGTATAACTTGCATCCATTTTAATAAAATCAGGTTTTAAATCGCGGAAAAACTTAAATGAAGTTAAGCCAACACCAAAACGTTCAACAGTTACGCGTGCGCCAACACGGTGAACCATGTCGATAAAGCGTTTACTAGCTTTGATGTTTTGCTGTAAACCAAACTCGCTTACCTCAAATACTAGTTTAGATGCAATATGCGTATCTTTCAATAATCGGCGCTCTAGCCAAATTACAAACTGATCGTTGTGTGCACTTGAGGCTGTTACGTTTAAACCAAAAAACTTTTCAGATAAATTACGGCTTTTAACCTTTTCAAGAGAAGAGTCGATGATTAAGCGATCAATTTCTATTGCCATATCAAGTTTTTCGGCCATTGCTAAAAAAGAAGCGGTAGGCAGTACTTGATTGTCTTCTGTTTTAAATCGAACTTGTACTTCAGCGTAGGCTTTTATGCTTTTACCAAGCGGCATGATGTTTTGCATCACTAAATGCACACGCTTAGATTCAATAACTTCCTTAATAACCTTACGCCAGTTTTGATTACCAAACCCCGCACTTACGTTATTAACTAAATCGGTTTCGCGTTGTACGTGCCATGCATTCACTTGTTTTGACTGCGCCATGCTCATCGCGTTATCAACAACAGAAAGTAGTTCGCCTAACGGTTTACCTTTTTCGTAACCTACAATACCCGTATTAGCTACCGAGCTTAACTCTTGGTTTTGTTGGTACTGCGTGAAGCGCGATTGCAGGTTTTCACCAAAGCGCTCAGCTTCTTTTAAAGGAATGTGGGGGAGTACTACCGCAAAATCAGAGCTGTTTAATCTAAATACTTGGCTACCCGTGTAAGTGCCACTTATGTGCTTAATAATATCAGCAACGCCTTTAACATACTCGTCACCTTTTTGATAACCACGGCTTTGGTTTATAGCTTGTAGCTCGCTACAACGAACCATAGCTAAAGAGCCAAATGTACTTTGTTCAGTGTTTTCAATATTTTTTTCGTAGTACTCAACAAACATATTACGATTACCAAGCGAGGTAATTACATCTTTGTACGCTTCATGCTTGATAGTCATAGCAGCGCTTTGTATGTCTTCGTTTTTGTTTTTTAAAAAATGTGATAACCGATTAAAACTAGGTACTAAATCTTTTCCCATTTTTTTCAATCGAGTGCCATCTAATGCTGTTTCTAAATCATTATCAAGTTGGTTTTGATTGATATAAATATCGATAATGTCAGCAACTGTTGTACTTATATTTTTATTTAAATGATAAAAAATAGATTTCATTAGAATTATTGGAATAATAACTAAAATGGCAGAAATCAAAATAACAATAAAAAGGGAAGTTTGTAGCTGCGATGCTAAATGCTCAATGTTAAGTACAAATTCAACTTTTATATCTGCGGCATCGTTTACAGCAAACTGTGGGCGTACAGAGTTAAAGTTAGAGAGTACAAAATCAGCAAACATTGGTAATTGAGTAGGGGGGTTAATGCTAAATACTTCAGCACCTTGGTAATCTCTTAGGGTAAAGCTTGAAAACGTATTACCATCTGCAATTGATTGTTTTAAATTTTGAGCAGAAATATCGTCTAAAGAAAGGTCATTAATATACTTAGTAACAGTTGTTTGTGCATTTTTTTGTGCATCACTTACCGCAGTATCAAAGCTTATAGATATGAAGTAGCTTCCTGCTGCAACACACAATAACCAAGAGATAATTTGTATAAAAATAAGTTTTTTAAATCCAGCCATGTTTTCAGTCTTTTAATAATCAAAAGGGAAGGAATCAAGTCCTTGATTAATAAACTAAGTACAGCGCATTAAAGAATTAAACTAATGCTTTAGTTATATAAGGAAGAGTAGTGGAAATAGCTTGGAATGTCTATGAAATTCTTAGAATTGGCTCCCCCTCCCCGACTCGAACGGGGGACCTGCGGATTAACAGTCCGTCGCTCTAACCAACTGAGCTAAGGGGGAACTAAAGTACTGATATTATTATGATGATTTGGCTCCCCCTCCCCGACTCGAACGGGGGACCTGCGGATTAACAGTCCGTCGCTCTAACCAACTGAGCTAAGGGGGAACTACATCATAAACATAAACTTGGCTCCCCCTCCCCGACTCGAACGGGGGACCTGCGGATTAACAGTCCGCCGCTCTAACCAACTGAGCTAAGGGGGAATCGATTATGATTGAAAAACTTGGCGCCCCCTCCCCCACTC
>NZ_JACJED010000059.1:0-271 GCF_014163885.1 Pseudoalteromonas sp. SR43-2 | reverse complement strand
GATTGCTTTATATTGTTAAAGAACGTTGCGATTATAAAGTTGAACTTTATCTCGCTAGGGCTGCGCATATTACGCTTTCCTATTTTTTTGTCAACACTTAAATTTAAACTTTCTAAAAAGATTCACTCTAAGTTTTACTTAACACCCTGAGTTGTTCGTGCCTCGCTATGCGTTGGCGTTTCCCGTCTCAGTGGGGTCGCATTATAGGGAGATCCAAAAACAGATCAACCCTTTTTTGAAGAAAACTTGAAATAATGTGCTGTTCGCTGAG
>NZ_JACJED010000058.1:0-271 GCF_014163885.1 Pseudoalteromonas sp. SR43-2 | reverse complement strand
CTACTTAGGTAGCGAGGCAAACAAATTAGAGTCTCAATTGAAACTGAGTGACCATATGTTATTAAAAGATTCAGCCTTGAGCTGTTTTGATTTCACTTTTTTAAAAGTGAAAATAATAACGCACAGTCAATTCGTTTTTGGCAACAAAAACAAAAATTCAGAATTCATTGAGCTGTCGAAAGACATAAAACTTTTTAATTGAAGAGTTTGATCATGGCTCAGATTGAACGCTGGCGGCAGGCCTAACACATGCAAGTCGAGCGGTAACAGA
>NZ_JACJED010000057.1:0-274 GCF_014163885.1 Pseudoalteromonas sp. SR43-2 | reverse complement strand
TGTGCGTTATTATTTTCACTTTTAAAAAAGTGAAATCAAAACAGCTCAAGGCTGAATCTTTTAATAACATATGGTCACTCAGTTTCAATTGAGACTCTAATTTGTTTGCCTCGCTACCTAAGTAGGTTGGCTGTTAGAACTCAATCTGTACGAGTGCCCACACAGATGATTGCTTTATATTGTTAAAGAACGTTGCGATTATAAAGTTGAACTTTATCTCGCTAGGGCTGCGCATATTACGCTTTCCTATTTTTTTGTCAACACTTAAATTTAA
>NZ_JACJED010000056.1:0-285 GCF_014163885.1 Pseudoalteromonas sp. SR43-2 | reverse complement strand
GGTGACAATAGCGTTTTGGACCCACCTGACTCCATGCCGAACTCAGTAGTGAAACGAAACAGCGCCGATGATAGTGTAGCATTTGCTATGTGAAAGTAGGACATTACCAGGCTTCAAATTGTAGAAACCCGTTACAGCAATGTGACGGGTTTTTTGCTTTCTGGGATTTAGTAAATAGCCAAGAGCCCATGCCGAACTAAGTAGTGAAACGAAACAGCTCAAAGGCGAGCCCCATTGAAGGCCGCCCTGACACAAAGAGAGTGTAGTATTTGCTATGTGACTTTC
>NZ_JACJED010000055.1:0-308 GCF_014163885.1 Pseudoalteromonas sp. SR43-2 | reverse complement strand
GGCGAAGTCGATACTGCCGCGCCAACAGTTATTATTGATCCAGTAGGTGATACTAACAACACCACCCCAACTATTTCAGGCACCGCGACGGGTGAGCCAGAGGGCACGGTTGTTACTATTACAGTAACTGATGAAGCTGGTAATCCACAAACTATAACCACAGAAGTGCAAGCCGATGGCACCTTTAGTGTTGATGTACCTAACGAATTAAGTGAAGGCGAATTTACTGTTGAAGTATCAGTTACCGATACTGCAGGTAATGAAACTACCGCAACAACAACAGGCGAAGTCGATACTGCCGCGCCAAC
>NZ_JACJED010000054.1:0-342 GCF_014163885.1 Pseudoalteromonas sp. SR43-2 | reverse complement strand
TGTACCTGTGTTGCCTGCGGCATCGGTGATGCTGGCGCTAACGCTATAATTCCCTTCGGCTAATGTGCCTGTTGGTGCCGCACTCCAGTTACCATTGGCATCGGTTTGTACATCAATGCTTTGAGTAGCATTTGCTGCATCTGTAAACGTCACCGTGATGGTGCTGTTAGGTGCATCACTGGTGCCTGTCACAGTTGGCGTGCTGTCATTTGTTAATAATGGCGCATCTACACTCACACTTGGTGCTGTGGTATCAATGGTGCCGTTGCCGGTAATATCGGTGCTGTTTCCTGCCACATCGCTGATGTTGGCGGTGATCGTGTACGGCCCTTCTGCCAGTGC
>NZ_JACJED010000053.1:0-418 GCF_014163885.1 Pseudoalteromonas sp. SR43-2 | reverse complement strand
AACGAAGCAAAAGGTTTTGGTTTCATCGAGCAAGAATCTGGTCCTGATGTTTTCGCACATTTCAGCGCAATCTCTGGCGACGGTTTCAAAACTTTAGCTGAAGGCCAACGTGTACAGTTTACTGTTACTCAAGGTCAAAAAGGCCCACAAGCTGAAAACATCGTTAGCATCTAATTGCTTTCGTTAAATGGGTTAGCAATAACCCATTTTGAATACTAGTTTGAAAGAAATTTTGTTTTATTTGTTAGTACCGAGTTGTTTTAGTAATAATCCTGCACGATATCCTCAAGTTAACTATTTTTTCCGGCTCAATCGCCTCTTTTCAGGCACACTTATATTAATTTTTTAGGATACATATTATGTCTAATACAACTACTGGTTCAGTAAAATGGTTTAACGAAGCAAAAGGTTTTGGTTT
>NZ_JACJED010000052.1:0-549 GCF_014163885.1 Pseudoalteromonas sp. SR43-2 | reverse complement strand
GTTATATTTCAGGGAGAGTCACATGAAGTTTTTAGTAGTCTTATTCACATTGTTGTTTTTACTTGGGTGCTCTTCTACTGGCCGAAATGCTAATTTGTATTCTCCACCACTAGAGACCGTTCCAAGTGTCGTTTTTTGGGGTGAAGATAGTCCTGGGAAGTTCCTGGGGAAAGGACATGAAAAAGTCTATTTATGTCGAGTCGATGGTGCCTTCCAAAACAGTTTTACTTTTGATAAACCGACGAGAGTTGAATTGGGGGAGAGGGAAATAAGCATTTGTTACAATGAAGGAGCAAACCACGCTGAGGCTCCCATCAAAGCAACTTTTGATAGGAAAGCTGAATACCAAATAAAATTAGGCGAACATAGTTGGACAGAAGTTAACTTTTCTGTCGTAGATAAGAACACTGGAGAGTTGGTTATAGGGCCAATTAGTGTACCCAAAGTAGCTGGTGATATCCCCTTATTGATATTCGCGCAATGAAATATAACAAATACATGAACCGGATTTTGGCAAGAGCAGCCAAAACCGGTTATGTAGGGTGTTAT
>NZ_JACJED010000051.1:0-554 GCF_014163885.1 Pseudoalteromonas sp. SR43-2 | reverse complement strand
AATGGCGCATCTACACTCACACTTGGTGCTGTGGTATCAATGGTGCCGTTGCCGGTAATATCGGTGCTGTTTCCTGCCACATCGCTGATGTTGGCGGTGATCGTGTACGGCCCTTCTGCCAGTGCTGTTGGCACTTCGACTGAGAAGTTGCCATCGGCATCCACAGTGGTGGTGAACGTTTGTGTATTGCCTTGATCGTCCACAACCGTGAAGTTAATAACGGTGCCTTCAACGGCATCACTTGTGCCACTGAGTGTTGGAGTAATGTCGTTACTTGAGCCAGGATTCGTTAGGATCAGTGTTGGTGCAGTCGTGTCTACTTCACCAGTGCCTGTGGCGATGGTGTCGTTGCCTGCCACATCTTCAACACTCGCGCTTACGGTGTATGCACCTTCTGCGAGTGCTACCGGTACAGGGATTGACCACGTGCCATTGGCTAGTACGGTGGCGCTCATTGTTTGCGCTGCGCCGCTGCTGTCGGTGACAACAATGGTTACTTCACTGCCTTGCGGTGCATCGCTGGTACCTGCAATCGTTGGCGTGGTGTCGTTCCC
>NZ_JACJED010000050.1:0-554 GCF_014163885.1 Pseudoalteromonas sp. SR43-2 | reverse complement strand
GGGAACGACACCACGCCAACGATTGCAGGTACCAGCGATGCACCGCAAGGCAGTGAAGTAACCATTGTTGTCACCGACAGCAGCGGCGCAGCGCAAACAATGAGCGCCACCGTACTAGCCAATGGTACGTGGTCAATCCCTGTACCGGTAGCACTCGCAGAAGGTGCATACACCATTAGCGCGAGTGTTGAAGATGTGGCAGGCAACGACACCATCGCCACAGGCGCAGGTGAAATAGATACCACTGCACCGACACTTGTACTTACCAGCCCAGGCTCAAGTAATGACATCACCCCGACACTCAGTGGCACAAGTGATGCCGTTGAAGGCACCGTTATTAGCTTCATCGTGGTGGACGATCAAGGCAATACACAAACGTTCACCACCACTGTGGATGCCGATGGTAACTTCTCTGTAGAAGTACCGACTGCACTGGCAGAAGGGCCGTACACGATCACCGCCAACATCAGCGATGTGGCAGGAAACAGCACCGATATTACCGGCAACGGCACCATTGATACCACAGCACCAAGTGTGAGTGTAGATGCGCCATT
>NZ_JACJED010000004.1:0-280709 GCF_014163885.1 Pseudoalteromonas sp. SR43-2 | reverse complement strand
ATACAATGAATTTAGGCCGCATTTGAGTTTAGGAATGAAAACACCAAACCAAGTGCACAAAAAAAGCCAGGAGCAAAAGCTACTGGCCTTCATTTAAAACCGTCAACGTATTTTAGGACGGGACATACCAATCTGCTTATATATGGGGTCTATTTAACGTTAAGAAAATTACGCTAGAACTAGGCAAAAGTTTTTATATCTAGTTGTTCTAAATAAAAAATTTTAACGACGTTATAGTGCAATTTAATTCGTTAAATTGATCAAAGATTTATGCAGGTTGGTATTAGTATAGCTAAAAGCACAAAGCATTTAAGGATAGTATGTTTAAGCGAATTGGTTTAATTGTTGGCGTTTTATTGCTAAGTACCTTACTGCTTGGTTATGTATTTCGTTTACTTTTATTACAGTGGGCTATAGCACCTGAGCTCGAAAAAGCGGGTGTCACATTAAATTGCCTTGATTTTTCAATAACGTCTGAACTAAATATTCATGCTGATAAAGTGTGTGTAAATTATCAAAATCAACAGTTACAACTTACTGGTATTACTGCAAATACAAAGCGTGTAGATATTGAAAATGCAGTGCTAAGAGTTAATCCACTCCCTAAAAGTGATAATGCTAATCAGCTTGCTAAAAATCTCGATTTAGCACTTCCCTTAAATCGCCCATTAATCAATATTAAACAGCTTGTAGTAAAAAGTGATGAGCTCAATAAGCCACTTAAAATAAGCATATTAGAACCCGAACTAAATAAATTTAATGTCTCAGGTGATATAAACGCAAGTGCAATTTTGACTGCTAATAAAGTAAGGGGTCAGTTTGAAATTAATGACACTTTTTTAAAGCACGTTATAAACACTAAAAATACATTAATAGCAGATTTTAACTTTAATACTCAGCAAGCATTTAGCTTTGATGGTATAGAACTTGAGTTAAATGGCGATATTAGCTCCCAGTTTGCTCACACGTATGAGCAGTGCAAAGTTAACGTATTAACCACTGGTAAATTGGCGACGCGTTTTAATTTAAATAGCCAAGCGTTAATATTTAATACCGATCTGCTTAATAACAAAATTAATTTAACACCAAGCTGTACTGAGTTAATTCCACCAAGTGAATATGCAGGCTTTGTTAGCAAACAAGTGCCTTTAAATTGGCAACTTAAACTCCCTCAATCAATTCGCTTAAAGAGTAGTGAGTTGAGGGTACCTGCAATTAATTTGTTAAGCGTGGGCGATAAGCAATTTGATTTTTTAATAACTGATACAACACTAAATATTACATCTCCATTTAAAGACTTACAGTCAACTTTATCAGCTCAAATAAATACACCCGATATAAATAATATTAACGTTAATGCTCAGTTATCTGGCGCTGCGATTAAAGGCGATTACGCCGTTATGCTTGAAAATTTACCTGAGTTTGTACCCGCAACAGCGGATGGGCTTAGCCTTAGTGGTCACTTTAATATAAGTGAGTTTATAGACTCAAAACCAATTGGGCTTATAAATGCTAAATTAACGCTTAATAGTGTAGATGCGTTTGATATAAGTGCAGTGCAATACCAAGGTGATTTAACTGCAAAAATGGATAAACAGTTAAACACAGAAGTAACGTTAACGCAGCAATTAAAAAGCGCAGAATATAAAGAATTTAAAGTCACAGATATAAGTAACACATTAACAGCAAATGCTAATTTAGGCGTAGGTGAGTTATTTGCTGATCTAACAGCAAAAACGAATATAAAGGCTGTTAATAGCCCCGACATAAAACTTAATAATATAAAAGTAGAGTCTACGGGCTTGCATAGCCGTGCACTAAAAGCCACGCATCACGCATTTATAAACGATGTTGAGTTAGTGATAAATCATCATGTGTCGTCGCAAGCTCATCCATTTGAAGTGGTTATTCCTGAACAAAGTGCGCTGTCGTTAAATGCGTTTATTAGTCAATTTGAGCCACTTGCACAGTTAACAGAGGGCGAATTTAATGGCTATATTAGTGGCGATGTAAACTTACAAGGTGCATCGTTCAATATGGGGATTAGTCATGTAAGTGCACTTTATAACGATTACCTTGCGAGCGATTTAAGCAGTACATTTAGCGGGGAATATAATTCAGGTAAGCTTAATGTAAAACCAACTACCTTTAATTTAAATGAGCTTAGGGCGGGTGCTATAGTTAAAGCGATTGAAGGGCAATGGCAAGTTAATAACAATACCGCGCTTATAAATGATGTAAAAGGAAGTGTGTTTGGTGGTGAGTTTTCATTAGATAGCTACACAGTAGGGAAGCCAAACCAAGTTGCTAATGTTAAGTTTGAAAATATTGATGCAAGCAAACTTGTTACACTCGACGATAAGTCGGGCATTGTATTAACGGGACGCTTGGCGGGGTCTTTACCGGTTCACTTTGATAGTGGAAAAATTGAAATAATTGACGGTAGCTTATTTAGCCAAGGAACAGGTAATTTAAAAATTACCAATAATGCCGCTTTTGATTCAGTAATGCAGCAACAGCAAGAGTTACAACCTGTGTTAGGGCTATTAACTAATTTAGATATTCAAAAACTTAATAGCAGTGTGGCACTAAAAAACGATGGTTGGTTAAAACTAGGGGTTAATTTGCAAGGCTATAATAAAGCAGAGCAGCAGCAGGTTAACTTTAATTATAACCACGAAGAAAACGTATTTACACTTTTACGTGCACTGCGTTTAAGTGACGAAATTACACAAAAAGTTGAGCAACAATACTCACAAAAAGGAAACTAATAATGAGACAGTCGTTATTGATAAAAGTACTGCTCGCGCTGAGTGCTATTAGTGCACTCAGTGCTTGCACGCATCGTGTTGAGGTGTCTGCTAAAGAGCCCATTACTATTAATTTAAATGTGAAGGTCGATCACGAAATTCGCGTAAAAGTAGATAAAGAACTCGACAATTTATTTAGTGACGACAGTGAGTTATTTTAAGGAGCTAGAACATGAATACGAAGAAAAAATTAAACATTATTACGTTAGTTAGTGCAGTATGTATGTCTTTCTCTGCTTGGGCTATTAGCCTTGATGACGCTAAAAACCAAGGTTTAGTAGGTGAAGATAGCTCCGGTTATTTAGGACTTGTTGTACAAAACGCAGAGGCAAAAGCCGTTGTTGATGACATAAATGCAAAGCGTAAAGCGCAGTACTTAAAGCTCGCTAAAAAGAATAACCTGTCGCTTTCACAAGTTGAAGCGCTTGCTGCTGCTAAAACAATTGAAAAAACCCAAAGTGGTCATTACGTTGAAGTAAATGGTAACTGGGTTAAAAAATAAGCGCTTGTTATTGTCTTGTTCTGCACAAACCAAAATAAAACCGAGCATTTAAGCGCTCGGTTTTTTACAGCCTTCAAGTAACTGCTGCCAAAAATCAATCCCCTTACGTCTTGCTAGGTTTATATTATGCTCTGGAATAGATTCAGGCTCGTTATAACTATCAAGTGCTTCGCTCATACTTGCTTCGCGGATTAAATGCAAAGTAGGAAAGGGCGCTCTATTTGTGTAATTTGCGGCATCGGTCTCATCGCTGTCGGCAAATACGTAATCAGGATGAAAGTTAGCAATTTGATACTTCCCTTCAAACCCCTGCGCGACTAAAAGCGCATTAGCTAAATCGACCAAGTCTAAAAAGTCTTCAAAGTCACTAAAGCCGTTGTCAAACATGATCAGGGTTGTTTCGCGCTCTGGTTCACGGTCAAGCTCAACACATTGCTCAAGCATATCCATTACAGCATCATCCATACTCGTTGCTGGGCTTACTATGTAATGAATACAGTTGTTTTCTACTTCTTTGCGTGCAAACGGGCAAAAGTTATATTTAACAATAACAGATGACACCCATTCACGGGTTTGGCTTATAGCTATGTTGGTCACGGTTTTGGCTCTAAATATTGATTAATAATGTTAAGTGTTTTTTGTATAGCACCTTGGTTTTTAGCTACGCATTGCGCAGCTTTAATACCTAAGGTTTGGCACGCTTTTGTGTTTTGGCTAAACGTTATGAGCTGCTTTGCGAGTTCGTCGTTACTATCAACCACTACAGCACCTTTGAGCTTTGTTAGCTCGGGATAAACATGGTCAAAATTGTATGTGTGTGGACCTGTTATTACACCTACCGAAAACGCTGCTGATTCCAGTGGGTTATGCCCACCTCTGCGAATTAAGCTGCCACCAATAAAGCTCACATTTGCAGCGCCATATAAACACTGTAATTCACCAAGCGTATCAGCAAGGAGTATTTGCTCATTATTATAGTTATTTTGGCTACGACGGCTAAAGCTAAGTGGGCTTTGCGTTAAAAGCTCTGCCACTTTGTCAAATTGCTCTGGATGGCGCGGGGCAATTATAAGTAATGCGTTCGGTTGCTTTTTTAGTAACTCTTGATGGGCTGAAAGTACCAGCTCATGCTCAACAGGATGTGTTGAGCCTGCCACCCACACAAAGCGTTCATTACTACTATAAAGCTGTTTAAGGTTGAGTACTTTAGCTAGTTGCTCTTCACTTGGTGTTATATCAAATTTTATTGAGCCTGTTACATGGCTTTTTGAAGCTTCAAGACCAAGTTCAATAAAGCGTTTAGCATCTGTTTTATTGTGACTCGCAAGTACCGTAATTGAGCGCATAATAATATGCGTTAATTTAGCGACCTTTTGATAGCCCTGCTGTGACTTTTCAGAGAGTCTTGCATTGATGACAAGTACTGGTATGTTTTTTTTGTGGCTTATCGCCATTAAATTTGGCCATAGCTCGGTTTCTAAAATACATAATGCTTGTGGCTTTATACGCTTTAAAAATCGAGCCGTTGCAAACGGGAAATCGATTGGTAAATAGCTACACGCTACAGTATTTTTAAACTGGCTAAGTATTTGCTCTCTGCCTGTTGGAGTATTACAGGTTATAAGTATATTTAAATTTGGATGCGCTTTTTGCAAAGCTTTAATAAGTGGCGTTGCGGCAAGTACCTCACCAACAGAAGCACAATGAAAAACTAAAGGTTTAGTTTTAACCGTAAATAAAGACTTACCGACAAACCCAAAGCGCTCTTTAAAGTGTGCACGATAGCCTTGGTTTTTTTTACCTCGTAAAATATAGAGATAAAATACAATCAGTGGGCTAATAATAATTAATGCGAATGAGTAAAAAATGCGTGCCATACTGATCTTTCTTAAAGGGAAGTGGCGTTAGTTTACCGTGAAATAGCCGTTTTCTAAACAGACTCGTTATAAAATATGGTCTGGGTTCAGTTATAACCCGATAAAATACACACAATTAAATAAAATTATGGAATAATGAATTTAATTTTTCCTGCCATTTCAGTTCCAAGAGGAATTTTTTCATGTCAATTATCGATTCAGTGGCAACTAGCTACGTTGAAACATTAAACCGTCATCAGGCATTATTTGAAACGATGGAGGCTTATCATCAAGAATCTATGCAATTGTTAGAAGCATGCCATAGTGCATTACAAGCTGGTGGCAAGATTGTTTGGTTTGGTAACGGTGGTAGTGCAGCAGATGCACAGCATTTAGCTGCAGAATTTGTAGTGCGTTATAAATTAGAACGTGGTCCGCTTGCTTCAATGGCATTGACCACTGACACCTCAATTTTAACAGCGCACAGCAACGATTATCACTTTGATACGGTGTTTGAACGCCAAGTTCAAGCGTTATGTAAGCCAGAAGATTTAGTTATTGGTTTAACCACATCAGGTACTAGTAACAATATTAATTTAGCATTGGAAGCTGCAAATAAACTAGGCGCTTTTACTGTGGCATTAACTGGGCGTGATGGCGGTAAAGTAAAAGATATTGCTAAGTTACCTATTATTATAAAAAATGACGAAACAGCGCGTATTCAAGAAGCTCACATGTTTATAGGTCACTGGTTATGTGAAGCCATGGATATGGTTGTTGCGGAGCAGCAGTAATGGATTTATCGTTATTAAAAAACTTATCAGCGGCACGAATATTAGTTGTTGGCGATGTAATGCTAGACCGCTATTGGTATGGTGATACAGGTCGCATTTCGCCAGAAGCGCCAGTACCGGTTGTTAAAGTAAGTAAATTTGAAGACAAAGCCGGTGGCGCAGCTAACGTTGCAAAAAATATAGCGCGGTTAGATGCAAAAGTTGGCTTATTGGGTTTAATTGGTGAGGACGAAAGCGGGCAGATTTTAGAGACCATCTTAAAAGGTGAAAAAATAAGCTCACAATTAGTCAGTGTATGTGATTTACCGACTATTTCAAAAATGCGTGTTATTAGCCGCCACCAACAATTGGTTCGTCTTGATTTAGAAGAAACGTTTACTGAGCAACACAGCCAGCTTTTATTAAACCGCTTAGAGCTTGTACTTGATGAATACGACTTTATTGTGTTTTCTGATTACAGCAAAGGATCTTTGAGTTTAATTAAAGAAATGGTAAGCCTTGCGAAGGGCGCCGGAAAAACGGTTTTAATCGACCCTAAATCGCCAGATTTACATTTATATGAAGGTGCTGATTACATTACACCTAACTTACATGAGTTTAAGTTAGCGGGTGGTCAAACCGATTCAGAAGAGGCTTTAGCCGCAAGTGCGCGTGATTTAATTAGCAAAAATGGCATTAAAGTTATGTTGCTTACGCGTTCTGAGCAAGGTATGTCGCTTATTAGTGCAGATGAAAAATTTGATTTTGCAGCGCAAGAGCTTGAAGTAAGCGATGTAACCGGGGCCGGTGATACGGTTATAGCTACACTCGCGGTTATGCTTGGCGCGGGCATGGAACCTAAAGATGCTGTCGAAATTGCTAATTTAGCCGCAGGTATCGTTGTGAGTAAGTTTGGGGCTGCAACTGTCTCGCCAGAAGAGCTAAGCCGCAAGCTTGGTCAGTATTTACATACTACGGGTGAGCATTACCAAACACCATTTGATGATGTACTTCAGCATATTGAATTTGCAAAACAAAACGGCGAAACCATTGTATTCACTAATGGCTGTTTTGATATTTTACACGCCGGGCATGTACGTTATTTAGCGCAAGCTAAAGCACGAGGCGATAGACTCGTTGTTGGATTAAATAATGATGAATCAATTACGCGTTTAAAAGGGGCAGAACGTCCTATTAACCCACTAGATGAGCGTGCGATGGTACTTAGCGCACTTTCATCAGTTGATTGGGTTATTCCGTTTGGTAGCTTAGATGAAAACGATACTCCCGCTAAATTAATTGAGCAAATAAGCCCAGATATTTTAGTTAAAGGTGGCGACTACACTGTAGATCAAATAGCGGGTGCTGAGCACGTACTTCGTCATTGTGGAAAAGTTGAAGTGCTTGAATTTTTAGATGGGTGCTCAACATCAAAAGTAATTAGTAAAATTAAACAGTAATACCAATTTTATTAAAAACATGATCATTCTAGCGTATTAAATAACTCACTAACTACGTTAAAAACTATTTATATAGAACAACTATGTATCATAATTTTAGCCTTGTTATTGAGCTATTTTCTTATCGCTATAATAGAACACTAATTTAATGCAATTAGTATAATTACTGATTTAAGTTACTAAAAATACAAAAAAGGGATGAAAACAGTGTTTTCATCCCTTTTTATTTTTAATAAAGTAACTTACTAAAAATTTAATTCGTACTTGGCAAATGCTGATGTATCGTTTTCAGCACCGTCATTGTTAGATGCAAAAGCACCTAAAGTGACTCGCCCTCCCATCGAAAGCATTCTATAACGAAGTTCTAATTGCTTACTATTAAAGCCTGTTTTAGTAATAGTGTTACCTAAATCTGGATTGCTAGGGTACCAATCGCTATTGTCACTATTGTAATCAACACTGCGTAATTTCAACTGCCAATCATCACCATTAGAAAGTTGACCAAGTAGTGTTAGGACAACTGATTGCGCATCATTGTCATACGTCGAACCAATAGTGCGTCCATGGTAGCGATAGCCAGACTTATAAGTATCATGCTCATAGTAACAATTTTCAACTATTGATTCAGCTGAACATGAAACACCTGTATCTATGTACTCTACATTTATTAATAAGTTTTGATCATATACACGTTGTGTTGTCTGTACACCATACAAATAGGCTCTATCGGCTGGCTTAAACTGTGAACTGGCATCTTCTCCAATCGTACTGGCATATACAGCATAAGGTTGGTTGAAAAGTGTATCTGACCAGCGAATATCTATGCCAGCTAATTGATTACCTATTTTTGACTCTAATTGGCTATCGCAACTAACATTGCCATCAATACATGCTGTTTGCCCAGTTATGACATCAATAAAATCACCCGCAGAGCCCGGTTGGCCGTCTCCTGCCCATTGTGCAGACCAGCTAACAGCAATTTCTAATTGTTGTATTGGGCGTATATTTAATCTACTGCTCCAAAGTAAAGCATCAGGAATTACACGTGTAGACTCAAGTTTAGCCATTTGTGCGGTAAAGCCCCATTGACCAATCCAGCTTAACCATGGTGTTTCAAAAGCAGTACTTTTTTCTCTGGTTACACTTAGTGCAGGTAAAGGTTTCGCATTACCAGACATAATTAAGCTGTTATCAACACCAGGTCCCCAAAATTGCTCAACAGCACCGGCTCTAAAAATCCAGTTACCTAAACGGTAAGCTAAGTAACTATCGTCAAGTGAGGTATCGTTACAATCAGTTAAAGCTTGCTCATCGGTAACTATATCGTCAGTCGTTTTTCCATCAACTAAACATTTTTTACCGTCGCTTCTGTAATTTATAGCTACTTTAGCTGCAAAGTTATCGCCTAAATAAGCGTAAGCTGCTGAAAGCTCTGTTTCTTGTGTATTTGTTGCACCAAAGCTTGTTGCTATGATCGGATCTGTGGCTGCAAAAGCAGATAATTGAAGACTATGCGAGCTGCTATTTTCTGATTTATATCGATGCTTAACGCGAAGTAAAGCATCTTGCAAGCTTGGAGATAATTGCTCAAGCGGCATGCTTTGCACATCACTTATAAAACTTTTCCACATAAGCGGATAGGTAGTTACAGGAGCTAAAATAACACCGGCATCAGCTAATTGTTGAATATCAGCTCTAAGACCGTAATCATCGGGTTTTACCCATGGTTCAGCATTAACTGACGCGCTTATAGCGCAAAAAAGAGTAGAAAGTAGAAAAATTCTGTTTCGCAAAGTTCAGATCCTTGTGATTTAGATTGCGGCTAAGTTTATCAACCTAAGCTTGTTATTGCAGTAAATAATCAAATTTATAGAGCTAATTTAATATATTAAAATGTAACCTAGCTATCGTAATAAGTATCTGATTGGTATACTGGAGTTCAAATAGGAAATTGAGAATGTAATGAGCAACAAACGACTTTTATTTATTCCCGTATCATCACCAGAAGGCATTGGTGAATATATGCGCTCGTTGTTGTTGGCTCAAAGTTTAAAGGCAGAACTTACTGATTCTCTCGATATTCACTTCATACTAAACAAGCATACAAGCTACGCAAAAAAGTGTCCTTTTGAAGCCACATTGCTTGAACACTCAGCGACTAAAGAGCTTGATTCTGTTTGCGACTTTATAGAGCAATTTAAACCTGACGTCGTTGTTTTTGATTGTGCAGGACGTGCAGGGCATATGAAAGCGGCTAAAAAAGTAGGCGCTAAAGTTGTATTTATTTCTCAGCATGCAAAAAAACGCGCTAAGGGATTGAAGCTAAACAGGATTAATTTAATTGATACACATTGGGTTGTACAGCCTGATTATTGTATTGAGCCACTTACGTGGGCTGAAAGTGCGAAGTTAGACATGTTTCCCTTGGCACACCCTCGTAATGTAGGCCCTTTTGTTCCATTTGCTTCTTGTGAGCAAAAACGTGATGTTTTAAATCGCTATAACTTAGTATCTGATGGCTATTTTATTGTTAATGCGGGTTCTGGCGGGCATATATTAAATAATCTTAATTGTGCGGAGGTTTACTTTAAAGCCGCGCTTAAAATTACCAAGCATACTGGTTTAAAAGCAGTTGTTGTGTTTGGTGCAAATTATAATAAAGCAATTCCTAAAAGTGATGAGGTTACTTGTTTATCAAGCCTGCAAGGAACCGAATTTTTGGCATTAATGAGCCAAGCTAAAGTCGCATTACTTAGTGGTGGAGATACTTTATTGCAAGCAATTGCAGTTCAAACCCCTGTTGTGGCATGTGCTATCTCAAAAGATCAAAATACACGATTGGATCATTGCGTTAATGCAGGTGTTGTAATAAAAGCAAATCTTGATATTGATGAAATTACAACGAAAATAGCTCAAGTTATTACCGAGCCTTTTTATAGTGAATTTATTGATAAGTATAAGCAACTCGATAGCACACATAGTTTCGACGTTATCACTACAGGTATAAAAAATATGCTTGTAGGAGATCGCTTATGAATATAGTGATTGTAATTGATTCACTAGTAGGTGGTGGTGCTGAAAAAGTAATGCTTACCTTGGCTGAAAAAATGGCAAAACTACAGCACAATGTCACTATATTATCTCTTGCGAGCAACGCTGAGTATGACATTCCTGATATAGTTAAAGTTGATAGCCTTTTTCCTGATAGAGCATCTAAAGTAGATAGATTCTGGCAGCGAAAAAATAGTATTTTGCGATTAGAAGCGTGGTTTGAAAAAAAACAAAGCGAGATTGGCAATATTGATCTAGTGCTTTCTAACCTTGATAGAAGTAATAACTTGCTCGCGCTTAGTAATATCAAAAATGTTCATTTTGTTATTCACAACTCAGTTAATGCAGAACTTGCCCGTCAAAAAAAGTTAGGTCCATTTTCATATTTATACCTTAAAAAAAGTAAGCAAAACTTAAATGGTAAATCACTTATTTGCGTATCAAAGGGTGTTGAAAAAGAAATAATACAAGGGGATTTAATTAACCCAAGTGCAATCGCGACTATTTATAACCCGTTCGATTTTGAAAAAATAAACCAACAAGCAAATGAACAAAATAACAATATCCCAAATGAGCCTTACTTAATTCATGTAGGAAGGCTCGCCAAACAAAAACGCCACGATATATTATTTGCAGCATTTGCAAAGCTTGATAAAAAATACAAGTTAGTCCTTTTATGTAATAAACCTGCAAAAGCGTTAAAGCTTGCACAGCAATATGGCATAGATAAACAGTTAGTAGTGCCTGGATTTCAACAAAACCCGTACAACTGGATTCTGCATGCCAAAGCTTTAGTTTTGAGCTCTGATTTTGAAGGGCTGCCAACGGTATTAATTGAGGCTTTAGCGGTGGGTACTCCGGTAGTTAGCACTAATTGTACATTTGGACCAAGCGAGATATTAACAGGCGAGCTGAGTAAATATTTAGTACCCGTTCAACAAAGTGAGGCATTAGCCAATGGCGTTAAGCAGGTGCTAGCAGATAAGCCAAATGTAGAAAACGCAGATATTCTAAAACAAGTACAGTCAGAGCAGGTTGCTCTGCAGTATTTAGCATTGGCTAACTAAGTTAACTTATATTAGCGAGTGTTTTGAGGTAGTTGCTGTGCAGAGTTTGCCAGTCACTCGCTTGCCAATTAAAGACATCATTTCGACCTTGCTCTTTTAAAAATGAGCGCTCAAGGCGTGCCATATTACTTTGTTGCCACTGTGGGTTAGGCGCTCTTATTTCACCTCTATCAAAGTCGATAATATACACATCACCAATATCATTAAATAAAATGTTATTAATGTTTAAATCGGCGTGACAAACGCCTTTTGAATGAAATAGCGCGATTGTTTTAGCAATGCGCTCCAACTCATCTTCAGTCAATGGGCGTTCAATTAATATATCGAGTACACTTTTAGCGCCTTTAACAGCCTCGGTAATAATATCACCACGGTAAATTAATCCGCTGTGGGTTACTTTTGCTGCAACAGGGGTGGGTACGTTTAAACCAAGCTCTATAAGTTTACTCATTAAACTAAACTCTTTATACACACGGGTTTGTTCAAGCCCTGGGTATAAATATTGATCGCTTAGCAATTTACCCACTAAACCACCGCGCCAATAATGCCTAAGTACGGCTGTTAATTCGTCTTGTTTAAAAAACCATGCTGTTGCTCTGCCTTTTTTAGCGCCCACAATTTTATTTTGTTGTTGCCAATAATTTGCATCAAACCAATCGAGGGTAATTTGGCTTGTGTATTTAGGGTGGCTTAATACAGTGTGGTTGCCTTGCACGTGTTGTTTAAACATAGCTCTGTGTAATTGCTAAATAATGGGCCTATATTAGCGCGTTTTAAAGCTGAGGATAAGTGCTTGCAATAGCGTGATTATAATTTAAGATCGGCTTTTGTATTTAATACCTAAGGGAATGTGTGACTCAAGCTCCTAATTATTCATCTATTTGTATATTAAGACTCTCTGCCATTGGTGACGTATGTCATGGTGTGAGTGCTGTACAAGCTATTCAAAAAGCACACCCTAATGCAAAAATTACGTGGGTTATTGGCAAAGTAGAAGCCATGCTACTTGCCGACTTACCGGGTGTTGAGCTGGTGGTATTTGATAAAAAGCAAGGCAAAGCAGCGCTGAAAAGCTTAAAGCAACGCTTCAAAAACCAAAAGTTTGATGTGTTACTTAACATGCAAGTTGCATTAAGGGCTGGGTTTGTAGCGCGCTGTATTCCTGCAAAAGTAAAAATAGGGTTCGATTGGGCACGTTCAAAAGAATTGCACAGCTTATTTATTAATAAACGAATAGACCCACAAGCCCAGGCGCATGTGCTTGAAGGCTTTAAAGGTTTTGCAAAAGCCATTGGTGTAGCTGATTATAAACCGAGTTGGGACATGCCATATACCGAGCAAGACCAAGCGGTTGCAGATGAGTTATTAACATCAGAATACCTAACTAATAAACTATTAGTAATATCGCCTGCAGCTAGTAAAGCGCAGCGTAATTGGCTCGCTGATCGTTATGCCACATTGGCTGATTATGCAAGCGAGCAAGGCTTTAAGGTGGTATTGACGGGTGGCCCAACAGAGCTTGAAATTAACCTAGCAAATAGCATTATTGAGCACAGTAACACGCCTATTTTAAATTTAGTCGGTAAAACAAAACTCAAAGAGTTGTTGTGCGTGTTAAAGCGTGGCAGCTTAGTGCTCGCGCCCGATACGGGTCCTGCGCATATGGCAGTAACTGTTGGTACGCCGGTTATTGGTTTATATGCACATTCAAATCCAGCACGCACAGGTCCTTATTTATATCAAGACTACGTGGTAGAGGTTTATCATCAGAACTTGTTTAAGCAAACAGGTAAAACGGCTGAGCAAGTACCGTGGGGTACACGCGTAAAAGGCGATGATTTAATGAGCCAAATTACAGTTGATGATGTAAAAGCGATGTTTGACCATGTTGTACAAAAAGAGTCTTTGTAATGAATGCACAACAAAAAAATAAAGCGCTTTTTTTAGACCGAGATGGCGTGGTAAATGTTGATCATGGTTATGTGTATCAAAGCGATAAATTTGAATTTATTGACGGTGTTTTTAGCACCTGTAAAACATTTTACGATGCAGGCTATAAAATCATAATCGTCACTAATCAATCTGGAATTGGTCGAGGTTATTACACCGAAGCTGATTTTTTAGCAATGACCGAGTGGATGAAAGACCAGTTTAGTGCCCACAGCATTGCAGTTACCGATGTGTATTTTTGCCCGCATCACCCTAAAAAAGCGGGCCCTGAATATTTGAAAGAGTGCAGTTGCAGAAAGCCTGCGCCAGGTATGTTATTACAAGGCATACAAGAGCATAATATCGACCCTGCTTGCAGTATTATGGTGGGCGATAAACTCAGTGATATGCAGGCTGCGAAAAAAGCAGGGATCACTACCCGTGTTTTAGTGCGTTCAGGGCAAAGCTTTGACGAAAGCGCTAAGCAAGAAGCTGATTTAATTATCGATTCTATAAGTAGTTTACCTGCACTTTTAAACACATAAATAAACAGCCTGTAAACTGGCAGGAATTCCTTCCAACTTAGGGTGTTTGCGACGAACTGCAAACCGTGCATTTTACCCATTAAACTTTTACAATACCCCCATAATAAACAGCCGTGAAAGTGCGGTTGTTTACCCGTTCAAATAGATGGAGAACCTAGATGAGAGCATCTGCTTTTTTTAGCCAGTTACAACAGCAAATTGAAGACGTAAAAACCGAAGGTTTGTATAAAAACGAACGTATTATTAAGTCCCAGCAGCAAGCTCAAATCGAAGTTGCATCAGGTAAAGTAATCAACTTTTGTGCTAATAACTACTTAGGTTTAGCTAATAGCCCAGAGTTAATTGAAGCGGCGCAAAATGGTTTAAATAATCATGGTTTTGGTGTGGCTTCAGTACGTTTTATTTGTGGCACGCAAGATATCCATAAAACACTAGAGCAAAAAATCAGTGCGTTTTTAGAAACAGAAGATACTATTTTATATTCTTCATGTTTTGACGCAAATACAGGTTTGTTCGAAACTATTTTAGGCGCAGAAGACGCTATTATTTCTGATTCATTAAATCATGCATCAATTATTGACGGTGTACGTTTATGTAAAGCTAAACGTTTTCGTTATGCAAATAACGACATGGCTGATCTTGAGAAGCAACTTATTGCAGCAGACGAAGCCGGTGCTAAAACTAAACTAATTGCTACCGATGGCGTGTTTTCTATGGACGGCGTTATTTGTAATTTAGAAGCTGTGTGCGACTTAGCCGATAAATATGATGCGCTTGTAATGGTAGATGACTCTCACGCAGTTGGCTTTGTTGGCGAAAACGGTAAGGGTACACCTGAGTACTGTAATGTATTAGACCGTGTAGATATTATCACCGGTACATTAGGTAAGGCGCTGGGCGGTGCTTCAGGTGGTTATACATCAGGTAAAAAAGAAATTGTTGAATGGTTACGTCAGCGTTCACGCCCATACTTGTTCTCAAACTCATTAGCGCCTTCAATTGTTACTGCATCAATTAAAGTACTTGAAATGCTTGAAAATGGCGGCGAGCTTCGCGCTAAACTTTGGTCAAATGCTAAATATTTCCGTGAGCAAATGGAAGCTGCTGGTTTTACGTGTGCAGGTAAAGATCATGCAATTATCCCCGTAATGCTAGGAGATGCCAAAGTAGCCTCGTTAATGGCTGATAAATTACTTGCTGAAGGCATTTACGTAACCGGCTTTTCATTCCCTGTAGTACCAAAAGGGCAAGCGCGTATTCGTACACAAATTTCAGCGGCGCATAGCATTGAGCAGCTCGATACTGCTATTGATGCATTTACCCGTATTGGTAAAGAAATGGGCGTTATTTAATTTTATTTTAAACCGAAGCCTCGCTTCGGTTTTTTAGTTGAGTGTGGATTATGAAAGCATTATCTAAATTAAAAGCAGAACCGGGCATTTGGATGACAGATGCACCAAAGCCAGAAGTGGGTCACAACGATTTACTGATTAAAATTCGCAAAACAGCTATTTGTGGTACCGACGTACATATTTACAAGTGGGACGAGTGGGCAAGTAAAACCATTCCAACGCCTATGGTTGTTGGTCATGAATATGTTGGTGAAGTCGTTGATATGGGTCAAGAAGTTCGTGGCTTTCAGGTTGGCGACCGCGTATCTGGCGAAGGGCATATTACGTGTGGGCATTGTCGAAATTGTCGTGCTGGACGTGTACATTTATGCCGTAATACAACGGGTGTAGGTGTAAACCGTGAAGGTGCGTTTGCCGAATATTTAGTTATTCCTGCATTTAACGCATTTAAAATTCCAGATAATATTTCTGACGAACTGGCTTCTATTTTCGACCCATTTGGTAACGCCGTTCATACCGCACTATCGTTTGACTTAGTTGGCGAAGATGTACTTATCACTGGTGCTGGCCCAATTGGTATTATGGCAGCAGCTGTTGCAAAACATGTTGGTGCTCGCCACGTTGTAATTACCGACGTAAACGAATACCGCCTAGATTTAGCACGTAAAATGGGTGCTTCACGCGCTGTAAACGTTGCAAATGAAAAGCTTGAAGATGTAATGAAAGAGCTAGGTATGACAGAGGGCTTTGATATTGGCCTTGAAATGTCAGGTGTGCCAAGCGCGTTTAATTCAATGCTTAATAATATGAACCACGGCGGTAAAATTGCCATGCTAGGTATTCCACCATCTGATATGGCAGTTGATTGGAACCAAGTTATTTTTAAAGGTTTAGTGATTAAAGGTATTTACGGTCGCGAAATGTTCGAAACGTGGTACAAAATGGCAAGCTTGATTCAATCTGGTCTTGATTTGAACCCAATTATTACACATCAGTATTCTGTGGATGACTTCCAAGCTGGCTTTGATATGATGATTTCAGGTCAGTCAGGTAAAGTGATTTTAAACTGGGATTAACTCCCACCTAAATTACAAGAAGGGCGGCTTTAGCCGCCTTTTTTATACTATTAATTAAAGAGATTTCAATGGCATTTAAACATATTTCTATAGCGCAAACGTTAGAGCTTTTAGATAAAGAAGACGTGGTAATTGCAGATATTCGCGATCCTAATTCGTATCAAGCCGGTCGCATTCCAGGCTCAGAAGCACTTTCTAACGGTAATATCGCACAATTTATGATGGAAAAAGAATTCGATCAGCCAATTATTATTGTCTGCTACCACGGTATGAGTTCACAAGGCGCAGCTAGCTACTTAGTTGAGCAAGGTTTTGAAGACGTTTACAGTATGGATGGCGGCTTTACAGCTTGGGAAGCTGCTTACAGCGAGAAAGTAGAGCGATGATAGAGCTTGGCAGTTTAAATAACCCGCGCGCCGCACAGGGCTTTATAGATTATTTAAAAAGCCAAGGTTTACAAGGACAATTAAGCTCCTCAGATGGTAGCAATGTCATTATTAGTGTTGCGCCTGAGCATTTTCATCAAATACAACCTTTATGGGCCGAATTTACACAAAACCCTAACCATGAACGCTATCAACAAGCTTCATGGGATGTAGGTAGCACACAATCGCCGCTTAAATACCAAGGGCAATCACTTAATCTAATGACGCGATTTAAAGCGCTTAGCTGGTTAAATCAAACCGTAAGTATTGTAAGCGTTATAATCTATTTTGCTTTTTTACTAGGTGGTATTGAGACCATTTACACCATGATGCAGTTTAAACCTACGCAGCCTTTAAGTTGGTTAACGCCCGCCCTCGTACATTTTAGCGCGATGCATATAGTGTTTAATTTAATTTGGTGGATGTCGCTTGGTGACAATATCGAAAAACAATGCGGAAAACTCACCCTAATAGGTTTGTTTTTAGTAACTGCACTTATAAGTAATTGGGCACAATACTTAATGGTTGGCCCCAATTTTGGCGGCTTGAGTGGTGTGGTGTATGGGCTACTTGGTTTTTGCTGGATTCATAGCTTTTTAAATCCTAACAAGCCTGCGCTTGTAAGTACGGCTATTGTTGGCTTTATGTTGATTTGGTTAGTGCTTGGGTTTGCTGATGTATTGTTTGTAGGTATGGCTAATTGGGCGCACTTAGGTGGGTTACTTAGCGGTATGGCTTTTGCCTATACCGCCAAAATATTTAACGCAAAACGTTAAATACTAATGATATAAATATTTAGTGAACAAGACTTCACGGATGATCTCTTGTCCTGTTTCTTCTTTTAGCAGGCTTTTTAGTTTTTCGGCGCACTTTGCACGTATTTCTTCACGGCCAGTAAGTGATTTTATTTTTTCTTCTGGTTCTTTAGATAAAATCTCTACTAGGGCATCACGAAGTAATGGCGTGTGGTGTTCAACCACTGCAATATCAGAAGTATCAGTAAGCATTAAATCAATAGTTACACGCACATAGCCCATTTTTTTACTTGATGCGCCAATGTAGTTGGTGATTATATCTGGCTCAAAACCAAAATAACCAACTGTGGATTCAGCACGAGCTGTAAAGCTTATAACGCTTACAAAGAACGTAAAAAGACCTGCGTATACTATTTTTTTCATATTTAAAGCGTTTCTTAAAACTTGTTACAAATAGTTTATACTTAATAGTAGGTAATAAACAGCGCCAAGCAATTATTTATGGTTATAAAACATCACTTTTTCAAAAGCTTTGGCAATGGTATCATCTCGTAGTTTTTTATTTTGTTGAGCTATTGTGATTACTTATCCTCTGTCTATATCTGCTAATTGGCAGTCCACTTCTTATATAAGTGACTTATCTCCTCTAGAGCGAGAGTGGCTTTTTGAACAGAATTCATTAACGGCTAAATTAAAAAGTAACTCAAAAACTTTTAATGTAAAGGTATTAAGTGAGCAGTTATTTACTTTGAGCCCAGAGCAAAACTTACTACTAAACAGCACAGCTAAAACAGCTATTAATAGAGAAGTTCTCTTACTGTGCGATAACAAACCTGTGGTGTACGCACAAAGCTGGCTTCCTAAAAATGATTCTATTAATCCTTTGCACAATATGGGCGAGCGTCCTTTAGGTGATGTGATTTTTCAAGACCCAGCATTAAAACGAACGGATATAGAAATTGCTTATTTTGATGACACGCACCCTATTCAGCAATTAGTTACAAAATTGAACTTACCCGAGAAAAACTTACTAGGGCGTCGAAGTGTATTCTCACTCAAAGAATATAAGTTTTTAGTGTGTGAAGTGTTTTTACCTGGAGCATATTTATACTCATGAAATTAGCCGCTTTAAAGCCAAAACATATTCCTTATTATATACAGTTAATGCGTATAGATAAGCCCATTGGTACCTTGTTATTACTTTGGCCAACATACTGGGCTTTATGGCTTGCTAATAGTGGGATGCCGAGCTTACTCAACCTTATTATATTCACGCTGGGCGTTGTTGTTATGCGTAGCGCAGGGTGTGTAATTAATGATTTTGCAGATAGAAAAATAGACGGCTCGGTAAAACGCACAGCTCAACGGCCGCTAGCTTCAGGGCAGGTGGGTAGTGGTGAAGCACTTAGTCTATTTTTACTACTCATAGTTATTGCGTTCATTTTAGTATTAATGCTTAGCGTTAATACTATTTTGCTTTCTTTTGGTGCTTTGGCTTTAGCCTTTTGTTACCCCTTTATGAAGCGCTATACACAGTTACCTCAAGTTGTTTTAGGGGCTGCATTTGGTTGGGCTATTCCTATGGCGTATATGGCTTCAATTAATGCACTACCACAGCAGGCATGGTTATTATTTATAGCCAATATTTGCTGGACAGTGGCTTACGACACCATATATGCGATGGTTGACAGGGACGACGATTTAAAAATAGGGGTAAAATCAACCGCTATTTTATTTGGTAAATACGACCGCCATATTATCTTTTTACTTAATGCTGTATTTATAGCGTTGGTTGCTTTTATTGGTATAAGCAATCATTTAAGTGTCGCGTTTGGCGTTGGTTTAAGTATTGCTGCGGGCCTATTGGCATACCAACAAACGCTTATTCATAAACGTGAAAGAGATGCCTGTTTTAAAGCGTTTTTAAATAATCATTACGTGGGTTTGGCTATCTTTATAGGGTTATTACTTTCATACCCAATAGCATTTTAAAAGCCTCAATAAAGGCTGTTAAAATGCTCTATTAGGAGTTATCGAGGCGGATCAATAATGCCGCTAATAGAGGCGTTTTTTCTAAACCAGCCTGCAATAGAATAGCGATCGTCAACGGCGGGAAGTACTTCGTGGGCAAAGCGTTCGCTTTCAAACATTACTAATGTGCCAGCAGTTGGTTTAATTGTTATTTCTATCTCTTTACTTTTAGGTTTATAAATAACAAGTTCGCCACCTTGCTTAGGCGTATTTAAATAAAGTACCGTTGTAAATACTCGATTAGAGCGACCTTTAAATGCATCTAAGTGCTTTTTGTAAAAATCACCCTGTGTATATTTTGCATAATGGCATTCGTAATCAAATAACCCCATAAAAAAACTGCGATTTAACGTGGTCTTTATACTTTGCATTATTGCTTGATAGGTAAGCTGTGCTTGAGAGCTGCCGTCAAACCAATAGGTTTTATCAGTACGTACGGTTTTATCTATTTGTAAGTCATTTAATCGACCAATACCAGCAAGGCTAAAGTGAGGGTTTATACGGTGGCAGTCTGCAACTAAATCGTTAACTAAATCGGCAATAAGCGCGTTATGAATTACGGTATATCCTTGGCGTTCTATATCATCTAAATAGACATCAGGACCAAAAAGTGTGTTCATTCACATCAGCTGTTTAAAAAAGGTGCGACAGTGTAGCCGAAAAGCTGTTAAAAGCTACTGTTTATTGTGCCGCACTTTTTGAAATATCAGATTAGCTAAATGCAGCACCCGCTTTTTTTATAAGCGATAGTAAATGCTCTACATGTTCAGTAATCGACGTCTGTTGGCTTGTTTGTACAACGAGTTGTTCGTGGTTTAAATCTTTATTTGTTTTAAGTTGTACTAATTCAGAATTCTCTGCGATTGCATTAGCATGTTCAATGCTTGCAATAGCAAAATGATCTGATTTAACTACACCTGCCATTACTTGCTCAATACTGCCCACTTTAATACTTGATGATTTATTTAAAGAATCAATTGCTTCATTAAGCATAGTTTGTACTTGTTTAGACTCAGAGAAACAGCCAAACATCGGGTAGCTATCAAGGTTTTGTTTACTTATATCGTTTTTATGGGCAAGAGGGTGGTTTTTTGAAACAAATAATACAAGCTGATCTGGTAAGTGAATGTCACTACCAATGCTGTTAATAGCTTGAGAGTATACGCTTATATCTATTTCACCCTGTTGGAGTTTGCGTGTTAGCTCTTGCTGATCTTGTAGCTGCATCTCAATTTTTATATGAGGGTATTGAGCTAAAAACTGTCCACAAGAAATAGGTACTATGCTGCTTGCCTTATTGGTATACCCAATAACGAGCTTTTCATTGGCATTACCGTTTACTGATTGAAAAATCCGCTTTTTCGTTAGCTCAAGTTCCGATAGGGTTGTTTTAGCATATTCTAGAAAAAGTTCGCCTTCTGGCGTTAATTTAACTGAGCGTGTTGAGCGTTTAACTAATTCATATCCCATTTCATCTTCAAGTGTTTGAATGCTGCGCGTTAGCGCTGAAGTACTAATTTGGGTTTGTTCAGCAGCTTGTCTAAAATGACGTAATACACCAAGTGCTACAAATTGCTCTAATTGTTCAAATCTCACTTTATAGTCCCTTTTTATAAGTAAGTCGCAGATACCACTGGCATCAAATACATTAATTTTTTATTCTAAAGTTTAGTAAAATTCTATATTGAAATACGTTTGTAAGTTCATACGTGTTTCCAGCAGGATACCCCCCTTTTAGTATTAATTAAAGAGTAAAGCGACCAAATAGTATTACTTTTTAAATTCATAACTAGTTGTTTATTGTATTTTATCTATATTTTTGCAATGGGTTATCTAAGCAAACTTATTTGTAGTCAGTAAGTTAGTTAGTATATTTGGATTAAATTGTTCTAATTAATAAAAAAGTACGCCCCAAAAAGGGGCGTTCATACAACATGATTGTGACAAATAATAGAGTGTTTTATTTATAATACTCTATTTTACAAAATTTCTATTTATTCGGCTGCTTAGTGGTTTATTTTCAATGCTTTGCAGTTCTATCTCGATTGCATCACAGGAAATATGTATTTCAAATAAAGACGTTAATAACGATAAACTTAAGCAAGCTAAGCTAATGCCAAATAAAATAATTCCTGTGGTATTAAACTCAATAAATAATGCAAACATTGATAGTGTACACAGTAGAAAAGAGGCTACCCCGTACACCTGCATCGTTCTAATTAGCTTAATACGTTTGCGTAAGTTAGTGATTTGAGCCACTACAACAGGCCGAATAGATTCACCCTCCCGCGCATTTAGCTCCCTAATTAATTGCGCTAAAACTAAAAATCGGTTTGTATAGGCAAGTAATAGCAGCGATATGGCCGGAAAAAGTAAGCCTGGGGTTGTTAGTGTCATGTTTATTCCTTAAAAGTACAGCATGCTAATAATCTAGCGCAGGATATTGTTAACACAAAATAAATGAGGTGAATATTGCAAAATATTAATAATAACAATTCAACAGATAGCTCTTTTCAATGGGTTACAATTTATAAAGCTGAAAATACCTTGGAAGCGAATATCGTAAAAGGCTTAATACAAACTGCTGGAATAGAGTGTAAAATTAAAGGCGAGATGCTCCAAGGGGCGCTTGGAGAAATTCCATATGATCAGGCGCAAGTTAGTGTGCAGGTTTATGCGATAAAAGAGCGCCATGCGCGGCAAATATTGGTAAACTATCAACAAGTAAAACAATCCGCTCCAGATTGGGTATGCCCTAATTGTAATGAGCATAATGGATCAACATTTGATTTTTGTTGGTCGTGTGAGACGTTAAAGAATGACTAAAGCAAATAATTTTCAGCGTATTAGAGAGCTTAACTATTTACAAAAGGCCGTGTTAGCAAGTGCTTTAATAGAGCGAATGCTGCCAAATTACGGTTTATTTAGCGAGGCAACGGGGTTTGGTGATGAAACCTTATTGCGTAATTCGCTTAATGTTTGTTGGGAAAAAATATTACTGCCTAAAAGTAAAATAGATCTCGAAAAACAAGTTGAAAAAATAGAGCCAAATGTTCCTGAACTTGCTGATTTTGATATGTTTGGTACTTATCCTGCTATTGATGCTGCAACGTCTTTACTTAGCTTAATGCACGGTTTAGTGGCGCAAGATGAGCAAGAGTTCATTAGTGTGAGCAAAATATCTCAAGCAACAGTGGCTCGCTTTATTGAATACCAAATGACGGTTGAAGGTGAGGTTGCAGATAACACAGCAGTGAGAGAGCACCCATTAATGCAGTACGAAATTGAAGTATTAGGTGAGCTAATTGATTTTGTAGAAAATATGGGGCGTATTACCTCTGATAGCGTAAAGGCACTAAAAAAGTTTGCCCTTGAAGATGGCCAAACAAATATTGGTCTTACGTTATAAAAGAAGCAAAGTAGAATTTAAAAGGCAGGAGAAGTACAGTGCGAATTTTAGGCATTGAATCGTCATGTGATGAAACGGGTATTGCAATATATGATGACGAAAAAGGCTTGTTAGCTCATCAATTATACAGCCAAGTAAAAGTACACGCTGATTACGGCGGTGTAGTGCCGGAACTTGCATCGCGCGATCATGTTCGTAAAACATTACCACTTATAGATGCAGCTTTTGCACAAGCAGGTTGTGGCCCTGAAGATTTAGACGGTATTGCTTATACTGCAGGCCCAGGTCTAGTTGGTGCATTATTGGTAGGTACGTCTATTGGTCGTTCATTAGCATACGGCTGGGATATACCTGCGGTAGCAGTACATCACATGGAAGGGCATTTACTTGCTCCGATGCTTGAGGAAAATACCCCTGAGTTTCCGTTTATTGCATTGCTTGTATCGGGCGGTCATACCATGATGGTTAAAGTAGCGGGTATTGGACAATACGAAGTACTAGGTGAGTCAGTTGATGATGCCGCAGGCGAGGCCTTTGATAAAACGGCTAAGTTACTTGGTCTTGATTACCCCGGTGGCCCACGCTTAGCTAAAATGGCTGAACAAGGCGTAGCAAAGCGCTTTGTATTTCCTCGCCCTATGACCGACAAGCCAGGTCTTGATTTTAGTTTTAGTGGTTTAAAAACAGCGGCATCAATCACGATTCGTGAAAATGACGACGATGATCAAACCAAAGCTGATATAGCGCATGCATTTCAAACTGCGGTTATTGATACCCTCGTTATTAAGTGCAAGCGTGCGCTTAAACAAACAGGTATTAAGCGTTTGGTCATCGCCGGTGGTGTGAGTGCAAATACACAGCTTCGACTGCAGCTCGAACGCGTAATGAAAGGTATGAAAGGCGAAGTGTTTTATCCGCGTACTGAATTTTGTACCGACAATGGTGCAATGATTGCTTATGCTGGAATGCAACGCTTAAAAGCAGGGCAATTTGCCACGCTTGATATGAAAACAAAACCTCGTTGGCCTATAGATAGCCTTGAGCCGATTTAATGAATCATATTTTAGATATTTTTGTTTTCATCGGTGGGTGCTTTTTTAGCACCCACTTTTGGTTCTTCCCCACTAAATAATCGAATAATATTAGTACGGTGACGAAATATAATTAACAGCGTGATAAAAGTAACGGGAAGAGTATAAAGTGGCTTTATTAGCCATGTATACAAGGGCGCTAAAGATACAGCTACAAGCGCTGCCAGTGATGAATAGCGTGTTATTGCCACTATAACTAACCAAGTACACACAAGTAAACCTGCCAATGACAAGCCAATAGGTAATAATGAGCCAAATGCCGTTGCTACGGCTTTACCGCCTTTGAAGCTAAAAAACAGTGGGTACATATGGCCTAAACAAGCAGCTACTGCGACTAAACCAAGCTCTAAAGGTTCAACTTCTAAAAAATAAGCCCCCCATACCGGAATAGTGCCTTTTAAAATATCAAACACTAGAACCAAGCAAGCCGGAAATGCTCCGCCTAATCTATAAACATTTGTAGCTCCTGGGTTGTTAGAACCACTATTACGAGGGTCTGGGAGTTTGAACAACCGCGACACTAAAATAGCCGACGAAATCGACCCAAGTAAATAAGCTAAAACAAACATTATAGTGGCTAACACGCGCTTCCTTATTTTTTAATTGCTATACCAATTGATAGTGCTTTTAGGCTATTATTGGCAGCAAAATTTATCGTAAAAATTATTAACGGGCTATTTAATAGCTAGTTTAGTTATTTTGCTATTGTAGAAGTTATTTTTACATATTTAAACACTGGCTAAACCATATACAGTATTAATTTTATTCATGCTTAGTATAGTTGCTTAGTAGTTTGTTGTTATTTGGAGTATCAATGGATAAGGTTTTTATATCTCAATTGCACGTCGACACTATTATTGGAGTGTACGACTTTGAAAAAGAAAGTAAACAGAGCCTTTATTTTGATATTGAAATGCTAAGCGATATTAAGCCTGCAGCTGAAAATGACGATATTAATTTAGCACTCGATTACTCAAAAGTAAGTGAGCGAGTTATTGAGCACTGCACTTTAAAACCTGTAGAGTTGCTAGAAACTTTAGTTGAACAATTAGCGCATATTATTTTAAGCGAGTTTAATACTCCACAAGTTACCATAAGAGTAAGTAAACCAGCAGCAGTAGCACAAGCGCAAACTGTAGGTGTTGAAATTACACGTGTTAAGGCAACTGACTAAATGGCTCAAATTTATATCAGCCTAGGGTCAAATATAAATAAAGCGCATTATATACAATGTGCATTAATTGCACTTAAGCAGCACTTTGAACATATTGTACACTCGTCTGTTTTTGAAAGTGAAGCAGTAGGGTTTGCTGGCAATAATTTTTATAATTCAGTCGTTGGCGCTACAACTGATATGTCGCTTGTTGATGTATGCGCTTTATTAAAACAAATAGAGCGTGATAATGGACGCACAGCGAACGATAAAAAGTTTAGTCCACGAACGCTCGATTTAGATTTACTATTTTATGATGATGTAATTTGCGCTTCTCCAGCACAATTACCACGAGATGAAATAACTAAAAACGCATTTGTATTACAACCTCTTAGCGAGGTTGCCCCAGATTTCTATCATCCTGTAGCTAAACAAACGATTGCGCAGTTATGGAATGAATATAATAACCCTCAACAAAAGCTATGGAAGGTGGAGTTTTCTAACCCATGAGTATCATCGAAATAATTATTTTAGCCCTCATACAGGGATTTACTGAGTTTTTACCAATATCTAGTTCTGCGCACTTAATTCTCCCATCGCAAATTTTAGGCTGGGAAGATCAAGGGCTTGCGTTTGACGTGGCAGTACATGTTGGTACTTTAATTGCCGTTGTTATTTATTTTCGCAAAGAGGTCGTCGACATACTCAGTGCGTGGTTTAAATCCTTTGGAGCACAGGGTACTACTGATGATAGTAAGCTAGGTTGGTGGATAATTTTAGGCACTGTGCCTGCCGCTATTTTAGGCTTACTTTTAAAAGACTTTATAGAGTTGTACCTACGAAGCGCTTGGGTAATTGCTACTACCACAATTGTGTTTGGTTTATTGCTTTGGTACGCGGATGCAAAAGGTAAGCAAATTAAAACTATTTATCAGCTTAATTGGAAAACAGCACTTATTATTGGTTTTGCACAAGCTGTTGCAATGATCCCGGGAACTTCTCGCTCAGGTATCACGATGACTGCTGGTTTAATGCTTGGAATGAATAAGCAAAGCGCAGCGCGTTTTTCGTTCTTACTGGCAATTCCAATTATTTCTATGATGGGGCTTTATTATACTGCAGAGCTTGCTTTGGGTGACCATGTGGTTGATTGGAATACATTATTACTAGGTGTAGTGCTATCGTTCTTATCGGCTTATGCATGTATATTTATGTTTTTAAAAGTAATAGAGCGAATGGGCATGTTGCCATTTGTGATATATCGTTTATTGCTCGGTGTAGGTTTAATAGTATTTTTAATGATGTAGCAAATAATGACTAATAAAAAAGCCTTCTAATTAAGAAGGCTTTTTTATTATCAAGTGGTCATTTTGGCACGAGTGAAGTGCTTACTCGCAATGGTAACTAAGCACGAATTTTGGCATTATAGCGCCATTAAACTTTGCATAGCTGTAAAGTGAGCATACGATTTAAGGAAAGTATATGCATATACATATTTTGGGTATTTGTGGCACGTTTATGGGTGGTATTGCAGCCATTGCTAAATCGTTGGGTCATAAAGTAACGGGTTCCGATCAAAACGTTTACCCACCAATGAGTACGCAACTTGAAGAGCTTGGCATTGAACTAACTCAAGGCTATGACGTATCTCAATTAGAGCCAAAGCCAGATATGGTCGTTATTGGTAATGCAATGAGCCGGGGTAACCCATGTGTTGAATATGTGCTTGATAAAGGTCTGCCTTATACATCTGGCCCTGAGTGGCTTAAGCATAACTTACTGCAAGATTCTTGGGTGCTTGCGGTTGCTGGTACGCATGGTAAAACAACCACAGCAAGTATGCTTGCGTGGGTATTAGAGTACGCAGGTTTAAAACCAGGGTTTTTAATTGGCGGCATAGTGCAAAATTTTGGTGTATCGGCAAAAGTGGGTGAAACGCCATTTTTTGTTATTGAAGCCGATGAATACGACACTGCTTTTTTTGATAAGCGCAGTAAGTTTGTACACTACCTCCCGCGTACACTTATCTTAAATAATCTTGAATTCGATCACGCTGATATTTTTGAAGATTTAAACGCAATAAAAAAACAATTTCATCACTTAATGCGTACATTACCTCAAAGCGGCAAGGTAATTTGGCCAAAGCAAGACGTAGCGGTTAATGACGTAATAGCACAAGGGCTTTGGAGCGAAAGCGAAACTCTAGGCGATGATTGGAGCTATGAATTAATAAAAGCCGATGGAAGTGAGTTTAATGTATTACTTAATGGCGAAAAGCAGGGCACTGTCTGTTGGCAAGCAATAGGCGAGCATAACGTTAAAAATGCGATTATGACTATCGCAGCAGCGCGCCATGTGGGTATAGCCATTGATCATAGTATTGATGCGTTAGGAGAATTTATTAGCCCTAAAAGGCGTATGGAGCTTAAGGCTGATATAAATAATATTAATGTGTATGACGACTTTGCGCATCATCCAACGGCAATTAAAACAACGCTTGCGGGCTTGCGGGCAAAAGTAGGCGATGAAAAAATTATCGCTATTTTAGAGCCGCGCTCAAACACAATGAAAATGGGCGTACACCAACATACATTATTAGATTCACTGCGTGATGCTGACGAGGTACTACTTTTTGAACCAGAGAATCTAAATTGGTCGCTAAAAGAGCAAGCAGATAAAGCAGGCATGCAGTGCTTTAGCAGCACGCAAACAATTATTGATACGGTGCTTGAAAATATTGAGCCTAATCAGCATATTTTAATTATGAGCAATGGCGGCTTTAATGGCCTTCATCAACACCTTGTTGATGGCTTAGCTGATAAATACAGCGGAGAATAGTGTGCAATTTAAAGATAGAATTACGCTCGCTTTTAGTGGTGCATCGGGTGCGCCTTATGGGCTTAGGTTACTTGAAGTATTACTAGAGCAGCAATTTCAGGTCTACGTTCTCATTTCAAGTGCAGCACGCGTGGTGCTTGATACAGAATCAAATATTAAGCTCTCTGGTAATGAAGATAAAGCCACAGAGCAGTTAAGTACGCTGTTTAATGCCAAACTTGAACAGCTAAAAGTATACGGTAAAGATAACTGGTTTAGCCCTGTGGCTTCGGGCTCTGCTGCTCCTAAAAAAATGGTAGTATGCCCATGTAGTGCCGGGTCGGTTTCTGCAATTGCAGTGGGGGCGTCTGATAATTTATTAGAGCGCGCCGCTGATGTGGTAATTAAAGAACGCGGACAGCTCATTTTAGTGCCTCGCGAAACACCATTTAACGAAATTCATTTAGAAAACATGCTTAAGTTATCTCGTTTAGGGGTAACAATTATGCCAGCCGCACCTGGTTTTTATCATAAGCCACAAAGTATCGAAGACTTAGTTGATTTTATGGTGGCGAGAATTTTAGATCATTTAAACATTGAGCATAACCTAACAAAACGTTGGGGTTATGGTGAGGGTAAGTAATGAATAAGCAAAATATTGCTTTAAATATAGAAGGCCTTACCAAGGTTTATAAAAATGGTGTTGAGGCAATTAAAGGCGTTGATTTACAAGTTGAAGAGGGCGATTTTTTCGCTTTGCTTGGTCCAAATGGAGCCGGTAAATCAACCACTATTGGTGTTATTTCGTCACTTGTTAATAAAACAAAAGGCAAGGTAGAAGTATTTGGCTGTGATATTGATACTGATTTAGAAGCTGCAAAAGCGCATTTAGGCTTAGTGCCGCAAGAATTTAACTTTAGCCAGTTTGAAACGCTTAGCCAAATACTGGTTAACCAAGCCGGTTATTATGGTGTGCCACGTGGCGAAGCCCATAAACGTGCTGATAAATACCTAGCACAGCTGGGTTTATTAGAGAAAAAAGACAAGCAAGCACGTACGCTTTCAGGCGGAATGAAACGTCGATTAATGATTGCACGCGCCCTTATGCACGAGCCAAAATTACTTATACTTGATGAGCCAACAGCGGGTGTAGACATAGAACTTCGTCGTTCAATGTGGGATTTTTTACGCCAAATAAATGAGCAAGGCGTTACTATTATTTTAACCACACACTACCTTGAGGAAGCTGAGTTACTGTGTAAAAACATAGCGATTATTGATTCTGGTCGAATTGTTGAAAACACCACCATTAAAGCGCTGCTTGCAAAACTTGATAAAGAAACCTTTATTTTAGATTTAAAAATGCCAGCAAACCCTGTCACGCTTGAAGGTTATAAGTTTACGATGACGGACGATCATACTGTTGAAGTAGAAGTCGCTAAATCACAGGGCTTAAATGCGGTATTTAGCGCATTAACAACCCAAGGAAATACAGTATTGAGTATGCGAAATAAAGCAAACAGACTAGAAGAGTTATTTGTAGGATTACTAGAGCAAGGGCGGGGCGAATAAATGTTTAAATATGGCGTAGCCTTAAAGAGTTTATGGATTAAAGAGTGTATTCGTTTTTTACGTATCTGGGTACAAACCTTAGTGCCGCCAGCAATTACGATGAGCTTATATTTTGTTATTTTTGGTAACTTAATTGGTTCACGTATTGGTGATATGGGCGGCTTTAGTTATATGGAGTTTATTGTACCTGGTCTTATAATGATGTCGGTTATTACTAATTCCTATTCCAACGTAGCCTCTAGTTTTTACTCAACAAAATTTCAAAAAAGCATTGAAGAGCTTTTAGTTGCACCAGTGCCTAATTACATCATTGTACTGGGTTATATGGGCGGCGGTATGACGCGTGGTATTATGGTGGGCTTTATAGTTACCTGTGTATCGTTGTTATTTGTTGATATTCAAATTCATAATATTTTTGTAATTATGGCGACCGTTATTTTAACCTCAGCTGTGTTTGCTTTAGGTGGTTTAATTAATGCAATTTACGCAAATAGCTTTGACGATATAAGCATTATTCCCACCTTTATACTAACGCCATTAACTTACTTAGGCGGTGTATTTTATTCAATAACGTTATTGCCAGAATTTTGGCAAAACGTATCGCAAATAAATCCTATTATTTACATGGTAAATGCATTTCGCTATGGCTTTTTAGGTGTGTCGGATGTTGATTTAAGTGTAGCGCTAGGTGTTATTTTGGTGTTTATTACGGTGTTATTTACTTTAGCGCTAACTTTAATTAAAAAAGGTGTGGGGCTAAGACACTAATGAGTGATGCAAATTCACGTAGTATTGTATCTAATCAAGCGGGTATTCACGAAAAGCTTGATGAAATAGTAAATAAGCACTTAGAGGCTGAGTTTAAAAAACCGATTGCAGCGCATACTCAGGCCGCATTTGATGAAGTAAACGCTAAAGTACAAGCCTTTAGTGGTCCGCTTATTTTGGACTCGTGTTGTGGCGTGGGTGAAAGCTCAGCTAACTTAGCTAAGCGCCACCCTGACGCACTTATAATTGGTATTGATAAATCTTCGCACCGATTAGATAAGCACGATGTTGAATATAAGCAAACCGACAGTGGTCAGTACATCTTAGTGCAAGCAGATTTAAATGACTTTTGGCGTTTAGCGGTAGCCGCCAATTGGCAACCTACGCACCATTATTTGTTGTATCCAAACCCGTGGCCTAAATCTAAGCATATTCGTAGGCGCTGGCATGGCGCAGCTATTTTTCCATTTATCGTTAAGTTAGGTGGAAAATTAGAAGTGCGCAGCAATTGGGATATTTACGTTAAGGAGTTTGCTCGGGCGCTTGAATTAACAGGCAACCCTTGCGATGTAACACTTTATGAGTCAGACGATGCAATTACGCCTTTTGAGCGTAAATACTGGGCCAGTGGCCAGCAAAGCCACCGACTCGTTATTAACTTACCTAGGGCGTGTTGACCTTTCGTGATTGATTTTGCAGCAGCATAAAGACCAAACATGTGCTGCCCTTTGGGTTCTTTCTAGGGACGATTAACTCTTTGTTGCTCAGTTTTTACTTGCCCACTAGATTACAAACCTCGCGCCGCGATTTAATCGCCCCTAGATTGAACAAATTTCAATCCACAAAGATCAACACGCCCTAGTCAAAGTAAGTTAAAGTGCTAATTCTTCTGTAACCGTATTAACATGTGGCACTGGGTGGGCAAAATAGTTGCCTTGCATTAGTGTCACATTCGCCTTTTTAAGTGCGGTTACTATGGTTGTATTTTCTACCGATTCTGCCATTAATTGTAAACCAAGTTGATTAGCAAAGCTGGCTATATGCTCAATAAACAAGTAGATATCTTTGTCATTCACTATTTGCTTTATTAGTGCGCCATCTAATTTAATACCATCTACTTCAAGCTTAAGTACGTTTGATATATTTGAATAACCACTACCAAAGTCATCAATAATAACCTTAACGCCTTTCGTTTTAACCATTCCAATAAATGCTTTTACTTCAGAGAAGTTGGCAATAGCTTGGGTTTCTAAAAGCTCTAATGTGATATTACCTGGATGCGGGTAGCGCTTAAGTTCGTCCGCAATAAACTCACTTAAATTAGGATCGAGCATATCTTGTGCTGTTATATTTAAACTCCAGCAAATATCGGTTTTTCTAAAGCGACTAACACATTGTGAAAATATAGTACGGGTAAGTATTCCGTCCATTCTTGAGCGGGTAACAACATTTAAAAATGCATCAGGTTTTAATACTTCCCCTTGCGCTGTTACCATTCGAGCTAAACATTCGTATTGAACGACCTTATTGGTATTTGTGTCAATAATGGGTTGAAAGTAAGGCACTATACGATTGTTATCAAACGCTTCTCGCACTTCTTTAGCCATCTCTACATTGTATTGATATTGCGTTTTTACATCGTGTAGCGCTTTTGAGTAGTTAACTACACTATGCCTGCCTTGTTTAGCTTGCAGCGCTGCTATATGAGCGTTTTCAAGTAGTAGCGATTTATTACCACTGGCAATACCTGCACATAGGGTTATGTAGATAAAAGGGTCAGTTAATACCGGTGTATTAAAGTTATATGTTTTTACGAGGTCGGTAAATTCGTCATTACTCATTTCCTTAGGCGCGAGTAATACTATTTTATTTGTTGCTAGTCTGTATATATGGCAATGCGTAGAGCTTCTAAGTTTAAAGTGAATAAGTAAGTTTTTCATTACCTTGTCACCCACTTCAGTGCCATAAAAACTGTTTATATCTTCTATTTCATTAACCCAAATAACGGCTAATTGCATGTGATGTGCATTACTTTTTTTAATAAAGTACTCAAGAGCAATATGATTTGAAAAACCAGTACTTGAGTCAGTTGCTAAAGACCGTTTTAGTAAATAAATATATATGGCGGCAACAAGTATCGCGATAAAAAAGAAGAAGCTAGCCATTGCAGCAGCTTTTGATACGCTTTCTTTAAGTTTCTCGTTTAAGTCATAAATAGTTATATCGGCACCCGTTAAATAGGTATTGCCGTTAATTGGGTCAACGTAAGGAATAAAAATTGTTTTAAAGTGGCCCCACTGATCGCTCGATATTTCAAATACTGGCTCTGTTGAATAAAAAGCACTTATATTTGCATCGGTAGCTTCAGGGTAGAGATCTAAAAATTGAGTTACCTTGCCATTATTCTGATCGTCTTGCGTGTAGCTTGATGAGCTAAAAAGCACCTTACCGTCTTTTAAAATCATTGAATAGACATAAGCAATATCAAGTGCTTGAGCAAATTCAGAGAGTTGTTTACTTTTATCTTGATAGTAAGAAAAACTTATATTATCGCCTTGATTAACCGCACTTAAATAATCGTCACCTAAAATATGTTTAACGCTGGTGGCGGCATTAAGTAAGCGATTATCAACTGACTGCATTATTTCAGCACGCGTGGTTTGGTAAGTGTAGTAAACGTAGGTTAGCAAGCTTATTAAAAACAAGCTAAAGCCTGCCACTATCCAACTAACTTTGACTCTTCCTTCTGGCATATGTGTCCCTTTTTTGTTATCAAATTTATTATACCCAAAATAAGTAAATGCCCAATAAATAATTAGGTTTGGTAGAGTTTTAATTAAATTATCATTTTTTTGTCATCGCTTTGATTGCTTTTATAGGTTTAAACGAGACATTTTAGTTATATTGCAGTAAAGTTAGCGCAATTTTTAAAGAAACACGATTGCTCCAAATGTCCTAATAAGTAGGCGTTTTTGATGGGTAAGCGCGTGTTTTAGCTACACACACTAGGTATTAAGATGGATCAAAAGCGTTGTGCCGTCGCCTCTAAAGAAAGCCTTAAGCGTATATTTACTGTACCTGAAGCGCCAGACTCAACTTTAAGCAAAATCGAGCTTGAAATTTCGAGTAATTTAGCAGGTTTTCTAAACGAAAATATAGCGGCAATTGAAAAACCATTACATGAAATAGAAAAAGATTTTCAATCGGCAGTGATCCCAGAAGATCCAACGTTTGTCTCTGCTTATGCCCAAGACATAATGGAGCAACTTGTTGCACATTCTGTGCATACAGCTGCGCCTAGTTTTATTGGTCACATGACCTCTGCCTTGCCGCACTTTTTATTACCGCTGTCAAAATTGATGGTAGGGCTAAATCAAAATCTAGTAAAAATAGAAACATCTAAAGCGTTTACGCCTCTTGAGCGTCAAGTGCTTGGGATGATGCATCATTTAGCTTATGGGCAAGAAGACTCATTTTATTCTAAATGGATGCACAGTGCTAAAACCTCATTAGGTGCATTTTGCTCTGGTGGTACGGTTGCTAATATTACAGCGCTTTGGATTGCGCGAAACCGCTTATTAAAACCTGATGGCGATTTTAGAGGTATCGGCGCACAAGGCTTAATTGCCGGTATACTGCATTACGGTTATAAAGGTTTAGCGGTATTAATATCAGAACGCGGGCATTACTCATTAGGTAAATCGGTTGATTTACTCGGCATTGGTCGCGATAACTTAATTGGTATTAAAACCTGCGAAAATAATAAAGTCGATGTAACAGCTATGCGTGAAAAAGCACGTGAGCTTGAAGCGCAAGGCATTAAAGTAATGGCGATTATTGGGGTCGCGGGGACAACCGAAACCGGTAATATTGACCCACTTGATGAAATGGCCGACTTAGCACAAGACATTAACTGCCATTTTCATGTAGATGCTGCATGGGGGGGAGCGACCCTTTTATCGAGTACGCACCGTCCTTTACTAAAAGGGATTGAGCGAGCAGATTCAATTACCATCGATGCACATAAACAAATGTATGTACCAATGGGAGCGGGTTTGGTTTTATTTAAAGACCCCGCTGCAACTGATGCAATAGAGCATCACGCTGAGTATATATTACGTAAAGGTTCAAAAGACTTAGGTAGCCACACGCTTGAAGGCAGCCGACCGGGTATGGCAATGTTAGTACACGCTTGCTTACGTGTTATTGGTCGCAAAGGTTACGAAATGCTGATTGATCGAAGCATCAAAAAAGCACATTACTTTGCTGATTTAATTAAGGCTGATGAAGACTTTGAGCTTATTTCGGAGCCTGAGTTGTGCTTATTAACGTATCGTTATGTACCTAAGCAAATTAAACAAGCAATAGCCGATGCAGATGCTGCAACTCGGTTAGATATTTTTGCTTCACTGAACCGTTTTACTGCCAGTATGCAAAAGCGTCAACGCGAGTCTGGTCGCTCATTTGTATCACGTACACGCTTAACGCCTTCTAAATACGACAATCAACCAACGGTTGTATTTAGAGTGGTTCTTGCTAACCCGCTTACCTCAGGCGCTATTTTAAAAGAGATATTAGCTGAGCAAAAAGAGTTGGCTGCAACAGATCCGGTATTCAAAAAATACTTGAGAAAGTATATGTAATCTAAATACAAAAAAGGGTCCATAAGGACCCTTTTTTAATATCAAAGAATGGTTAATGTAAAATACGTGCTCTAATTGTACCCTCAACAGCGCTCAGTTCTTTAAGTGCTACTTCAGATTGATCTGTATCAACATCAATAACTACATAACCAATAGATGCGTCTGTTTGTAGGTATTGCGCAGCAATATTAATACCGTGCTGTGCAAACGCTTGGTTAATTTGCGTTAGTACACCCGGGCGGTTGTGGTGTACGTGTAATAAACGGCTACGATTAGCAAGCTCAGGTAGCGATACTTCAGGGAAGTTAACCGCAGTAATAGTTGAGCCATTATCTGAATATTTAGCCAATTTACCCGCTACTTCAATACCAATGTTTTCTTGCGCTTCTTGTGTAGAACCACCAATGTGCGGCGTTAAAATAACATTGTCGAATTGGCGCAGTGGCGATACAAATTCTTCATCGTTAGATTTTGGCTCAGTAGGGAACACATCAATTGCTGCACCACTTAGTTTTTTCTCTGTAAGCGCTTCTGCAAGGGCATCAATATCAACAACAGTTCCGCGTGATGCATTGATCAAAATAGACCCCTGCTTCATAACTGCAAGTTCTGCTGTACCAATAAGGTTTTTAGTTTGCGGTGTTTCTGGTACATGTAAGCTAATAATATCAGAGCGTTGTAACAGCTGAGTAAGGTTATGAACTTGTGTTGCATTACCCAGTGATAACTTATCTTCGATATCGTAAAACTCCACGTTCATACCGATATTTTCAGCCATAATACCTAGCTGAGTACCAATGTGACCGTAGCCAATAATACCTAATGTTTTACCACGTGCTTCAAACGAACCATTTGCAGTTTTTAACCAGCCACCACGATGAGCCGCTGCATTACGCTCTGGAATACCACGTAATAAAAGTAGTATTTCGCCAAGTACAAGTTCAGCAACCGAACGAGTATTAGAAAATGGAGCGTTAAATACAGCAATACCACGTTCGCGTGCTGCATCTAAGTCAACTTGGTTTGTACCAATACAAAAACAACCAATAGCAACTAGCTTTTCAGCTGAGTCTAATACGGCTTGGTTAATATGAGTACGAGAACGAAGTCCTACAAAGTGAACATCTTTAATGCGCTCTTTAAGCTCGTCCTCAGGTAAGGATGTTTTAACGTAGTCGATATTGCTGTAACCGTTACGTTTTAGCGTTTCAACAGCGCTTTGGTGAACACCTTCAAGCAAGAGAATTTTAATTTTGTCTTTTGCTAACGATACCTTACTCATAACCTCATCCTATTTAATTTGTGGCCCATTTTTGGTACCGATAATCACTTTATCAGCACCTCGCATCGCAAATAGGCCGTTGGTAACTACGCCAACAATTGAATTTATTTGTGTTTCAAGTTGTTTGGCATTGGTAATTTTTAAGTTAAATACATCTAATATAACGTTACCATTATCGGTAACTACGCCTTGGCGATAAACAGGGTCACCACCAAGTTTTAATAATTCTCGTGCAACGTAGCTGCGCGCCATTGGAATAACTTCTACCGGAAGCGGGAAGTCGCCCAATGTATCTACCAGCTTTGTGTCATCAACAATACACACAAACTGTTTTGCAACTGCTGCTACTATTTTTTCACGTGTTAGCGCTGCGCCGCCGCCTTTAATCATTTCGTTTTGAGCGTTTATTTCGTCAGCGCCGTCAACGTATACATCTAAAGCATCAACGTTATTAAGTTCAAACACTTCAATACCTAACGCTTCCAAACGTGCAGTTGACGCTTCTGAGCTTGATACAGCGCCTACAATAGTGTCCTTTACTGAGCCAAGGGCATCAATAAAGTGATTAACAGTAGAGCCTGTGCCGACACCTACAATGGTGTTTTCTTTTACAAACTCGAGTGCTGCCCAGGCAGCTGCTTTTTTTAATTCGTCTTGTGTCATTGCTTTGTGCTCATGTATGTCAGAAATATGCGGTTAGTAACCAAAATTAAATGTTACCAACAGTATGTTTTATCTGGGGTGATAATGGTTTTAAGTGGTACGTCCCATGACTCGATTGGTAGAGCATCAACTTTTTGACATTCATGTGCAAGGCCAATTAGTTGCGGTTTTTGCCAATTTTGTTCATGTAAACGCGCCAATGTCCGGTCGTAAAACCCACCTCCCATTCCTAGGCGATTACCTTGTTTATCAAATGCAACTAATGGCATAAGGAGGTAATCAAGCACTGGTAATGGGCATATTTGAGAGCAGTTCAGCTTAGGCTCCAAGATACCATAGCGATTTGCCCTCATGGGTGAGTTTTTCTCATAGCGCTGAAATAGTAAATTAGCGCCATTGAATGGGTGTATTATAGGTAGATAAACAACGTGGTTTAAGTTCCATAATTCTTTAATTAACAATGAAGTGTCTAGTTCTCCGTCGTTACTTAAATAAATGGCAATATGCTTTGAATTCGTTGTATTTTCGCTTTTTAAGTGTTGAATAAAATTCATTTTTAGCGATTGCGCAGCAATTATTTGCTGATTATTTGACAAGTTTTTACGGGTGTTACGAATTTCAGCTCTTATTTGTGCGCGTTTATTGCTCATTAAACTAATTAGCCATTTTTAAAAAGAGAATAAATCGGGAAAAATTAAAAAAACAGCCAGTACGACTAGCAAAATGGTGGCAGTTGCAATCAATGAATATAAAAGTAAGTTACTGCGTTTTTTAGAAGGTGCTAAATCCTCATCTAGCATTAGGTCGTCATTTTGCCATTCGTCTACACTTTCGTCTGGTGTATTTAATTGAGCTTCAGGAAGGCGTTGCTCTAGCTCATCTAGCTTTTCTTCAAGGCGTATTAAGCTGCTAGTGATGTAATCAAGTGCATCAAAAATACGTTCATCACGTTGGTTGTTATTTGCAGCTGCGGGGGAGCTATTTTGAATCTCATTTGAAACAGCTTGCAGCTTACTTTTAATACCTAGGCTTGCTAATAACTTAGTCTGTTTTAACGCTTTGTCTTTATCGCTTGGCGCAAACAGCGGCTTACCTTTAAAAAAAAGAGCTACTTTTTCATCTGACGTTTTTAATTTTGCAGCTAAGTTTGCGCACGCTGTTTTTATGTCAACGTTATCGGCAAGTCCTGCAAATATAACGCGAAAGTTATCGGCCATTTAACTATCCCTAAAGCTTTTATAATGAAATGAGTATATACCTAAAGTACAAAAGAATTCGAGGTCGATTTTATAGTTATTTTGTAGACGCACTACAAACAATGTAACTGATAAGTTTTAGATACAAAAACGGCCCTATTAAGGGCCGTTTTTAATTTTCTTCAACACTTTTTGCTTAAAGGCCAGCGGCTGCACGAAGTGCATCAGCTTTATCTGTACGTTCCCAAGGGAATTCGTCACGACCAAAGTGGCCGTAAGCCGCTGTAGGAAGGTAGATAGGGCGCTCTAAATCAAGCATTTGAATTAAGCCGTAAGGGCGCAGGTCAAAGTGTTCACGAATAAGCTCGATTAAACGGCTTTCTTCTAACTTGCTTGTACCAAACGTTTCAACGCTGATAGATGTAGGCTCTGCAACACCGATTGCGTAGGAAACTTGTAATTCACATTTATCAGCAAGGCCAGCCGCAACTACGTTTTTAGCAACGTAACGTGCAGCGTATGCAGCTGAGCGGTCAACTTTTGATGGATCTTTACCAGAGAAAGCACCACCACCGTGACGAGCCATACCACCGTATGTATCAACGATGATTTTACGACCTGTTAAACCACAATCGCCCATTGGTCCGCCAATTACAAAGCGACCCGTTGGGTTAATGAAAAATTTAGTCGCGCTTGTAATAAGCTCTGCAGGAAGTACCGGCTTGATGATAGTTTCCATCACCGCTTCTACTAAATCTTTTTGCGAAATGTCTTCGCTGTGCTGAGTAGATAGTACTACTGCATCAATACCTACTGGCTTACCATTTTCGTATGCAAAAGTAACTTGAGATTTTGCATCTGGACGTAACCAGTTAAGCTCGCCGCTTTTACGTACTTGCGCTTGGCGCTGTACTAAACGGTGTGAGTAAGTAATTGGCGCAGGCATTAGCACTTCTGTTTCGTTACATGCGTAACCAAACATAAGACCTTGGTCGCCAGCACCTTGTTCTTCTGGGCTAGTACGGTCAACACCTTGGTTAATGTCAGGAGACTGTTTACCAATAGTGTTTAAAATTGCACATGAATCGGCATCAAAGCCCATGTCTGAATGTGTGTAGCCAATTTCACGTACTGTTTTACGTGTAATTTCTTCAATATCAACCCATGCGCTAGTAGTGATTTCACCACCAACCATAACCATACCTGTTTTTACGTAAGTTTCGCACGCAACACGGGCATGAGAGTCTTGCTCTAGGATAGCATCAAGTACCGCATCAGAGATTTGATCGGCGATTTTATCCGGATGACCTTCAGAAACTGATTCAGAAGTAAATAAATGTTTTGCCATTGTATTTCTGCTCACAAATATTGCGCTTCACAAACGTCGGTATTAGCGCTAAAAAATTAAGGGGCGTATTTTATCGAAAACAAAACACCTTGCATAGTGTTTTTACGCCTAGACGTCTAAATAAAATTACTAATAACTTTTTGGTCTTAAAAAATATTCATAATGCCTCACTTTTATAGGGTTTTTAATTGCACACAGCCCCCACAATAAGTAAGAATGGTCGATATAAACAAACCCAAGTTACTTGGGTGCATAAACAAACACATAAATACCCGCGCAAATACACATAAAGGTAGGAGAATTCATGCCATCTCGCAAAGAACTTGCAAATGCTATTCGCGTCTTGTCAATGGACGCAGTACAAAAGGCCAAATCTGGTCACCCTGGAGCCCCTATGGGCATGGCTGATATCGCAGAAGTATTATGGCGCGATTATCTAAAACACAACCCAACAAATCCAGAGTGGGCTGACCGTGACAGATTTATTCTTTCAAACGGCCACGGTTCAATGCTTATCTATTCTCTATTGCATCTAAGTGGTTACGACTTACCACTGGACGAAATTAAAAACTTCCGTCAAATGCATTCTAAAACACCAGGTCACCCTGAATATGGCTATGCACCAGGAATCGAAACTACTACGGGTCCATTAGGTCAAGGGATCACAAATGCCGTAGGTATGGCAATTGCTGAAAAAGCGCTAGCTGCACAGTTTAACCGTGAAGGTCACGATATTGTTGATCACTTTACCTATGCATTTATGGGCGATGGCTGCCTTATGGAAGGTATTTCTCATGAAGCTGGTTCACTTGCAGGCACATTAGGTCTGGGTAAACTTGTTGCATTTTGGGATGACAACGGCATTTCAATCGATGGTGAAGTAGAAGGTTGGTTTACAGATGACACGCCAGCTCGCTTTAAAGCATACGGTTGGCATGTAATTAGTGGTGTTGATGGCCACGACAGCGATGCTATAAGTGCTGCAATTGCAGAAGCTAAAAGCGTTACAGATAAACCATCACTAATTTGTTGTAAAACAATTATTGGTTACGGCTCACCTAATAAATCTGGTAGCCACGATTGTCACGGTGCACCACTAGGTGATGACGAAATTAAAGCGTCTCGCGAATTCTTAGGTTGGACTGGCGATGCGTTCGAAATTCCTGATGATATTTACGCACAATGGGATAGCAAAGAAAAAGGTCAGCAGCTTGAATCAAGCTGGGACGAAAAGTTTGCAGCATACGCAAAAGCATACCCAGAGCTTGCAGCTGAATACAAGCGTCGTATTAATAACGAACTGCCTGGCGATTGGGCTGAAAAATCTCAAGCGTACATTGAGCAATTACAAGCAAACCCAGCAAACCCAGCGTCTCGTAAAGCATCACAAAATGCATTAAACGCATTTGGTCCGTTATTACCAGAATTTATGGGTGGCTCAGCCGATTTAGCAGGCTCAAACTTAACAATTTGGGATGGCTCTAAAGGTTTAACACACGACGATGCAAGCGGTAACTACATTTACTACGGTGTACGTGAGTTTGGTATGTCGGCAATTATGAATGGTATTGCCCTTCATAAAGGCTTTATTCCTTACGGTGCTACGTTCTTAATGTTTGTTGAATATGCAAAAAATGCCGTACGTATGGCTGCATTAATGAAGCAACCAAGCATTTTTGTATACACGCACGATTCAATCGGTTTAGGTGAAGATGGTCCAACTCACCAACCAGTAGAGCAAATTGCAAGCATGCGTTTAACGCCTAACTTATACAACTGGCGCCCATGTGACCAAGTTGAGTCGGCAATTGCATGGCAACAAGCTATTGAGCGTAAAGACGGTCCAACATCGTTAATCTTTACTCGCCAAGGTCTTGAGCAACAAGCGCGTGACGCACAGCAATTAAGCGATGTTAAAAAGGGTGGTTACATCCTTAGCTGTGACGGCAATCCTGAAATTATTTTCATTGCGACGGGCTCTGAAGTGCAACTAGCACAAGATTCAGCAACTGAGCTACGCAGCCAAGGTAAAAAGGTACGTGTTGTATCTATGCCATGTACTGATGCCTTTGAAGATCAAAGCGCAGAGTACAAAGAAAGCGTATTACCGGCATCTGTTACACGCCGCGTAGCAGTAGAAGCAGGTATTGCTGACTACTGGTACAAGTACGTAGGTCTAAATGGCGCAGTAGTAGGTATGACTACCTTTGGTGAGTCAGCACCTGCTGGCGAGCTGTTTGAGCACTTTGGTTTTACAGTGGAAAACATTGTAAGCAAAGCAAACGAGCTTTTTTAATCGCTTTGATCAAATAAAGTAAGTAATTGAAAAACCCGCACATGTTGCGGGTTTTTTTATGCCTTTACATGAAGCAACTTCACCTTGAACAATGCTGCTTTTCTTGCAAGAAAGTAAGCTATCAGGCAAGGTAGTGCGATAAAATTTATAAACAAAAATCTTAAATTAATAGCAGGAGCTAAAAATGCCAAAGTTTGATAACGTAAGTGTAGTAAAAAAAGCCAATGTATATTTTGACGGAAAAGTGTCGAGCCGTACCGTTATTTTAGGTGATGGCGAAGCGAAAACGTTAGGTTTTATGCAACCAGGTGAGTTTGTTTTTGATACAAACCAAAAAGAGTGCATGGAGCTTTTAGCTGGCCAATGGGATATTTTATTACCAGGGGCAAGCGAATGGAAAACATTTAACGCAGGTGAATCGTTTAATGTTGATGCAAATGTAAGCTTTAAAGTAAAAGTATCTGATTTTGCTGACTACTGTTGTTCGTACACAGATTAATCAGTACAGCTAGACGTCTGAAAGCCCATGCACTATGGGCTTTGCATAAACTTTGCGCAACGCATGATTTAAATCACCAAAAACCGCAAATAAACCTCAAATATCTCTCTTTTTTCCTTGTGTTAATCTAAATAGCCCCCAATACTATTTATGAGGTAACAAATAAAAGGATACCCTATGAAAATTAATCTTTCTGGTCACCATGTTGAAGTTACTGACTCTATTAGAGAGCACATCAACGAAAAATTTTCAAAAATCGAGAGCCATTTTCCATCGCTTATTGCACTCGATATTATTTTGTCTAAAGAGCATCATAAAATCCAAGCTGAAATTAGCACTAATTACGAAGGCACGCGCATATCGGTAAAAGGGGAAAACGAAGTTATGTACCCTGCCATTGCAAGCGCAGCTAAAAAACTCGATGCGGCACTAAAACATCGAAAAGGGCAGATAAAAGCAAACTTACACGAAAAGCCTGTTAGCACTACACCTGAAATCGCACACGAGATCATCCAAGAGATGGATCTTAAATAAAATTTAGTCACAAAGTATTGTAAAAAAGAGCCGTATGGCTCTTTTTTATTGCCTGTAATTTAGGTAAGTTATGCGTTCTTGCAGTTTATTAATTATAAAAATTAATAAAAAGAACACACAACACACATATTTTGAGAAATTAATGCACACAACAAAAGCAGTATGGAAGTCTCGACTAGGTGCGCTTGGACCCGGAATACTCATGGCAACAGCCGCTATTGGCGGTTCTCACTTAGTTGCCTCTACGCAAGCTGGGGCAATATTTGGCTGGCAATTATTTTGGCTTATCCTCGTTGTTAATGTTTTAAAGTACCCGTTTTTTCGTTTTGGTATGGAATACACACTCGCTACTAAAAATAGCCTAGTGGAGGGTTATAAAAGCAAAGGTCCGTTTTACTTTTATAGCTTTATCGGTTTAAACATTGTAGCTGCTGTAGTTAATACCGCCGGTGTATTACTGCTTACCGCAAGCTTACTGCATTACGCCCTGCCTATTGTTATTGAAGTAACCTTGCTTTGTTGGATGCTGCTCGGGGTATGTTTAGTTATATTGCTACTTGGGCACTTTAAAGCGCTAGATAACGTTGCCAAAGACATTATGGGGCTGCTTACGCTCGCTACTTTGATTGCCCTTGCCATTGCATTTAGTAACGGCCCAATGGCACCTGCTGATTATATAGGGCCTTCACCGTATGAAGTTGCCATGCTTAGCTTTATGGTGGCTTTAATGGGCTGGATGCCAGCCCCTATCGAAATATCTGCATTAAGTTCTTTATGGCTAAAAGAAAAACAAGCGCAGCAAACAGTTTCTAAAAGCCAAGGCCTGTTCGATTTTAACGTAGGTTACTGGCTTACAGCTGGCTTAGCCTTAGTATTTTTTAGCTTAGGTGTATTGGTACAGTATGGGCAAACTAGCAGTATAGAACTCGGCGGTGTCGCGTTTGCCAAGCAGCTTATTGATATGTACGCATTAACAATAGGCGAGTGGGCAAGACCGCTGGTATCAGCAATCGCTGTTTTATGTATGTTTGGCACCACACTCACCGTGCTTGATGGCTACGCCCGCACGCTTAACGAATCTAATAAACTACTTGGCTTTAAGCAATCAAAACACAGCCTAAATATTTGGTTAATACTACAAGCACTTGCCGGTATGGCGGTTATTTTATTTTTTAAATCAGCCCTTGGTCCCATGCTTACGTTTGCGATGACACTTTCATTTGTTACAACACCTGTTTTTGCATGGCTTAACTTTAGCTTAGTGCGCTCAGAGCCTGATATTACACACAGCGTGTTACTGAGCTGTTTAAGTTGGTTAGGTTTGGTGTATTTAGTTGGTTTTGCAGTCGCATTTGTAGTGTGGAAACTAGCAGCCTAAATTAAGCTGCGTAAACATAAGCACTTTAAACTAATGCTTTGGCAACGTCTTTATTAAGCTTTGCTAATTTTTATTGGTAAGTTTTAGTTTACAAGGAGGAAGCTATGAAATTTGATATGTCTGTTTCAGACAATTATGCATCATATTTTGATGATCAAAATGGAAGCCATATCTTTATAGATAGTTTTGATAATACAAAATTTGAAATGCGAATCGGGAGCTTAGATAATTCGAAATCAGTCGGTAGCGTTATAGCTTCTAATGATGGTGAATTAAATATAAGGTTATTGGGACTTTATATTAAGTATATTAATACTCTAAAATTAAACGAGGTATAAATGGATATTCGAGTAGGCGAGCTTTCAAACCCACACGTTATAAAGCTACTACAAGCGCATCATAACGATATGCTAAAACATTCGCCTGTTGAGAGTGTGCATGCACTTTATGTGAGTAAACTCACTCAGCCCGATATAACTTTTTATAGCTTATGGATTGATAATAATTTAGCGGGTGTTGGCGCTTTAAAAGCACTAAATGCGACCGAAGGCGAAATTAAATCAATGCGCACATCAAGCAGCTATTTACGTCAAGGTATAGCCGCTAAGTTACTCTCGCATATTATTGAGCAAGCAACACTGCGAGGTTATAAAAAGCTAAGCCTAGAAACCGGAACAGCAGAGGCATTTTTGCCCGCACAAAAGCTTTACACTCAATTTGGTTTTAAAGAATGCGAACCCTTTGGTGATTATGAGCTAGATCCGTACAGCTTGTTTATGAGTAAAGCGCTTTAAAAGTGAGAGTGGGGAGATTATGAAATACAAAATTGAACATACCGCTCCAGTATTAGACGCATTTGCAAATTTACGCACACAAGTAAAGTGGCAAAACCCTGACGATAAAGCATTAAAAGCAAGCATCGAAAACTCACTTTTTTGGGTTGCCGTATATGATACTGATAAGTTGATAGGCACTGGTAGAATAATCGGTGATGGCGCAATGTATTTTTATATTCAAGATGTAATTGTTGCGCCAAGTTATCAAAAACAAGGCATAGGTCATTTAGTTATGACCCACATTGAAAACTACCTAAACAACACCTGCTCTAATGGCGCTACTATAGGTTTATTAAGTGCTCACGGTAAAGAAAGCTTTTATACTCAATATGGTTATGTAAAACGCGATGGCGATGGTTTAGGGCTCGGAATGTGTAAGTTTATTGAGTAAATAAGCGTCTACAGAATAAATTAAATGATTTTAATATAATAACTTAACTGGATAAGAAGAATATGGAAGTTAATAAATTTGATTTGAGTAGAGTAATTCCAGCAGAAATAAAGCGAGAGATTCGTCAGCAATGTGGATTCGGTTGTGTTATTTGTGGATTAGGAATAATTCAATATGAACATGTAGATCCTGAGTTTAAAGATGCAAAAAAACATGACCCGGCTAATATGACCCTCCTATGTCCACAATGCCATTCAAAGGTAACTACAAAAATGTGGTCAAAGTCACGTGTAAAATTAGCAATGCGGATGCCAAAGTGTTTACAACAAGGTTACTCTAATGAGTTTTTTGATTTCCCAGAGCGTAATCCTTCTTTAATTTTTGGTGGTGTAAAGTTAAGCAACTGTAAAATCCCTATTCAAGTTGCAAATTACCCATTATTTCAATTAAAAAAACCTGAGTACTTAGGTCAACCATTTTTGCTATCTGGTTTATTTACAGACTCTAATGGAGAAGTCTCACTAGAAATTAAAGATAATGAGTGGAAAGCTAATTCTTCTCTCTGGGATGTAGAAGTTAAAGGCCCTTGTATAACTATTAGAGAAAGGCATCGAAAAATACATCTTGTACTAACTATCACTGAGCAGTGTGATATTTTGGTTTCGCGTCTGGATATGGTTTTTGCAGGCTTCTATTTTGAAGCTAATGGTGATTATCTAAAAGTAACCTTTCCTGATGGAGGTTCTTCAGAGTTATCTGGATGTGTTGCAGATAATTGTAATGTTGGTATTTCTTTTTGATGTAAATAACTAAAGCTACTATTACTTTTTAAATTGATGATTCAAACTACTTTAATACAAAAAGAGCTGAGTCAAACTTTAACTCAGCTCTTTTATCGCTCTACTTATCCCATCTAAGCTCAGCGCATACATGCGATTGTTCATTAGCTCTTTTATAAAGCCAATCGATTGATAGTACGGCCAGTGTTCAACGGGTTGTGGGTTGAGCCAAGCGACTTTATCAAAGTGGTTTGTTACACGTTGCAACCATGCACTGCCGGGCTCTTCGTTGTAGTGTTCTACGGAGCCGCCAGGGTAGGCTATTTCATATGGGCCCATAGTGGCATCGCCTACAAATATTACTTTGTAGTCGCTAGTGAACTTGTTTATGAGCGTCATGGTGTCTATTACGTTTGAATGTCGGCGCGCGTTGTCTTGCCAGACGTGCTCGTATAAACAGTTATGAAAGTAGTAAAACTCTAAGTGTTTAAACTCGCTGTGGGCTGCGCTAAATAATTCTTCGCAGGTGTGGATGTAGTCATCCATTGAGCCGCCAATATCAAACAGCATTAATACTTTTACTGCATTGTGGCGTTCGGGTGCCATTTTTACATCAAGCATGCCGCCTTGTTTTGCAGTAGCGCGAATAGTCTCGTTTAAATCAAGCGTGTCGCTTGCGCCTGTGCGGGCAAACTTACGTAACTTTTTAAGGGCGAGTTTAACTGTGCGCGAACTAATTTCTCTGTCGGTGTCGAGGTTTTTGTATTCTCGTTTGTCCCACACTTTTACTGCTTGGCGGTTACGGTTGCCGTCTTGCCCAATACGCACGCCTTCTGGGTTATAGCCGTATGCCCCAAAAGGTGATGTGCCGCCAGTACCTACCCATTTATTACCGCCAGCGTGGCGTTTTTGTTGCTCTTCTAAACGCTCTTTTAGGGTTTTCATAAGCTCATCGAGCCCGCCCATAGCTTTAAGTTGGGCTTTTTCTTCATCGCTTAGGTTTTTTTCAAACTCTTTACGTAGCCAGTCTTCAGGTAAGTTGTGCTGTTGCTTTAAACTCTCGAGCAAATCAAGATCGGCAATACCGCTAAAGTAGTCGCTAAAGGCTTTATCAAATCGGTCAAAGTGCGTTTCGTCTTTTACCATTATGGTGCGTGCTAAATGGTAAAAAGCGTCTACGTCGGCAAATATAACGCCTTTTTTTAAGGCGTTTATTAAATCGAGTAGTTCTCGAAGGCTCACCGGTAAACGGTATTCACGCAGTTTGAAGAAAAACGCAATCAACATATTAACGGCGGCTCATAAAGGCTAATTTTTCGATTAGGCTTATGTCTTGCTCATTTTTAAGTAAAGCGCCGAACATGGGCATTAAACCGCCTTTTTTAGCTTTGTCGTGCAGTGTTTTAGCGTCTATGTCTTCAGCCATTAAAAGCTTTAACCAGTCGAGTAATTCGCTGGTGGAGGGCTTCTTTTTAAGGCCGTTTGCTTCGCGCAGGTTAAAAAACACTTCAAGTGCTTGGCGTACTAAATCCTGTTTAACGTTAGGGTAGTGCACGTCAATAATTTGCTGCATTTCATCGCTGCTAGGAAAATCAATATAATGAAAAAAGCAGCGGCGTAAAAATGCGTCCGGCAATTCTTTTTCGTTATTTGATGTGATGATTACAATAGGGCGCTCTTTTGCGACAATGCGCTCGTTAGTTTCGTAAACATGAAACTCCATTTTATCAAGCTCAAGTAGTAAGTCGTTTGGGAACTCTATGTCGGCTTTGTCTATTTCATCAATTAATAGTACTGGGCGTTTGCCGTTAAGCTCTGCATACGTAAATGCCTGCCAAAGCTTACCTTTAACGATGTAGTTACTAATGTTGTGTACGCGCTCGTCACCTAGTTGGCTGTCGCGCAGGCGCGAAACCGCGTCGTACTCGTATAAACCTTGCTGCGCTTTAGTAGTCGATTTTATATGCCACTGAATAAGTGTGGTATCTAGGCTTTTAGCCAACTCCTCAGCCAGCATAGTTTTACCTGTGCCAGGTTCGCCTTTAATTAAAAGTGGTTTTTCGAGCATAATGGCAGCATTTACAGCTTGTTTAAGCGCGCTACTCGCTATGTAATTGTCAGTTGAATTAAATTGCACGGTGTACCCTTGTCTGGTCTGAGCAGTAAGTTATTTTGTTATAATGCCATAGTTAAGCAGCAGGTCCAATATAAGCAAAACGCTGTATAGTTTTACCGTCTTTTTCTATTGTTTCGTTAAACATGCTTAATGGGCGCGCCCATATACCAAATTCACCATAAAGTGCTTGGTAAATCACAAGCTGTTCCTCGGTTTCGCTATGGGTGGCAACATGAATAACTTTATATTGCGGGCCTTTGTAGTGTTGGTATATGCCTGGTTTTAGGGAAAGTGGTTTTATTGCTGTAGTCATGTTTTGATCTCTTGTATAATTTGGCTTTGCACTTTTAATGTTAACTAATTTGCCAATACTATGAACTATATTTCTTTAGATGATTACAAAAAGGCGTGGGTTTTTCGCCACAAAGATTTACCTGTATCTGATGAAGACGCAGCAAAAATAAAGCCTATGAGCGACGAACGCGCAGCCGTACTTTGGACAACCATGGTGAGCCGTGAGTTTGATCACCCTGATTTTTTTGAAGACACCGATTGGTGTGGTCAAGAAAAAAGCTTTAGCCAAGAAGTAGATTGGCAAGATGCGTGGGAAAATGGCGATGCGTTACCACCAGAAGCAATCTTAACGTTTTTAGATTGGGAAGCTAACACCACGGTTTATTTTTGTATGGCACGCGATAATATTATCGAAACGACGTTTGATGTATTTAAACGCAATTGGCAAAACTTTATGTTTTTAGCTGATGGCAGTTTATTGATTGGTAAAAAGCGTAATACGGTTGTGCAATTTTTAGAATCAGGTAAAGCAAAATTAGGTGAAAAGCCAAGCGCTTAAAATACTGCGCTGCGCTTAAAAAATATTCAATACTGTGTTATAAAACATTTACCTGAATATTTTTGAGTACAGCTTTTGGTCGCTAAAAATCAGTCACTTGGTGCTCAACAGCAAGTTGAAATTTGGCAAACTGATGCACAAAAAGTGTTGTATGCACAATTGTGCAATGCGTTTTATCAGCGTGAGGTTCAGCGATTAGTTGCAGAGCCTAATGCCGATAAACTGCGCCGCCAGTTAAAAAGCCTACCTTATTATATTGAGCGAGCGGCAACGTTAGTTGCCAATGGTGACACGCCTTTTACGCTGGACTCACAAAATGGTACGTGGCTTGAAAAGCAAAAACCGACCCCACCCGATGTGAATGTTCAAGCTAATGAACTTTTTTATCAAACGTATGCCAAAGTGGGGCTTATTGTGCCCGTTATATTGCATGGCTACGATCAGGTGCGTCTTAGAATAGACAGTATCGATCAGTTAGGCGAAAATAAGCTGCATTGTAACGAGCTTGGTTGGTTTGATTTTTTAGGAAATGGGCTAGAGCAGCAAAATGCTCAGCTAATAAAGCCAAGTAAGGTGAGTTTAACCGCTGCATGTTGCGGGCATCAGTGGCAATTTTCGAAGCGTTGTATGCCACGGGTTTTATCACTACGCGAAATGCTTTTAGCGGGTAGTATTAATTGGCGCAATTTAAAGCGCCCCTTAGCGTATTAAAGTTAAGGTATTTGGAACTTAAAATAAGGAGTGTTAAATGCGTATTTTTCAAGTTGGCTTACTGTGCTTAGCACTGTTTGTACAATACAGGTTATGGTTTGGTCATAATGGTTTACAAGACTACACACGACTAAAAGGTGCAGTAACGTCGCATCATCAAACCAACGAAAAACTCATTAAACGTAATAAAGTACTTAAAGCAGATATTGAAGACTTAAAGCTTGGCCAAGAAGGCATTGAAGAGCGTGCACGCAACGAATTGGGAATGATTAAACCGGACGAAACATTTATTCGTGTTTTACCGGGCAAACAATATGACAAATAAACAGACTATTGCAGCAATTGTACCTGCGGCGGGTGTTGGCAGTAGAATGCAGCACAATGCGCCTAAGCAATATATACAATTAGCCGGTAAGACCATTTTAGAACACACCTTAGCTAAACTTTCTCAATTACCTCAATTACGCACTATTGTTGTTGCCCTTAGCGACAGCGACCCCTATTTTGACGAACTCCCACTGCTTGATAATCGCATTGTGCGAGCCAGTGGCGGTAAAGAGCGAGCCGACTCGGTGCTTAATAGCTTGCTTTTTTTAGCGCCTAACCCACCAACATGGGTGTTGGTGCATGATGCCGCTCGTCCATTAGTTAATATTAGTGATATAGAACGTCTAATTGACGAATGCATAAACGCTGATGAAGGCGGTATTTTAGCCAGTAAAGTAAAAGACACCATAAAACGTGGCCACACTCATGCCCTACAAACTGTGCCACGAGACGATTTATGGCAAGCCCTTACCCCGCAGTTTTTTAAATATGACGAGCTTAAAAATGCACTGCAAAACGCATTAGCAAGCGGGGCTACTATTACCGATGAAGCCAGTGCAATTGAGTGGGCGGGTAAACCGGTTAAGCTTGTAGCAGGTCGCAGCGATAATATTAAAATAACCACGCCAGAGGATTTAGACCTGGCTGGGTTTTTATTACATAAACAACAAAACGAGAGTGGATTATGATACGAATTGGCCATGGTTTTGACGTACATAAATTTGGCGGCGAAGGCCCGCTAACTATTTGTGGTGAAAAAATTGATTACCCACAGGGCTTTTTAGCGCACTCAGATGGTGATGTTGCTATTCATGCATTATGCGATGCTATTTTAGGCTCACTTGCAATGGGTGATATTGGTAAGCACTTTCCAGATACGGCAAGCGAGTATGAAAATATCGATAGCCGTATTTTACTTCGCCATGTAGTGGGCTTAGCTAAGAAGCAAGGTTATGTACTTGGGAATGGCGATGTGACTATTGTTGCACAGGCACCAAAAATGTTGCCTCATATTGAAGCTATGCGCGCTAATTTAGCCAGCGATTTAAATTGCGACCTTAGCCAAATTAACGTTAAAGCCACTACCACCGAAAAGCTAGGCTTTGAAGGGCGCAAAGAAGGTATTTCGAGCCATGCAGTTGTTATTATGAGTAAAGAGCTTGCGAGTACAAAAAACGCATGAGCGATTTAAATTATTTATACGGTGCGCCGCTTTCTAAAGCTGATTTTAAAACTACTGCTGAAGACTTTATGGTTGATGAAGACTTAGGTATAGAATTTACCGGCAGTGGCGAACACGTGTGTTTGCAGGTGGTTAAAAAAGGCGAAAACACGCAATACGTTGCAAAGCTAATTGCACAGCGTGCGGGTGTTTCACCGCGAGACGTAAGCTATGCAGGCATGAAAGATCGCCACGGCGTGTGCTCGCAGTGGTTTAGTGTAAAAGTACCGATTAAAAAGCCTATCGATTTTAGCGACTTGAATAGCGAGAGTATTTTTATTGTGTCGCAACAGCGCCACGACCGTAAGTTACGTACGGGCTGCCACAAAGGTAATAAATTTACTATTTCGCTTCGTAACGTAACCAACCCTCTTGATATTCTATGCCGTATTAATGCCGTGCGCGCAGGTGTGCCAAATTACTTTGGCGAACAGCGCTTTGGGCATGGCGGTCATAACTTAGTTATGGCTGAAAAAATGTTTGCCGGTGAGCGTATTCGAGATAAAAAGTTGCGCGGTATTATTATTTCAGCAGCACGATCGCATGTATTTAATCAGTTAGTGAGCCTACGTGTAAAAGAGCATGGTTTAGCTAAAACAATGCACCGTGAAGTATTTATGCTCAGCGGCAGCAATGCATTTTTTGAAGATGCAATTAATGACGAAAACATAGAGCGATTAGCCACCGGCGATATTATGATGTCGGCACCTATGGTGGGAAAAAGCGAAAAAGGCTTAACCGAACAAGAAAAAATATGGCTTGAACCTTTCCAAACATGGTGTGATGGTTTAGGTGAATTAGGCCTTAAAAATGAGCGCCGAATGCTGCGCTTAATTCCACAAAACTTAACTGTTGAAACACTTGATGAAACCACACTAAAACTAAGCTTTGGTTTGCCAAAAGGGTGTTTTGCAACCGCATTATTACGTGAGCTGGTGGATTACACAGATGCTAGCCCTCGAGAGCGCAAAGAAAAGGATAATGGCATAAATGAAGATACTGTTAAGTAACGATGATGGCGTAAATGCCAAAGGCATTGCGGTTTTATATCAGGCGCTTATACAAATTGCAGATGTAACCCTTGTTGCACCTGATCGCAACTGTAGTGGCGCAAGTAATTCTTTAACACTTATGAACCCGCTACGAGCGACTACACTCGAAAATGGTTTTATGTCAGTTAATGGCACACCCACTGATTGTGTACATTTAGGTGTAAATCAGTTAGCTGATGAAAAGCCAGATCTAGTTGTTGCTGGTATTAACCATGGTGCCAATTTGGGTGATGACACGCTTTATTCCGGTACTGTTGCCGCTGCAACTGAAGGTCGCCATTTAGGTCTGCCTGCAATTGCGGTATCGCTTTGCTCACATAATGGCGATCATTTTGAAACAGCCGCTGCAGTTACCGTCAATATTATTAAAGGCTTGGCTTCGCATCCGCTGCCTAAAGATCAAATAATAAATATTAATGTACCAGATATTCCATTAAGTGAATTAAAAGGGGTGCAAGTAACACGTTTAGGTGCTCGTCATAAAGCCGAAACGATGACGAAACAAACCGATCCTTGGGGCCGTGATATTTATTGGTACGGATCGCTTGGCACCGAAAGCGATGCTGGTGAAGGCACCGACTTTTACGCAATCAATAATGGCTATGCCTCAGTTACGCCACTGAGTGTTGATATGACAGCTAAAGATAGCTTAAAGGTAGTAGGAGAATGGTTAGCCGATTTGGAGATTAATCGTGCTCGCTAATTATACCCGCAGTGCTAAAGCGCTATCTGACTTACTAAAGCGTGAAGGTGTTGAAGATACGCAAGTACTTAGTGCTATAGCTGATATTCCGCGCCATATTTTTATAGATGATGTGCTAAAACACAAAGCCTATGAAAATACAGCGCTACCTATTGGGCAAGGGCAAACAATTTCTCAGCCTTACATAGTAGCGCGCATGACAGAGCTACTTCGTTTAGCTGGTGTGCGCAATAAAGTGTTAGAAATAGGTACAGGATCTGGGTATCAAACTGCAATATTGGCCAAAACGTTTACAAAGGTTTACTCGGTAGAGCGTATTAAAACACTTCAGTGGCAGGCAAAAAGACGTTTGCAGCAACTCGATTTATATAATGTAACCATGAAGCATGGCGATGGTTGGCAAGGCTGGCAATCACAAGCACCGTTTGATGGTATTATAGTGACTGCTGCGGCCTCTAAAGTTCCGCAAGATTTACTTGCTCAGTTGGCCGATGGTGGCGTGTTATTAGCCCCAATTGGTGAGAGCGATCAAAAATTAGTAATGGTTATCCGCAAAGGCGATAATTATAAAGAGCATGTTATTGCTCCCGTTAGATTTGTGCCGTTAGTACCTGGCGATATTGAATAGGAATTCATTTTGAAGTTGTTTACCAAGTTATACGATATGGCCCTAGTGTGGGCAAAACACCGTCATGCGGAACGTTACTTAGCTGCTATGAGCTTTGCAGAATCAGTTTTTTTCCCGATACCACCCGATGTAATGCTTGCACCTATGTCACTTGCGCAACCAAACAAAGCATGGCGATTTGCAAGCTTTGCCACAATAGCATCGGTTATTGGTGGAGTGGTTGGTTACTTACTTGGTTTTTGGCTATTTGAACCCGTTGTAGAGCCATTGATTGCACAAATGCACTGGCAAGAAAAGTTTGATATAGCACTAAACTGGTTCAAGGATTACGGTGTTTGGGTTGTGTTTTTAGCCGGTTTTTCGCCTATACCATATAAAGTATTTACGATTGGCGCAGGTGTTTTACAAATGGCATTTTTGCCATTTTTAATAGCATCAGCCATTGGGCGCGGTGCGCGTTTCTTTTTAGTTTCAGCCTTAATGAAGTGGGGCGGAGCTCAAATGGAGCGAAAATTACGTCAGTATATTGAAATACTTGGTTGGGGATTAGTGGTATTAATTGCGCTAGCTTACTTTTTATTGCGTTAAGCGTTAAAAATATCAATTTTCTAATTTAGGGGAAAAATACAATGAATAAACAGTGTTTACTGTATGTAACTATATTTATTAGTATTTTCCTCTTTGGTTGCTCTTCTCGCCATGTTCCAGCACCTGTTAGTAGCTTAAATAATAATGTTAATGATTTAGGTCATACTGTTAACATTAATGGGGCTAGCTATAAAGTACAAAAAGGAGATACGCTCTACTCTATTGCCTTTAGTGCTGGGCAAGACTTTAGATTACTTGCAAAAAACAATTCAATTCCATCACCTTACACAATTTTCCCTGGGCAAAACATCTCCTTACTCCCTAAGCCCGAAAAAACAAAAAAGGACGGAAATTATACGAATTCGAGTAAAAAGTCTATAAAAAAACTACAAAAAAATAACATAATTTTAAAGAAAGAGCTTGATCCCCCAAAACAACGAGAGTATGTTCAGAAACAAGCCAGTAACAAAATTAGTAATACTAAACGCTTGTCGAGCAGTAAAGTTAAGTGGTTTTGGCCTGCAAAGGGCAAAATTACCAAACGCTTCTCTAATAAGGAAAACGGTTATAAAGGTTTACAGATTACTAATCGCAAAGGGGCTTCAGTCTTAGCTGCGGCACAAGGAACAGTGGTATACGCGGGTAACGCCCTTCGAGGTTATGGTAGTTTAATCATATTGAAACATAATGATGATTACCTAAGTGCTTATGCACATAACTCGAAATTACTTGTTAAAGAAAAGCAGAAAGTTAAGGCAGGACAAAAAATAGCAGAAATTGGTAATTCAGAATCTCCGGTCACCGCGCTTCGCTTTGAAATTCGCTACCGAGGGCAAGCTGTCAATCCTGCTAAATACCTACCCTAATTTTTAGGTATTGATAATTGCTCGGGAGAAGGCTTATGGCTAGCGCAGCAAAACTTGACAAACATACTACGACTGACGAAAAGTTCGATGACATCGATGTTGATGAAAGCACAGCTCTACTAGATAAAGTAGACGACGATGAAATCTTTGCTAAAGAAGAAGTAACTAAAAATCTTGACGCAACTCAACTTTATTTAGGCGAAATTGGTTTTTCTCCTTTGCTTAGTGCTGAAGAAGAAGTGTTTTTTTCTCGCAAATCACTTCGAGGGTGTGAAGCCTCACGTAAACGTATGATTGAAAGTAACTTACGTTTGGTTGTTAAAATAGCACGTCGTTACAATAATCGCGGCCTTGCTCTACTTGATTTAATTGAAGAGGGTAACTTAGGCTTAATTCGCGCAGTTGAAAAATTTGACCCTGAGCGTGGATTTAGATTCTCTACTTACGCTACATGGTGGATACGTCAAACAATTGAACGTGCCATTATGAACCAAACGCGTACCATTCGCTTACCTATTCATGTAGTTAAAGAGCTTAATGTGTATTTACGTACAGCGCGTGAGTTAACTCAAAAGCTTGACCATGAGCCAACAGCTGACGAAATTGCAGCTTGCCTAGATAGACCCGTTGAAGACGTTACTAAAATGCTACGTTTAAACGAAAGAATTGCATCAGTAGACATGCCTATTGGTGGCGAAAACGACAGTGTACTACTTGATATCATCCCTGATGAAAAAAGTGCTGGTCCTGAAGGCGAAGTACAAAATAATGATATTAATAAACATATTGTTGATTGGTTAGGTGAATTAAACCCTAAACAACGTGAAGTGTTAGCACGTCGATTTGGATTGCTTGGCTATGAGCCATCTACACTTGAAGATGTAGGTCGTGAAATAGGCTTAACACGTGAGCGTGTAAGACAAATTCAGGTAGAGGCATTACGTCGTCTAAAAGACATTTTGCAACAAGAAGGTTTAAGTACAGATAGCTTGTTTAACCAGTTTTCGTAACTAGTTAAATAGTTTAAGAGACTATGTGTGTTAAAAAGCCGAAGAATTTATTCTTCGGCTTTTTTTATGCTTGTAAATTAGGTGATATAAATTACAGCAATGCTTTTAGTTTATATAACAAATCGTGCGCTTGGCGTGGCGATAAATTATCAGGGTCGATTGCGCTTAACTGCTCTTCAACTTCTGAAGGTGTACTTTGTGTAATTTCGTTATTAAAAGTAAAGGCTTGTTGTTCTGTATTTGGTGCAGTGACGCTTTGATGATTTTCAAGCAACTTAAGTTTTTGCTTTGCTTGTGCAATCACAGCTTTTGGCACTCCAGCAAGAGCGGCTACTTGTAAACCAAAGCTTTTGCTTGCTGCACCGTCGAGAACTGTATGCATAAACGCAATAGTGTCGTTATGCTCTATTGCATCAAGGTGCACGTTTACAAGGCCCGTAGTTTGCTCAGCAAGTTCTGTTAATTCAAAGTAGTGCGTAGCAAACAATGTTTTAGCAGATATTTTTGATGCTAAATGATCGGCTGTTGCATACGCAAGAGAGAGTCCATCGTAAGTACTTGTACCGCGACCAATCTCATCCATTAATACTAAAGACTGCGCAGTTGCATTATTTAAAATCGTTGCTGTTTCGGTCATTTCTACCATGAAGGTTGAACGCCCTGATGCTAAATCATCGCTTGCACCAATACGTGTAAATATGCGGTCGATATTACCAATTTTAGCGCTGTCAGCGGGGACATAACTGCCAATGTGAGCCATTAGAACAATAAGTGCCGTTTGGCGCATATAGGTTGATTTACCGCCCATGTTTGGACCGGTAATAATTAGCATTTTACGTTGGCTGTTTAATTCAACAGGGTTAGCAATAAACGGTTCTTTCATTACTTGTTCAACAACAGGGTGACGACCTTGCTTAATGCTTATATTGTCGTTATCGCACAATTCTGGTTTTGCATAATTGAGTGCGAATGCACGCTCAGCTAAATTGTTTAAAACGTCTAAATCAGCCAATGCTGTTGCCATCATTTGCAACTGCTCAATATGTGGAGCAATAAATCTAAACAGCTCCTCGTATAGTTGTTTTTCAAGCGCGAGAGCTTTTGATTGGCTACCGAGTACTTTATCCTCGTGCTCTTTAAGCTCTGGAATAATGTAACGTTCGTTATTTTTAAGCGTTTGGCGACGAATGTAGTCGGCTGGCACTAAGTGCGCATTAGCTCTACTTACTTCAATAAAAAAGCCGTGTACGCGGTTATAACCGATTTTAAGCGTACTAATGCCCGTACGTTCGCGCTCTCGCAGTTCTAATTGCTCAAGTACGTCGGTTGCACCTTTGCTTAAGTTACGCCACTCATCAAGCTCACTATTGTAACCAGGGGCAATAACGCCACCGTCACGAATAAGTACCGGTGGGTTTTCTATCAAAGCTCGTTCTAATAACGCTTGTAAATCAGGTAGTTCAGGCGAGTGCTTGATGATACCTGCTATACGAGGATCGTTAGCGTCAGCTAACAAAGTATGCAGTGGTGCAAGTGCTTGTAGCGCACTGCGCAGGCGAGTTAAATCACGCGGGCGTGCAGTACATAAAGCTAGGCGTGCAATAACACGCTCTACATCACCAATCTCTTTTAATGATTCGTGTAATTCACCGCAAAGCTGCGCATCTAAAATAGCGCTAATTGCATTTAAACGTGAATTTAGCTCGTCTTTATTACGAATTGGTGTATGAATACGGCGCTTAAGTAAGCGAGAACCCATAGGTGTGGCTGTTTTATCAAGTACTTGAGCAAGTGTATTTTCAAACCCGCCCGATAAATTAACAGTTAATTCTAAATTTTTACGGGTAGCGGCATCTAAAATAACAGCGTGTTCGTTGTGCTCAAGCGTAATTGCACGAATATGTGGCAGTGCAATACGTTGTGTATCTTTTACGTATTGCATTAGGCAACCTGCAGCAACAAGCGCGCTATGGGCTTTATCAACACCAAAGCCAACTAAATCTTTAGTACCAAACTGATCGCATAATAAGTGCTGAGCCGTATCTAAATCGAATTCCCACTCTGGGCGACGGCGAGCACCTTTTATATGTTCAATTAAATGAACGTTTTCAAAGCTTTCGCTATAAAGAAGTTCGGCTGGTGATAGGCGCTGAATAGTTGAGCTAAAGGCTTCGTCGGTATTTACTTCGACAATATTAAAACGACCAGAGTTAATGTCTAAATAAGCAATCCCGTATAAGCCTTTTTTACTTTGCCAAACGCTGGTAAGGAGATTGTCTTGTCGTTCTTGTAAAAGCGCTTCATCAGAAATTGTACCGGGTGTAACTATACGCACTACTTTACGATCAACAGGGCCTTTACTGGTTGCAGGGTCTCCCACTTGTTCGCAGATAGCGACTGACTCACCCATTTGGACTAGACGTGCTAAGTAGTTTTCTACCGCATGGTAGGGTACGCCCGCCATAGGGATAGGATCACCGCCAGCTTTACCACGATGAGTTTGCGAAATATCGAGTAATTGAGCGGCGCGTTTAGCGTCATCAAAAAAAAGTTCGTAAAAATCGCCCATACGATAAAACAATAAAATATCGCGATGCTCTGATTTTATTTTTAGATACTGCTGCATCATAGGGGTTTGTTGTTTTATAGTGTGTGGTGCATAAAGATCAAACGACATGTATTTACCCAAAGGCTGAATATGGAATTACATCAAGAGATTAAAACACTTGCTGCGCAATTAGGCGCTATTTTAACGGATAAATGCTTATGGATCACTACTGCTGAGTCATGTACTGGTGGCGGAGTGAGTTATGCGCTTACCGATACACCTGGAAGTTCAGCTTATATCGACCGTGCATTTGTCACTTATAGTAACCAAGCAAAGCAAGATTTGCTCAATGTTAGTGCTAGTACATTAAATCAACACGGTGCTGTGAGCGAGCAAACAGTCCATGAAATGGCAGTAGGTGCTATTAAAGCAACAAACGCTAATATATCTATAGCTGTATCGGGCATTGCAGGGCCTGGCGGGGCAACAGAAGGTAAACCTGTTGGACTTGTATGGTTTGGCATACAAATTAATGACAAAGTACTGACCTTTAAACAAATATTTACTGGTGATAGGGCTCAAGTAAGACTGCAAGCTATTGTATTTGCATTAAAAAGTGTAATAGATGAGATAAAATGAAAAAATTAGCTTGATACTGTGATTTCATACAGTATACTTGTTCGCATTAGCTGGATTGGAGAACAAAATGAACGATAACAAACAAAAAGCGTTAGACGCAGCACTATCACAAATTGAACGTCAATTTGGTAAAGGCTCAATTATGAAATTGGGTGACAACAAAGCGTTAAACATTGAATCTGTATCTACAGGTTCACTAGGTATTGATATTGCCTTAGGCATAGGTGGCTTACCTATGGGACGTATTGTTGAAGTGTATGGTCCTGAGTCATCTGGTAAAACAACGCTTACTTTACAAGTTATCGCAGAAGCTCAAAAAGAAGGTAAAACATGTGCCTTTATTGATGCTGAGCATGCTCTAGATCCTGTATATGCACAAAAACTAGGTGTAAATATTGATGACCTTTTTGTATCTCAACCTGATACAGGTGAGCAAGCACTAGAAATTTGTGACATGTTAGTACGTTCAAGCGCAGTAGACGTTGTTATTATTGACTCGGTTGCTGCACTTACACCAAAAGCTGAGATTGAAGGCGACATGGGCGACTCGCACATGGGCTTGCAAGCACGTTTAATGTCACAAGCATTACGTAAGCTTACTGGTAATATTAAACGCTCTAACACGTTATGTATTTTCATTAACCAAATCCGTATGAAAATTGGTGTTATGTTTGGTAACCCAGAAACAACAACGGGTGGTAATGCACTTAAGTTTTACGCATCGGTACGTATTGATATTCGTCGTATTGGTTCGGTGAAAGAAGGTGATGAAGTTGTTGGTAACGAAACCCGCGTTAAAATTGTTAAAAACAAAGTAGCGCCGCCATTTAAACAAGCTGAATTTATCATCATGTATGGCGAAGGTATTTCTAAGCAAGGCGAGTTAATTGATTTAGGTGTTAAGCATAAAATTGTTGAAAAAGCAGGTGCTTGGTACAGTTATAGTGGCAACAAGGTTGGCCAAGGTAAATCTAACTCAATTAAGTTTTTGAAAGAAAACCCAGAAATTGCAGATGAGATCGAAGGTAAGTTACGCGAAATGCTTTTACTAAAAGCAACTATTGAACCTGAAGACGGTGAAGATAAGTTAGGCGACGATCCAGACCTTTAAACTGCACCCAAATGAGTTTTTAAGCTTGATTTGACCCGAGCTTTGAAAAGCGCTAATCAGTAATGATTAGCGCTTTTTTGTTATTAAAAACTTACATCAGGTTAGATAAAATAAAAACGACACATTAAAAATGTGTCGTTTTTTAATTCAATAGAAAAAAATCTAGAGTCTTTAATTAATCAAATATATTTATAATTGCCAGTTTACAGATAGGGCGTAGTTACGAGGTGCACCGTAGTAACCTTGTGCCCAGTACAGGCTGTGCAAATATTTTTCACCGGTGGTGTTATTTACGTTGAAAGTGACTCCTACGTTATCTGTAATTTCGTAAGTGGCCATTAAATCAAGTAACCCGTATGCATCTTGGTGAGTAGTGACGCTTGCAATACCATTTGCACCTTCGACTTGAACTCGGCTAGTTGAATCCTGCCAGCGATAGTTTGCACCAAATGATAAACCATCAACTAAAGGTACTTGGTAGGTTGCGGCCACTTTAAGTTGATTTTCAGGTGTGTAATCTTTAACTAAATCATCACCATCAATAGTTAGGTTACTAAAACTTACACTTGCGCTTAAATCATCAGTTATTCGACCACTTAGTTCAACTTCAAAGCCGTTGCTGTTAATACCATCTGCTGCATAATAACGCGTATCACTAGGTAGTGAGTCGGGTAAAGCTATGGCAAGCCCCTCCTGCTTTGCATCGAAGTAAGCAAAAGTTACGAAAATTTGGTCATCAAGTAACTGTGCTTTTATACCAACTTCACTGCTTTTACCTATTACGGGAGCTAATTGGTTGGCATTAATATCAAGCTCTTTTTGCGGTACAAATGTTTCTGTGTAGCTTGCATAAGCTGATAGAGACTCGTTAAAGTCGTACACCGTGCCAATATAAGGAATAACTTCAGAGTCGCTTCTTGTTTGTTCAACACCGTAAGCACTCCCTTTTGTTTTCCAATCGGTATAACGCACACCAGCGAGCACACTTAAAGGCTCACTTAATCTAATGCGAGTAGATATGTAAGCTGATTTTTGCTCGTTAGTAATATCACTACCATTTAAGCCATCAGCAAGTGTTGCCTCTGGTACTACACCATCCCACGTTTTAAGTGATGGCATAGCTGGAAAACCATTGCCTGTAGTGTAATCGTAAAGAGACTGCTCGTTGTAATCCATTTTAGCTTGGCTAACACCAAATGATAGGTCGTGCTCTTGGCCAAATAAATCAAACTTACCACTGGCATATAAATCAAATAAGTCATGCTTATCTTCGTAATCATAACGGCTAGCATAACCTGTTAAACCAAGTTCAGTATCTTTATCAGGGGTGCCGTATACGTAGAACAACTCTGAGTCTTGTTCGTTTTCGATGTGAGCATAACGTGCTCTAGCTACCCATGTTGCCGATAAGTTTTGTTCAAGTGTTACATATACTTGCTCAGCACTGTTATCCCAGTAAGACCAGTCAGCAGCGGTGCTGGTTGATTCGTCGTAATCGGTTGCTGTTCCGTCTGTATAATAAAGAGGTAGTGCACCCCACAGCGGGCTATCTGCGTCTTTTTGTTGGTTAACGTAGTTAACGCTTAATAATGTGTTGTCTGTTAATTTGCCTTCGTAGGCTAAGTAAACAATGGTTTTATCTGTTTCGTAGCGATCTAAATATGAGTCAGCTTTTTGCTTTGTAAATACAGCGCGTACAGCGTGGTCTTCATTTATTGGCGTAGATACATCTAAATCTAAACGTTTTTTATTCCATGAGCCATAAGATGCTGATGCATTTGCCTGTGTTGTATAAGTTGGCTTTTTTAAAACCATGTTTACAGTTGCAGAAGGATTACCAGCGCCAGTCATTAAACCATTAGCACCGCGAACTATCTCTACACGGTCATAAATTGATGTATCAAGACTACCTTGAATAGAGCCTGAGCTTTGTGGGATCCCTAAGCCATCAACTTGAAAGTTCGTAATTTCAAAACCACGGGCCTTAAAGTAAGTACGATCTGTTTCTATTTGCTCTACTGTTACGCCTGGCGTGCTTTCAAGTACTGAGTTTATGTCGTCTAGTGAAAAGTCGTCCATTAGTGCGCGTGAAACTACCGAGATTGATTGTGGTGTTTCTTTAATTGTTAAACCTAGTTTGGTAGCCGATTGCGCTTCTTCAGTAATGTAGTTTTTATGATGCTGACCATATACCGCAATTTTTTCGAGAGGTTCAGATTTTACATTTGCCTCATCAGCAAGTGCATAACCAGATAAAATTAAAGAAGTAGCAAAGCTTAGTTTAGATAAACGCAAAACTTGAGGGGACGACATAAGTTTTTCCAGTTAGTTCAAAAGAAGTGCGTAACTTAATCTAAATGATATCGATTTGCAATTGTATTTAATGTTTTTATCAATAATAATTCTATTTTTTTGGATTTTAGCGCCACATATGAAGATTTTAGGTACGAATTGATGAATTATATAGAACTCAATCTCGCTTATAAAAAAAGCGGCCTAGGCCGCTTTTTAAAGTAGTTAGCTTTTTAGCTATTAAAAAGAGTATTTAACAGAAAACTGTAAGCGGTCTAAATCGCCATCAACGCCGCTTTCAGTTTCACGCTCAGCATGCTTTAGCTCAGCACCAAAAGTTAGACGTTTAACCGGTGAGTATAGAATGTTAGCGCTATAGCTTTGGCTTGATTCAGTCGGATCACCAGAAATAGCTAATAAATCAGTGTCGTTATCAGCACTGAAGAATGAATATAAGAACGTTGAACGCCATTGGCTTGTCCACTTGTGCTGGTAAGCAACAAAACCAGAAGTCGAATCAATTGCATCTAGTTCATCGCCATTAAGTACTGCACCGTGAGCAACGTTTAAGCCTACGTAACGGCCTAAGCCTTTACCTTGAGTAAGCATAAATTTAAGGTTGTCTTCACCAAGGTTTATTTTACCTGATGCACTAATACCAAAAGAAGTTTCATCTGCATCAACACTGCCTACTTTATAAGTAAGTTGGCGAGCAAGCGCTGCAACCACAATGTTACCCCAATCGGCTTTGTGTGTGTAACGAGCTGTAAAGTCAGGCAATGATGCATCATCAGTTACTACCATACCGCTAGTAGTAGAAATTGTACTTTCTGGGTTTTCTAATGAAAACGACCATGCGCCAGTGGTGTATTTAATTTGCGATTGACGCACGAACACAGTGCCCTCAGCAGGGCCTACAAAATCAAGCGTTTCAGCAAGCGCCCCCACGTTTTGGAAGTTAGACCATGTTTGACCAAATAACCAACCATCGTAAGTCACAAAGGCATGGCGAATACGCGGGGCGTAAGAATTTGAAACTCGCTCATTACCGCCAGCAGCCGAGGCCAAAAAGTCAATTTCAATTTTAGTATTAACGGTTTTACCGTTATCCATAACAGTGGCTGTGCCAAAGTTAAAACGTGACTCACGAGCATGCATATCAAATACAGCATCTGAGCTGTTATCATCGCCAACTGTTAACGTACTTGGTACGTAAAAGTCACGACCTACGTTTGAGCCTGCAGGCGCACCCGCTGAATAATCACTCCACATAGAGTCGAGTTTAATGTATCCACCGTAAGTAAATTCCGTATCACCAATTTTTGCGGCAGTCGCTGCATAAGCAGTGCTTGATAGTGCACATAATACAGCGCTTGCTGCTAATGTTTTTAATGGGGTAAATTTCATTGTGGTGTCCTTTATAGGCTACTTGTTGTTTGTTGCTTTTTTTTTCATGTAAGGTTGTATTACTTGCTACTAGTATTACTTACGAATAAAAAAGGGTGTTAGTTTGGCTTCTCAATACACATATTGTTTTCATTCGTTAAATAAAGCTTTAACAAGTAATACCGCAAATATCTTTATTAAAGTGCACAAACACTTTTGAATATGTGCAATATTTACTCAATTACCTATTGGTCTATAAGACTAAGGTTTTAGAGTTGATTAGTTTGCATTTACTTACATTTAACGCGTTGTATTATTTATGTAAAAAAATTGAAAGCAGGTGGATTATAAACTACAAATGAGCAAATTGGAGTAGAGTACAACTAAGGTCTAATACTTAATAAAGTACTGCTGAGTAATCCTTGATAAAAGCTTAAGGCAAGTAATTTAAATGGAGACGAAGATGTCACAAAGTATCTATCCAGTTCCTGCGCATATTAAAGATGCGACTCTCATTGATAAAAATAAATATAATACGCTTTATAAGCAATCTATTGATGACCCAGAAAGTTTTTGGCGTGAGCATGGCAAACGCCTCGATTGGTCTACTCCTTACACTAAAGTTAAAAACACCTCTTTTGATAAAGGCCACATCAGTATTAAATGGTATGAAGATGGCTATTTAAATGCGTCTTACAACTGTATTGACCGCCACTTAAAAACGAAAGCAGACAAAATTGCGCTTATTTGGGAAGGTGATGATCCTTCTCAAAGTGAGAACATTACTTATCAAAAACTTCATGACGAAGTGGCTAAATTTGCCAATGGTTTAAAAAAACTGGGTGTACAAAAAGGTGACCGCGTAGCTATTTATATGCCAATGACCCCACAAGCGGTGTATGCAATGCAAGCTTGTGCACGTATCGGTGCTATTCATTCTGTTGTATTTGGTGGTTTTTCACCATCGGCTATTGCTGATCGTATTAGAGATTCTGGCGCTAAGGTTGTTATAACTTCTGATGAGGGACGCAGAGCAGGAAATTGTGTTCCATTAAAAGCAAATGTAGATGAAGCGGTAGCGCAAGAAACTGTAACCACAATTGAACACGTTATTGTGCACCAATTAACAGGCGGTGAAGTTGATTGGAATGACCATGATATTTGGTGGCACGATTTAGTTGCTGACTTACCAGCAAAGTGTGAGCCAGAGCCTATGAACGCTGAAGATCCTTTGTTTATATTGTATACATCAGGTTCTACTGGTCAGCCTAAAGGTGTTGTACATACTACAGGTGGCTACTTAGTTTACTCATCAATGACACATGAATACGTATTTGATTTAAAAGAAGATGATGTGTATTGGTGTAGTGCCGATGTAGGTTGGATCACAGGCCACAGTTACATTGCGTACGGGCCATTAGTAAACGGTTGTACTCAGGTTTTATTTGAAGGTGTCCCCACTTATCCAACTGCAGGGCGTATGGGCGAAGTAGTTGATAAACACGGCGTTACTATTTTATATACCGCCCCTACAGCAATTAGAGCACTAATGGCTAAAGGTGATGAGCCTACAGCTTCGTCACATCGCGATAGTTTACGTATTTTAGGTTCAGTAGGTGAGCCAATAAATCCAGAAGCGTGGACATGGTATTACGAGAGTATTGGTAAATCTAATTGCCCGATTGTTGATACATGGTGGCAAACAGAAACCGGTGGCATTATGATCACACCACTTCCGGGCGCTACTGATACAAAACCAGGTTCTGCAACACATCCATTTTTTGGTATTGCCCCTGCATTATTTGATGCTGAAGGTAATACACTCGAAGGTGCCGTAGATGGTAATTTAGTTATTTTAGATAGTTGGCCATCGCAAGCTCGAACTGTTTATGGCGACCATGAACGTTTTGAACAAACTTATTTTAGCGCCTACCCAGGAGTTTACTTTACAGGCGATGGTTGTCGTCGTGATGAAGATGGTTATTACTGGATCACAGGTCGTGTGGACGATGTACTTAATGTGTCTGGGCACCGCCTTGGTACTGCCGAAATTGAAAGTGCGTTAGTTGCGCATGAAGCGGTAGCAGAAGCTGCTGTTGTAGGTTACCCGCATGATATTAAAGGCCAAGGTATTTATGTTTACATTACGCCTAACGAAGGTATAACAGTAAGCGATGAATTAACTAAAGAGGTACGTAATTGGGTTCGTAAAGAGCTCAGCCCAATTGCATCTCCAGATATGATTCAATGGTCACCGGGTTTGCCAAAAACACGTTCAGGTAAGATTATGCGTCGTATTTTACGTAAAATCGCTGCAAATGAGCACCAACAACTCGGTGATACGTCAACGCTTGCCGATCCTTCAGTTGTCGATGAACTAATCGAGAACAGATTAAATCGTTAAATGTGCGTTAAAAACTTGATTACAAGTTGATTCTAAACGTAGTATATCGGCTGTCAGTAAAGGTTTTAAACCTAACTGGCAGCCGAATTTATTAGGAGTGAACCATGAGTCAGTTTTTAATAGCGGACGATCATCCGTTATTTCGTGAAGCACTAAAGGGCGCACTGAGCGCAAAATTTGAGGGTTTAGAGGTTTTTGAATCATCCGATTTTGACAGCACATTGCAAGTGTTAAGCGAGCAAGAGGATCTTGATATATTACTGCTAGACCTTCACATGCCAGGTAATGGTGATTTATATGGTCTTATTCGTATTCGAGAAGAATACCCAAGCTTACCTATTGCCGTTGTTTCGGGTAGTGAAGACGTGAATATCGTTTCTAAAGTAATGGGTTACGGTGCTATGGGTTTTATTCCTAAATCATCATCGTCTGATGATATTGCCAGTGCAATTAACCAAATACTTGAAGGCGATACATGGCTACCAAAAGAGCTAAAAAACAAAGTAGCTGAAATTGAAGGTGAAGATAGAGAAATAGCAGCGCAAGTTGCCTCATTAACGCCTCAACAATACCGAGTGCTGCAATATCTGCACGAAGGTTTACTTAATAAGCAAATTGCTTATGAACTACACATATCAGAAGCGACAGTAAAAGCACACATTACGGCCATATTTAGAAAACTCGGTGTGTACAATCGTACCCAAGCCGTTTTAATTGCCGCTAAATTAAAGCTCGAACCAATAGAGCAGGCATAATTTATATTTAAAAAGTTATTAGCTTATTTATGAGCAAAAAAATGCCAGCAACAATGCTGGCATTTTTTATATGTAGAATAATTAAGTAGTTGGAATAATGCTAAGAAAACACCACGGTTTTATTACCATTAATAAATAGCTTATGCTCTGAGGCAAGTTGAAGTGCTTTACAAAACACAGTCTTTTCAACATCTTTGCCCATTTTAGCCATCATTTCGGCGGTATTAGCATGTGTAACGCTGGTTACATCTTGCAAAATAATAGGACCTTCATCAAGCTCATTATTAACAAAGTGAGCGGTAGCACCAATAATTTTTACGCCGCGTTCAAATGCTTGATGATAAGGTTTAGCACCTATAAATGCAGGCAAAAATGAGTGATGAATATTAATTATTTTACCTTCAAATCGACCCACAAATTCTGGACTTAAAATACGCATGTATTTAGCAAGGCCAATAATGTCAGGATTGTAACTGGCAATTAAATCGCCTACCTTTTTATCATGCTCGCTACGGGTTAATCCTTCGTGCGATACAACATGAAATGGCACACCAAACCCCTTAGCTAGCGGCTCTAAATCAGCATAGTTAGCAATTACAGCGAGTACTTCAATATTAAGAGTTTGTTCAAATTGCTTTAACAGCATACCACCTAAACAATGAGCTTCTTTAGTTGCCAGTAAAACTACTTTAGTTTTTGCGCCGCAATGTAGCGCAAGTTTAGCGCCTTGTGGCAACAGTGCGCGTAGTTGATCTAAAAAGTCGCTTTGTGGCTCGCCTGTAAGCTCTGTACGCATAAAAAATCGCTGCGCGTCTTTATCTACAAATTCGTTGTTACGCGTAATGTTTAAATTATTTTTATGGCAAAGCCCTGTAATTTTAGCTATTAAGCCTACATCATCAGCACATTGGGTGGTTAGTATATAGCTCATTGTCCTCATTCTTACCCTGTAATTAATCCTTTCATTATTTGTGTTTTGGCACATAAAGCAAGGGCTTTGTGAACTAATCCAATATTAATCATGTTGTTGAGTGCAAAAGAGGTAATAAAGTTAAAAAGTATTGAATAGAGGTTAAAAAAAATGCCACCTAAGTTAACAAGGTGGCATTAATAAAAATTATCTAGGTTTGAGGTTAATTAACCCTTGGGCTCGGGAGATAAGTTTTCTTCTTGTCTTAAATACCCGGCAGCTTCTTCATCATCTTTCGCTATCGCTTGCTGAGTAGGTATAGCGCGCGTTTGTTGGTTTAGTTGATGTATTTGTGACGCATTACCTAAATCACGCTCACTGGTGATTGAGGCGATAGATTCGCGGTCTTTTAAGAATGCAATAACGTCTTTTTTGATTGCTTGTAATTGCCCTTCGTCTTTATGCATTTCCATAATATGGCGAGGATGTTCAAGGTTTTTCATACCTGTTGCAGCAAACGTAGTAGAGATAACACGAGAAACAATAATCCAAGGCGTTATGCTACTGCGTACTAAAGTATTTTCTGAGCGGGTGCTATCGTGAATACCAGTACCTGTTGATATTTTAGACTCAGTAAAAGTGCCTTCACATTTAAAGTACACAAGCAGTGACTCAAATTGCATTTCTGCAAAAAATAGATGCGCTGTGTTTGCAAGTAATTGCGCAAATGCTTTAATAAGTATGCCTATTAGCAATAAGTGAAAGCTTGTCATTAATAGCTCACTAAATTGAATAACATGTTGGTTATTAAATGCCTGTTTAAAACTATTAATATTTGCCGCATCAATGTAATGGTAAATATTAATAAACGAATACGCTAAAAATACAGTAAATGCTAACGCTACAATATAAAGTAAGTTACCGCTCACCAAAGCAAGTAATCTCGCGAGTGTAAAGTTTTTACCTAAGTCCATTGAGTGCAGTTTAGGCTGAATCTCTTGAATCATTTCACCTTTAAAACCGCCTTTACCTTCTATTTGTTCTTGAAGCTTAGGGTCTAATTCTCTGTAAACTCTGTTAGGTACTTCTTTATAACGACGATTAGCCATTACTAGGTTATCGAGGTTTATGAAAATCTCGTCTGGATGAACAGACTCTTGCCAGTTTTCACGTAGTTCAGATACTTCAGCTGAAGGGGTAACTGAATTTAAACGCGCTTTAATCATGATAAAAGCAAGCGCACAGCTTAGAGTTGCTAATATAATAATTGCAATTAAGTACATTCCAGCATGAAGACTAGGTAGTTGCTCAAGCCAGCTATCTATTTCTTGTTTACTAATGTGCTGCTCTTTCATCAACCATGACATAGAAAGACCAATAGCGATGGGTAAAATAAAAGATAAAGAAATAATTTTAGCAAGCGCACCAGTACCAAGTGCTTCAATATTCTTTTCTGCATTTCGAGAGATAGGTTTACCTGTAGAGCGCCAAGAAAAAAGCACGTAAAACATTAATATTGCACTATAAACAGGAAATGCTAATTCCCCAGCTTCACCGGTAAAGCCCGACAAAGATACAAATGCAACAAGGGCATAAGCAATAAGGGCGACAAAGGTGCTTACCCATGAGCCAAATAAGCGCTGAGCAACATTACGAATAGGATAAGGTAAAAATAAAAGCTTAGGGATTAAGCTGTGTAACAAGCGAGATAAAAAGCCATTAGGCTCTTTAAACGTACTGTTTTTACGACCAACCAGCATTTCTTCAAGAGAATTAGCTGTATAGGCCACTTCCTTTTTTTCCTCTTGGGCGGTCGATGTTTGCGATTTACTAAAGTTATAAGCTAAAGATGTAGGGTGGTTTCTGCCAACAAAATACTTGAGGGTTGCGTATATACCCGATGATAATGAGCGAATGCCAAGCGCTAATATTAACATGCCAAATATCATTAAAATCCAACCTGCGGTTGTATCTTCTTTCACAGAGCCCGCAGCAATAACAAGTAAACTAATACCAGCTATAGACTCAATGAGTCCTCTTAATGCTGTAACTTTACCTTCAAGTTTGAAGGGGTTTTTTAGTCCAAGATCAATCGATCCATAATCAAAAGCCATTGAATTCTCCATTTAAACAGCACCCCACTTGCGGGGGACAAAGTGTAATTAATCTGAACTTAGGATAATAAATCTATCTAAAGTAGTTACTTTTAGCGCTGAGTGCATCAAGTTTAATCGTAATAGACTCGCTGCTGGCGCGTAAGTTCGACCTACTTTTACAAAAACCTAAATAGAATTATTAATATATATTAAGTATTTATAATTGTTGTTGGTTTTTTATTATATATCAATAGTCTTGTTCAGTTTAAGGTTATTTTAAAGTGATACATTTTAAAGCTCGATGCATGCTTAAATATAACTGGAGGGTTAATGAAGCTAATTTATGTAGACGATAATTTACCAGGGATCACGCGTAAACTTAAACATAAAAGTTGGCTTTACTTTGATCCAATCGGTAAGCAAATAAAAGAGCAAAATGTGATTGATCGTTTGAATGGATTGGCATTTCCGCCTGCCTATAAAAACGCCTGGTTTTGCCCAGAAGAAAACGGACATATTTTAGCGACAGGGTTTGATAGTAAGGGGCGAAAGCAATACCGCTACCATCCTGAATTTAGGGCGCAACAAGAGGCTAAAAAATACCAAGCATGTGGAGTGTTCGGTAATAAACTCCCTTTGTTAAGAGCGCGTTTAGAAACAGACTTACAAGGCGATGAGCTTAATATTGAACGCACTTTAGCGGCAGTTGTAAGACTTATGGATTTAGGTGCGTTGAGGGTAGGTAACGAGCGTAACGTAAAGCAAAATAAAAGTTTTGGCGCTACAACACTACGCACACGCCATGCAAAACTCACGGGTAAAAATATCCAGCTAAAGTACCGTGCTAAATCAGGCAAGGAGCGTGAAGTAAACATAACCGATAGAGTGCTTAGCCATGTAATAAAAGACTTACAAGATTTACCCGGCCAGCATTTATTTCAGTATATAAATGAAGGTGAGCGCACAAATGTTACATCAAGTGAAATAAATCAATACATTCAGCAAATAATGGGTGAGGAATTTAGTGCAAAACACTTTAGAACTTGGCGAGCAAGCGTTATTGCATTCAAACAATTAGCTAAAGCTAAAGGGGCGCTTAGTTTAAAAAGCATGCTTGATAGCGTATCTGAGCAACTTGGTAATACTCCCGCTATAGCACGCAAATCTTATGTGCATCCCGATTTAATTACGCTGTGTAAAGAAGATGAAGATACTCAAACTGCGTGGAGAGAGTCCCTTTCATTACCACGAAAAACAAAGTACTTGAGTCGTTATGAACGTGGTTTTTTAGCTTTTTTAAAAGATTAATTGCCATAGCAACTTTACACACTTGAGCATATTAATTACATATTCTCTAGTTTAATTTATTAACGTTTAGAATAAGGTTTTTTAAAAAGTCATTAAATTTCAATTGTTTATTTTAAAACTTTAATTTGGCATTACCGTTGCACCTCCAGAGTACTACTTAGTGGTAAGTACAAAAGCATTTATCAACGATATTTAGCGAGGAGGTACACAGTGAAGGGGTCATTTTCAAATCAGGCGCATACTAAAGCAAAGGGTTTTACTTTAATAACTGCATTGTTTATTGGCATGAGCGGTTTATGCTCAGCACCAACACTCGCTGCCAATGAGCTTGAAAGTGTGATACTCGCTAACTCTTCACTAACTACTTATAACTCACAAAAGTACATGCAAGCTGATGACACCTACTACTTTGACCAATATTCAGCGCAGTTAATTGAACGTACAGAAAAAGCCATTAATTGGTATCAAGAAATAGTTAACAAAGGTGGTTTTACACACTTATATAACGATGAATTGCTTGAACTAGGCAGTAATAATAAACAGGTGAGCTTACTTGCACAGCGTTTATATCAAGAGCGTGACTTAAAAACTAATGTGTGCGACGAAGCTATATGCACGTTTGATAAAGATATAGAGCAAGCTGTTAAGCAATTTCAAAGCCGCCATGGTTTAAAAGTTGATGGCCGAGTGGGTAAGCGTACTTTTGCATCGCTTAATGTGCCCGCACAGCAAAAACTCGATAAATTAAAACTTAACTTTTATAGAATAACTAACTTTGCAGGCGCAAGTGATGAGCAGTATGTGTATGTAAATATTCCTGAATACAGCTTACGATTTGTAAAATCTGGCGATGTAAAATTAAAAAATAACGTAATTGTAGGTAAACCAAGTTGGGAAACACCTGCATTTAGCGACGAAATAGAAAAGTTTGTAGTTAATCCTGAATGGCGTATACCCACCTCAATTGCCACCAAAGAAATTGCTCCAAAGGTAGCCGAGGACCCTGACTATCTTGTAAAAAATAATATTGAAATTAGAAAAAACAGCTACCTAGACTCACAAACTGTTAATCCAAGCAATATTGATTGGGATTCTATTAAGCCGTACCAATTTGATCACTTTTTAGTAAAACGTGCTGGTGAAGAAAACCCCCTAGGGGAAGTTAAGTATTTATTCCCCAATGCCGAAGCAATTTATGTTCACGATACGCCAGCAAAGCACCGCTTTAGCCAAGCAAACCGAGCCTTATCGCATGGCTGTATAAGAATAGAAAAGCCTTTTTCGTTAGCGCGTGAAATTATTAAGTACGAAGGAGAAGCGCAAACACTCAATAATATGGACAGCGCACTTGCTCAAAACAGTACTCAGACGTTTTATTTAGATGAGCCTCTTCCTATTCATTTAGTTTATTGGACTGCATGGGTTGACGAAAATAAGCTGGTTAACTTTAGAGATGACATATATCAACGCGATAAAAAAGCACTATTAAAAAATGATGAACAGTCGGTGATTGCCGCTTTGTTAAAAAATAAATAATGAGAGGGTTTATGCAATTTATTCATTATATTTCTATCGCCATATTTACAATTATATTTAGCAATAGTGTATTTGCTGCCGCGCCTACAAAGCCTGCGCATCAGGTAGTTGATATAAAAAACAAAGCCAACTTTGAAGATGCAGAATTTAGCCTAAAAATTAACGATATAGTTATGCCATATTCGGTGTTTTCAGTATTTGTAATGCCCAAAGAGCAAGTTGAGTTTGAAGTGCTTTTTGCGCAATCAAAAAATGCTTACACGCTAATTAACACTCAGGGGAAATCTAAGCTTACAGACACCAACCGCTGGCAATGGCAAGCACCCAAAGAGCCCGGTCTAACAACGGTAATTATTGAGTCGCCCGATAAAAAACAGCGTATGAAAATCAACGTATTTGTAAAAGTACCGGCAGACAATGTTGAAGGAGGAAAGCTCAAGTATTACCACATTGGGCACTATCCTAAACCTTCACAGATTAAAGACGCTTCACACTACATAGTGCCCGATGGCTTTGTTAAGGTAACGCCTGAAAATGAAAACGTAAAAATATCACCTCACTTTTCACTAAAAGAATTTGTTAGTAAGCAGCGAAGTAAGCACCCAAAGTATTTATTTTTACAAAATAAGTTGTTACTTAAACTAGAAAAAATACGCAAAGAACTGATTTTAGAAGGTATACCGGTTAGTAATATGGTGGTTATGAGCGGTTATAGAACTCCGTACTACAACAAATCAATTGGCAATGTAAAACTTAGCCGACATGTATTTGGTGATGCTGCCGATATTTTTATAGATAACGATGGCAACTACCGTATGGATGATATTAATAATGACGGTAAGCATTCAATTGGTGACGCTAAAGCGATGGCCGATATAGTGGAGTCGTTAGCTAGACGTGACTCATTTAAAGGTTTACTAGGTGGTTTAGGTATTTATGGGCCTAAGTCGCACAGAGGCGCATTTATACATGTTGATACGCGTGGCTTTAAAGCGCGATGGGTGAGTGAGTAATGGCAACGGCTACCTCATTTAGCATAAAGCTAAACTAGCTAAGTCTAATTGTACAAAAGATTAGCTAAGCCAAGGTAGCTTGGTTTTTATAAGTCCTTTGTTTTATAACCATTTTATACCTTTACTGAGCTAGTCTTTTTTGCTTTAAACTGAGGCGCTTATATGAGCTATAAACATGGTGTGTATCAGCCGCTTTCCAATAATTAATTATTTTAATTTTGTACGAAAAGCTTTAAATATAAAGGCTGCATAAGCAGCCTTTATATTATGCTATTGCAGCATAAACGTTTCGTATTCTAAATTTTCAAATTGTTTAGAAAGCCAAAATAACCCAACAACAGAGGTAAAAATAGTTGAGAGAGCAAAGCCGTAACCATAAAATTGCGGCCCAAAAGCGATCGATAGCAAAGTTAAAACAACGTTTATTACCAAAAATAGCCCCGCTAAAAATAGGACGGTTGAGCGTTTATCTAAATAAAACAAAATATTTAAAATAGACAAAAATATAACTTGTACACCCACACCAACTACATCAATAAATAAAAGCGTTTTATAGTTTGGATCAATACCAATAAAGGTAAGTATTTGCTCGCCCCATAATAATAAGCAGGCAACGGTAATACCTTGAATTTTAAATATATCGTATAAACCGGCACGTGCAGTTTGGATCATATTGTCTTTTAAATAGTAAATCTCTTCTAACGATGAACCCTCTCTAATAGCTGTGTAAAAACGGTCGTATTCTTCTACAAAGTCGGTTTCCATTTTTACTAAAAATACTGCCATACCGGGAATAATAGACAAATAGGCTAAAAATATAGGTAAGTCGTAAATTGGGCTGGCTCGTAACGTGCCAATAATCTGAATTGATGTGCTTGGTGAATACCAAAAAATGATTTTATCAGCCCACACACCAATGTTATAAAACAGACCACAAAAGAATAGGCTGTAATACACTTTTTTATTGCTTAAAAAGTCAAAGCTTATAAGTTTTTCACCTGGGTAGCGGCGAATAATCATAAACAAAAAGCTAAAAAAGAGCAGAGCTTCGCCTGCAAAAAACGCAAAAAATAAGCCGTCTAACTGCCAGTCTCTTAATAAATATGCAAGCAATACCATAAAGGCGTAACCACTTAGCATAGTTATTAAAATTAACCGGTATTCTTTCATACCCGATAGAAAAATAGCGCCAAGCCACTGATTACATAAGCTTACAAAGGCACCTAAAATTATAATCTTAGTAACAACAGGTATAGGGAGCATAGGCCATACAGCCAAGCCTACCAATAGCGCGGCTATTGTTGTTATAAGTTGCGCACCAAGTAAATTAGGCAGTACCTTTGCCTCTTCTTTTTGAAAAAATAAATCGGCAATAAATCGAGTTAGTAATAACTGCAAACCACCCGTTAAAATAAGTGAGGCGGCCATCATGTAGGTAACAAGCGTTAAAAATTGAATAATAAGTACTTTAGGTAATACAATTCCTAAACTTAAAATACCAATAAGCATTAACGCTACAATAGAGAGCAGCCAAGGCCCTGAGCCTATTAAACCTGCGTAGCCGTATGCTTCAAAAACTGAGAGCAGGGTATTTTTTTTGAGAATTTTTCGTATCTCAAAACCTATTCCAGCCATGCTATTGTGTCCTTATAAAGTTTATCGTAACGGGCAAACATGTGGCTCTCGTCATAAAATTTTTGTACGCGGTCTAAACCACTTTTTTGATACTCAAGCCAAGCTTGCTCATTTGTTAGCATGTTTGATATTTGCTTTGCTGTTTCGCTCGGAGAAGCAATTGGGACAACTTCACCGGCTTTACCTAACGCTTTATCTTCATCGGTTCCGCCTTCGATTATTTCGCGGCACGAGCCAACATCACTAGCAAGTACAGGTACACCAGCCGCCATTGCTTCTAAAAGCACTAAAGGCTGCGCTTCAGAAATCGAGGTTAAAGCTACAATTCCGAGCTGAGGCAAAATTTTAGTAATATCTTGCATACCTAAAAACTTAACACTGTTTTGTAAATCAAGGCTGCCTACCAGTAGCTCACACTCTTTGTAGTATTGTGGGTCTTCTTCGAAAGGGCCGATGATCCAGCCTTCGACCTCTGGTAATATCGATTGCGCTTCTTTAATCGCACGTATAAAGGTTTTAATATCTTTTATAGGCACTACACGTCCAATTAACCCAACAACCGGTGGTATCTTTTTTGGGCGCTGATCAAGCGCTTCAATAAAGCGCACTGTTTTAATGCCATTAGGTACAACAAATGCTTTTTCTGGCGCTGCACCATCTTTTATTTGGCGTTGCCTGTTACCGTCGTATAGCGAAATGATCTTATCTGCTTCTTGGTATGTTGTTCGGCCAATTTGCTCAAAAAAGCTGATCCACATACGGCGAATAAAGCCCATCTCGGTATTTAAGTTTTTACCTAGGCTTTGTTCTGACTCTTTGATCCAACTGGCTTGAATAAGATCTATTTTTCTCTCTTTGGTGTAAATACCATGCTCGGTCAACAAAAAGGGAGTATTACTTATTACACTGGCGCCAGATCCTAAAATACCCGCATACCCGGTAGATATTGAGTGAATAAGTTTAACTTTAGGAAGCCCTCGTGCAATTTCGGCTATTTTAAATAGCGGTTTATATAAATTGCGATATGACCAAAAAAAGTCAATAAAAGAGGATTCATCACAAAAAGTTGAATAATAATTAGTGAGTACTTGCCATGACGATTCACTATATAAAAAGTCGGCTTCGTTAATACCGTCTTTTTTAGCTAAAGTTTCAAATGCAAACTTTAATAATTCAGTCGGGATTGGCTCGTTACAATCTCTAAAATATTTTTGTAGTTGCTGCCAAAAATCAAAGAGTTCTTTTTTATATTTAACCCCGTGCTTAGCTTTTATTTCAGAGGTATCATTTTGTACTAAGTAATGAACATGCAGCTTGGTAACGTTTTCAGGCAAGGTATATTGAATCTCGCCATAATGTTCTGGCGCTCCACCTATAAAAACAAGCTCAAAGTTATAATGAGGTAACCCTTCAATTATTTGATGAACCCAGCTAGATACGCCACCACGCACATAAGGGTAAGTACCTTCTAAAAGCAGTAAAATGTCTGCATTTTTGTTACTCATGCCAATACTCCTGTAAATGACGTAATTCACTGCCCTTAGGTTGTTCTGGGAGTTCTTTTAAGTAGCGTTTACAGTCGTCAAACTTGTTCATACAAAAGGCAACTTCGGCTTTATAAGGGAGAACATGACGCCTTGCCATGCCCGACTCAGTTGCTTTTAGTAAGTACTCATGGGCTATTTCGTATTTGTTTAAGGCTAAAGATATACGCCCTAAAAATATAAAGGTTGCAGGTGTTTTTACGTGCTCAATACTTTGCTGTGCAAGTGCTTCGGCTTTTTCTAAAACGTATTTACGAAGCGCACCTTGTGCTAAACCTAAGTAGCTAAGTTCCCAATAAAGTTCGGCTAGTTGTTTTTGTAAATTACTTAACTTTGGCTGCTTAGTCGTAATGGCTATTTCTTGCTGGTACAAACTGATTTTTTCGTTGAGTTTGGTTTCTTTACCATCAAGGGTTGAGTAGGCGAGTAGGCGAATATCATCTTCTAAATCTTTAAGTGCTAGCTTTAAAATAGGAATAGCTTGTGAGTCACTCATGTGACGAGCCGCCATTACGGCACTTAGACGTTTATTTGGTTCACTAGCATGCTTCAAAATTGCTTTAAGTCCGCCCATAGAATAGGTCGGGTTTGCTGATATTGCTCTGGCTTCAAAAGGAAGCTCAGGTATTTTATGCTCTTCAATTTCTATGTCATCGTTTTTGAGTGGTTTACACAGAGCAAACGTAAGCGCTACTACAACGCCTATAATTCCAAGTACAGGCAATGTAAACAATAATAAAAACATGAGTAGTAAAGAGCTATAAGGAGTCGTTTTGTATTTTTTAGGTATCAGGAAATAGCTAACAAAAGCAAAAAGAATGCTAGCAATAGCATGCAATAGTATAGCTAAAAACCAATCAGGTGTTTCCAGTACTTCTATTAGTGCAAAGTACTGACAAATACACCCTAAAATAGCCGCTACAATAATTATAATCATGAAAGTGAAACCAATCTCTTTATGTCATCTGAGCTTATTGGTAGTGCAAGTTGTTGCTCAATAACAATATCAAGCTCAGCTAAAGTGCTACCAGTGCGCTCTTTACACCAAGTGTTCATTCGGGCAATAAAGCCTGCTTTTTCAAGTTCATCAGCTAATGGCATTAATAACAGTAATATCTGATTTTCATCATCATATAAATAAATGTCTAAACCACGACGGGCTTCACTTAAATAACTCATAAGTTGAGTCGATTTATCAGTAATATTGTTGGCTTTTATTTTTAGTAGCTGCGATGGAATGTTGTATCGTTTTGCTTCTTTATTTGCGCGCTTAACTTGGCGAATAAAGTATGGAGACTCTTCATACGTCATTACTGGGTTTGTTATTTCGTGACGAAGTAAATCGCCTATATGCCCAGCCATTACAGCAAGTAATGTTAGAGTTGTATTTTTAAGCGCAAAAAATTGTATTCTTTCAACCAAAATAGCGCCGTAAATAGTATTGTTTACGTCGATAAGTGGGATTGCCATATGGTATTTACTTATACCCGATGATGCTTTTTCGTCTTTTACCGATACTAATTCTTTTTCTTCGATCATCGCTAATATAAGAGGATCGTTTTTAGCTATTTGACTCATTTTACCTATAGAGGCAAGTGGTGGCTCTAAAACACTGTCGTTTTCAACTTTATATAACCCCGCTCTTTCTAGCGAACCGTACTCAACAAATAAGTCGATTATTTTTTGCGCTGCGCTATCAAGCCTTCTTTCTTTTAATAACCCGATAGAGGTTTTTACTGCTTGTAGCGATTCACGTAAACTTAACGTATGGCCAGCTAGCATTTGCTCAATTCTATCGTGAGATGAATTAATTAAATGATACTGACGAGTAAATGTTTCAAGACGATCAGTTACGTACTCAAGTTGAATACTTTGCTGTTGATTAGTGCGCTCCCACACATCTCTAAATTCGCCAGTGATCATAATTACAATAATGTAGCCAATCATAGCGTTAATATTGAAGTCGCTTTGCGGTGATAAAATATTTGCTTGAAGTAAAAAAAGTTGGCCAACAAGCAAACATAAAATACTAATAAAGCCTTTTGAAAAGCCATAGCGTAAAGAAACTAAAAGTGGGCCAAGTACAGGCCACGAAAACCCTCCCTCAGTCCAAAATGGGTCCTGTGCGTTAAATAATACAGGCAGCCCTAAAGCAAGCGCGGTAAATATAAATACCTCAGCCCATATTTGTAGCTCAGGAACGTCTCTTGGTCTAAGGAAATGTGTTTTCACTCACTAACCTCTATATAAGAAATTAAATCGGCAATCACATCTTGTGCTGTTGCTGCAATGCTATCGCGGCCCCAGCCACTTTTAGCAATAGTACCTGTCCAAACTGGTGTGGTTTGTCCATTTACAGTGAGTGATAATGTAAGTGCAACAACAGGTTCGCCATCAAGCCCTGCTTTATAACGCCACTCTTCAATGCTGCCTGTTAGTACATAGTCAGCTTGTTGAGTGCTTAACCATTGCATAGCATTGTCTAAACGGTATTGATCATCCAGCGGTGGAAGCTCTTTGCTGTTTACGCGAGGTGCACGTATTAGAGTTGGTAATTTATTTTGTTGCCAAATGCTGGCTAAAATATCTTCAGCACGCTCACCGGCAAGCGGTGTTTGAGCATGATTAACAAGCGGCATTAGTGCCACTGTTTTTGAAGGGCTAAGCTCTATACCATCAGCAACTCTGCTGGTGGTACATGCTGATAATAGTAATACCAAACACGGTATAATTAAACGAAACATACTCTCTCCTAACATTAAAAATGTACGTAATAACCTAATTGTAATTGTGTATCTGAATTACCCACTTTATTACTACTTTGGTAACCCAGCTGTAATTTAAATAAATCATCGCCCAGTACAGACCAACCTGCGCCACTTGAAACTGATACATCTACTGTATCGTTAAGTGTTTGATAGCCAGTACTTATATCAAATAACCACGAAGGGCTTGCGCCTAAATAAGGAGGTTCTAATGAACCAGTTGAAGCAAATGAGGTCCCTAGTGCAAAACGTCTAAATGGTTGAAGGTCAACTCTTAGCGGTCTTCTGCTTGAATCTGTATTTATTAATGCATTAACACGTTCAAAGTCTTGCCATTGCGCACTAAAATAAGCGTTCCAAATTGGGCGGTCTTTTAAAATGCTGTATTGGTAACGAGCATTATATTCTTGGCCGTTTATTAGTGAGCTGCCATCGCTTCTTCGAGAAAAAGACATCGCTGCTGCTGATAGCTGTACGTTTTGTCTACCATCAATATTGTAATTAACATAGGCCGTGGCTTTATCTAGCTGAGCATAGCTAAGTAGTGCTTCTGATTGGCGGTTTTCAACATTATATTCAAGCTTTAAACCTACCTGTGTTCGTGAATCCCATTGATAACGAGAGTCTATGCTAAGACCTTGGCGGCTAACTAAGCTGCCTTGGTGCGAATCTATTTTTGCATCAAAATACCAACGACCAAATGTCATTTTATCTTCTATCGCAAACAGTAATCCGTTGTTATCAAGGTTTTGCTGATTACTTAAACTTAATTTCCATTGCCCATTAGTATAAGGAAAATAAACGTTTACATCGTACTGGCTACTGTTTAAACCAGCCTCTGGCGATAGGTTTATTTCAAGCGCTCTAAAATAGGATGCGCGTGCATTTCTGAGTAAACTCAATTGCGATTCATTTGCCTCGCCAGTGAGTTCTTCGTACCAACGTTGCATGGTGGCATAGGGTTGTTTTAAATAGAGTAGGGCGTTTAGCTCATCTAGTTTGCTTAGTGAACCTTCAGCTATAAGCTGTTTCGCTTTATTAAATTCGCCGTTGGTCATATAAAGTTGTAGTTTTTGCCATGGCTCTAATTTTTGTGCAGCTCGGCGTGCTAACCACCAGTTTGTTTGGGGTTCACCAATAGTGTCGGGGGCAAGTTCTTCCATTGTGTTTAATTGCATTAAATGAGGAACAGCCATCGCGCCCGCCCAGCGAAACATTAAGCCTCTGTAGGCATATTTATCTTTAGGTAAGTGTTGCAGTAAATAGTGATTAAGTTCAGCAGCATTTGCATAATATCCAAGTTGTTTCATTACATCGGCTAAGTTAACCAGTGTTGTTAAGTCACTTGGATCTGCAATGGCCAATTTACGCAAATAAAAGTAGGCACTGTTATATGACTTTTCGTGAATAGATAGGCTAGCTAAGAGCTGCGTCCACGCATAGGAAGTGTCGCTTTGAGAATAGCGCGTTAAAATGCGGCCAATCATTACAGTGTCATGCATTTGCAGCGCTAACCAACCTTGTGCAAGCACAACATCAGAGTCATATTCGCTTAATTTAGCAGCGCGGTTTAAAGTTGTATAAGCTGAATTTAAATCACTTTGGTTTTGATACCAATTAGAAAGAATTAACCAAGCAGGATAGAGAGCTTTATTATATCGTTGTTTATCAAGTTCAGCATGAATACGTGCAACTGATTTAGCATCATTTACTTGTGTGCTTAATAATGCAATTTGAATCAATTGACGGTCAGTTTGCGACTCACTTTTCCATAAATAATCAAGAAGCTCCTGAGGCCTACCTTCAAAGCGCAATTGTTGGTAGTGCAGCATGTCGCCTACGCTTAAAGGGCTTATTTGTTGTAACTGCTCTAATGCATATAGCTCATGAGCTTTGTCTTGGACTCGCATTGCCATGTCTACATTGGCACTCCAAAACTCATCGTCAGAACTTTCATGTTTGTTTTTTAGTACTTGCAGAGCTGTAGAAAAGCCATCTTCTAGCCAAAATGCGCGGGCAATCCAAAGTAAATCTTCTTCATTTTTAGGCCCTTTATATGTAGGCCACAAAGCTCTTAATGCTTTTAAATTACCAGTATCGTGAAGTACTTTTGCTTTCCAATATTGTGATAACGCACTTTTACCATTTATTTGCTCAAAGCGTTCAATATTATTTAACTCTTGCTTTGTGTTACCAATAAATTCGTTAGCTTGCATCCAATTAGCAAAGCCATTTCCTTTTAGATTTCTATTTTGGGCTTTATATTCGTATATATCATTAGCATCTTGGTATAAATATAAAGCGGTGGCATCGTTAATACTATCGGTAAGCATCGCAGCGGTTACGGCTTTGTTAGACATTAGCCATTTAAACTCTCGGAGTGCCTCTTTAGGCTTGTTTTGCCAGCGCTTTATCTTCCAATTTAATAAATGTAGCTCTTTGTCATCTGGGCTTTGTAGTAATAGCTTTGCAAGTAATTGCTCAGCCCCTTTTGCATTTCCATTTGCTAAACGCAGGTGCATTGCTTGTGTTAAGTACTCGCTGTTATTTGGATAGGTCTTTAATAAGCTTTCAATAGCTTGAGCTGCATCTTCTGTGTTGCCAGCCAAGTTTGCTAAATAAAGGGTGCGTTTAACATCGGCTTTGTCACCGTAGGTGCTCCACCATGCATAAGCTTGAATCGGATTATTTGCGCCAAGTGCAGTTTCAATCGCTTTAGCTGCAATGTCAGCATTTATATTTGTTTTATAAATAGCGAATGCTTTGTCAGGTTCCCCTGCGCTTAACCAGTAATCGGCTGCAAGGAGTGGCTGTTTATTTTTTTGATAATACTGAGCAACTTTTGCGTTTAACCCAACGGCTTTTGCAATTGTCAGTATTTGTTCGTTCCAATTTTTATGAGCTCCTATTTTTAATGATAGCTCTTCAAAGCGGTCGTCAACTTTAGCACCACTTGCTAGCCATAATGAGTAAAGCAACTTTATTTCAAGTGTTGCTTTGCGCTCGCCTCTAGGTAGCTTTTCAAGCTCGTTAGTGGCTTGTGAATACTCACTAAGCCCTATATGTAGCTCAACCAATTTAGCGCGAAGCTTTTCGTTGTCGGGCTCTGTATTGAGCGCTGCATTAAGGTAAGATTTCTCAAAGGTATAATCTTGTGAAAGTGCATCATCTTCAAAAAATAAGGTATGGGGAAATAACGCATAAAGTGCAAAACAACTTACAGCTAGTATCGCTAATATTGTTTTTATAGAAATTAACTGAGGGCGCTTTTTAGTATTCATTATAGAGCAGATCCGTTGCAGTTAAGGTAACCATAAAAGTCACCTGTAGGTATTTTAAAATGTGTTATTTTACCCCGATTAATACCTTTGAAGCGCTCACCCAAATTAGATACAAATTCGCAAGAACGTGCATTAATTAAATCAAGTGAAGCGGGCACCCATGCTTTAAAACTAACCGGTCCGTTAACTTGCCAGTTATCAATAACAACATTTGCAGATGCTAAATAAGGTTTTTCACTATTTTGGCTATGATCAAAGCTAAGGCGAGCTATGTTATTTATAATATGTATGTAGTCACCTTTTTCAGTTACACCAGATACTCCTTCACTTTGAGCTATGTTTGGCACATCAAAATCGCTAGGTATGCGCAGAGTACGAATGTACTTTGAGCTAAATAACCATTCATTATTACTGTTTTTAGCAAGTGCAGAAAAGTAAAAATCTTTTGCTACTTTTGCATAGTGGCTTAAATGCACCGGTGTATTTGGCCTTGCTAAAACATAATCAATGTTGTGTTTAAGAGCGTCTAAGCCCGCAAGAACTTCACCTGAATAAAAGTGATAATAAATAGTGTAAGGTTTTAACCTATATGGCTTTTCTGTTATTTCGAATGTTTCGGTTAAGCGTCTAAAGCCGTAATAAGGGCCATGCCATAAGTTTGTGTAAACATTTTCATTTAATATGGGGGCGTAAATTTGATACAGCAAATCTCTTTCAGGGCGACCGATAGGGGAGATGTGAGAAAGGCTTGGGTTATCAGCATTTACATCAGTATTACCGCCATTGACATTTAACACGCCAGCTTCACGAGCAAGTTCAAGTGCTTTTGGGCCAGGTGTTGCGTCCCCTGACCATAGCATCATTACTGTTTTTTTATTTTTAGGTGCGAGCTTGTCATTAATGTACTTTATCGAGTCGGTAATTTCTTTTTTAAGGCTAATTGTGTTGTAGCCAGGCACGTCTAGATGAAAACCGTAATCTGTGTCGTCTTCATCTATTTTTTTTCGCCCAGATAGTGCTGTCCAAAAATAGGGATGACTATAAGTGTGTGAAGCAACTTCTACGTAAGGCAGGTTAAAAATACTACGCGCAATGCCTTCGAGTTTGGCACTTTGTTTAGAATGAATACCGCCTTCTTCAATATCAGCTTGGATCACTGATGACGTTAACGGTAGTTTGTAGTGTTTAATTATTTCATCTCGAATTACTTCTGCTGAATAAGGCTTACCTGCGTAGTGGGCAATACTTGTAAATCCATCTCCATCGATATGCAAAGTAAGCATTCGCCTGCCGCTTTCGGTGGTTGTATCTGGCACTAATATAGGTGGTAACCCCATTGCTTGAGTAAGCAATGTACGCGGATCAATAACCCATTTGCTGCCTTCCATCGGAAATGTGTCAATTAACCAAGGAGCGGCCACGACTGCACCATATTTAGTTTTAGCCGCTTGTAAAATACTTATATTATTAGCAGACTTTATTGTTATTAGAGGAGTCGCATCAGTTGCTAATTTAAGTAAGTATGGTTTAACAATAGGGGGAGGTGTTGTTGACTCCCCTTTGAGCCAAGGTGCAAAGCTATCTTGTTTATATGGACCTTCAGGTAATGTGTTTAACGACTCAATACCTAAGCTTAATAATAATTTAGTTGATTGTGGTAACTCGCCTAAAATGAGTTCTGGTACAACACCTAAATTAGCTTCAAGCCAATTGTTTAGTGTTGGTGTGTAAAACGTATCGCTTGTGGTCCACGAGATAATACCTGCATGCAAGCTAGGATCAACCAAAGGTAAGTCGCGCTTTGCCATATCTATGTAGTCAGGTATATATCCCAAATACTCAATCATGGTCGCTAGTTTTAAATGTACGGTAGTGTAAATGAGTGGCTTTACGTTACTGTTGTACGGAATGAGGATGCGTCTTGGTACTGGTGATATAGTTGATGTACCCCATGTTTGTAAGTGCCCATCAGTTACCCAGGGAATAAAACCTGCCTGTTTTATTTTTTGCGCCATAGCAAGACGGTTGTCAGGCTGTGCATAATCAATAACTTGTACTTTAAAACCAAGCTTTTGTGCCGTTTTTAATTGTGCACTTAGCCAAGCTTGATCGTTCTCGGTGGTTAATTTGTAGCTATTATTGATTGGGTTGTAATGGCTATATAAACCTTCAGCCACTAAATCACTGGCTAAACCAGTAAGTCTAGGTAGTAACTCAAAGCCTCGGTTGAGGATAAGGTGTTTATTAAACGTGTCAGACAGACTCTTTATAATTGCGACTAAGCCATTTTGTTGATCTGATTTACTATGCTTGTCATCTAAAAGCTGATAGCTGTCTAGGGTATCTAAAAACAAGCCACTGAAGCCCCGTGCTTTTAAAGTAGCTGCGTTATTTTGCACATGTTGCTGCCAATGCGTAGATGTTAAATCGGCAATGTGACTATTCCAGTTAGGGTTAACTGCGAGTGAAGACTCACTTTCAATAAACGACTCACCCACACTTAAATAAGCGTAAACAGCAATGTTTCGTTTTTTAAACCAATTAAGTTCGTGCTCAGTCACAAGGTCAGGCTGAACGACAATGCGAGAATAAAAGGTCATTTCGGCTAATGGCATCGGCGCTGAGTAGTAAAAAGCGATACTATTATTTACAGGCGTTGCGAATGCGTGAGCCGACACTAAAAGTGCAAGGTATAAAATATACTTCATTAATAATTCATTTTTATTTGATTATAACTGTGACTCAAAGTGATGTGTTCCAATTTTTATCTAGTTGTTTGGTATTAGGAATATAGGACTATTATATGTTAATGGAAGTTTGATATCTATATATTCATTATTTATATGAACCTAAAACCAATATTAACATGGCTAATGACTTAACTCATTACATACGAAGCAATTGGGCCGCTCAATACGCTATCAAATTAATTTTAGATCAATACAGCCGTTAGAATTTTGAATATAACAAAAAGGGTGGTAAATAATATATTGATTAATACAAAGGTCGCAGTGTTTTTAGTGTTCAAATACCTCCCTTGTGACTATAATATCAGCACGCAGAGCATGGTATGAGTATACTCCCACCAAATTTTTTATTTACTATGTTTTAAACCCAATAAAACATAGTAAACAGTCGTAATATAACTTTGGCAATTGTCGTTATATATGCATTTATACACCCCGGAGAGAAAATGAGTAATTTAAGCTTGAAAAACAAATTGCTGTTACAAGCTATTTTACCGCTAATGCTACTTTTGATCAGCTTAATGCTGAGTTCTTATTATTTAGAGAATAAAAATCAGCAACAAAATTTTGAAGCATTTCAAACTAAGTTAATAAGTGACAAGCAAACGTTACTAAGTACCGAAATTGAAATTGCTAGCAAAATTGTTCGCTATCAATTAGCAAATGGCTCTGAGCAAGATGCTAAAAACGCTTTAAGAGGCTTAACATTTGGTCAAGGTGGTTACTTTTTTATATACGACACCAATGGCATTAGTGTTTTTCATGCATTACTAGGTGATGCTATTGAAGGGCAAAACAAAATAGGGATGACTGACCCTAACGGTAAAAAAATAATAGTGGGCTTATTAGAGCAAGCTAGAAAAGGCGGTGGCGCTTTTAACTATCATTTTCAAAAACCAAATACCACAGGCTTAGTTGAAAAGATGGGCTATGCAGCAATGATACCAGGCACAAACTGGATGATTGGTACTGGCGCATATATGGATGATATAGACGCAGAGCTACTTAAATACCAAACAGCAATGCAAGAGCACATGAATGATAAGGTAATGACCTTATTATTAATTGCTTTATTTTGGGTTGTTTTAACAATTATATGTGCGTTAGTTGCCGCAAACACAATGGTAAAACCAATACAGCGCATGGCGCAAAGCCTTGACGATATTGCAAAAGGTGAGGGCGATTTAACTAAGCGTCTAGACATTGATACTAATGATGAAATAGGTCAACTTGGCGAAGCATTTAATATGTTTGTAAGTAAGCTACATGGCATTATTGCTAATGTGGTTGATGTAACACACGACGTAAAAACAGCTTCTGGTGACATAAATACACAAACACGATTAATTGAAGACAAGTTACTTAATCACAATCATGAAACAGACCTTGTTGCAACGGCTATTACCGAAATGTCGGCTACTTCTCATGAGGTGGCTCAAAATACAAACCAAGTGGCAGAGTCAACTCAAGCGGCAACGCAAGAAGTTGCTAAAGCTCAAGAGTGTGTTGATATTTCACTCTGTGAGGTTTCAAACTTAATGGGCGAAATTAACTTAGCTGCTGAACAGGTTGATTCACTCAGTGAGCAATCTAAAAAGATTAATAGCGTACTAAGTGTAATTGGTGGAATTGCTGAGCAAACAAACTTACTTGCACTTAATGCTGCAATAGAAGCTGCGCGAGCAGGTGAGCAAGGCAGAGGGTTTGCAGTTGTTGCTGATGAAGTAAGAAGCCTAGCAAGTCGTACTCAAGTTAGCACATTAGAGATTAGTGAAATGTTGAGTGAGCTACATAACTTAGTATCAGATGCAGTTGCAGCAATGCAAGCAAGCCAAAGTAGTTGTAATCGCTCTGTTGAATCCTCTCGTGCTATTTCAGAAAGTTTAGGCGCGGTAACAAGCTCAGTTAGATCAATTAACGATATGAGTACGCAAATTGCGACAGCGGCGCTGGAGCAAAGTAGTGTTACAGAAGAAATAAACCGTAATGTATTTGCTATTCAAGAAATAGTTAATGAGCTAACTATTTCAAGTAAAACTACCTCTTCGGTAGGTCAGCATTTAGCTGGGCGTGGTGAAAGCTTAGGACACTTAGTTGGCCAGTTTAAGATTTAACAAAGCTCAAAGCCCTACACTAAAAGCCGCTAATAGCGGCTTTATTTTTGTAGGCGATTTTTTATAAAAATTATTGAATTTTTTGTATGCGTTAAGGTCTATCAGCATGCAAATATACTTATACAGTGGAATAACTATGCAAAACATGCCATCAATTAAACGTTGTACTCGAGAAGAGTTAGCGCCAGAGCAAGATTTGGGGCGTTTAGTCTCTTTTTTACGTTCGAGATTAGCCATTCATGTTGATGCCAAGTTACTTCCTATGGACTTAACTTCTGCGCAATATATTGTGGTTGTACTACTTGCGAGAGAGTCGGTTAATACGCTTGCAGGACTTTGCGAGTATATGGTTTATGATCGTGGCGCTATGAGCCGCTTACTAAACCGACTTGAAGAAAAAGGACTCATTATTAAAACGCAATGTGAGCTTGATAAGCGCTCAACTATTTTGTGTTTAAGTGAAAAAGGTAAAGCTCTTTGCCCTGAAATTATGCCTGTAGTGAACGAAGTCTATGCGCAAGCATTAAGTGGTTTTTCAGAGCCAGAAAAAAACCAAATAATCGACTTACTATTCAAAGCTATAAATAATCTTGATTCACTGCCAGACTCCCCCCAAAAGTAGATTATCAATAAAATAGCGATACTGTTTCAATAGAAAGTTAGCGTGCTAATTAGTTGATCTGATTGTGCGCAGAATCTAACTTTGATAATATAGTTGCCTAGGCAATTAAAGTTATCATCTTGTTAGGTTTGTTATGATTGAAAATAATTTGTTAGTACAATTACAACAGCAATTTCCAGAACATACTTTTATGCAACATCACTTAAGTGTTGTCCATAGGGGACGTTTTGCTAACGCGATTGTGTATCGATATAAAGATAATGAATTTGATTTAATCGTTAAAGATTTTAGCCAAAGCCCCTGGTTTATCCGCAAAACATTTGCACGAATGTCGGTAAATCAAGAGTATAAAGGGTTGAGCCGTTTAGCAGAGCTTGATGCAGTTGCTAACCGCTTTTGTAGATTGTCGCCGATAGCGGTTGCTTATAACTATATTGAAGGCACGCCACTGCGCGCTTTAATTCATGAAGACAAAACACTACCTGTTAACTTTTTTAGTGAGCTTGAGCGTCAAGTAGCAAAAATGCATCGCAAAGGCATCGTGCATTTAGACTTGCGTAATATGGGTAATATTTTATGTGGCGCAGACGGTAAACCTTACTTTATTGATTTTCAGTCCACTATTAGCTTTTCTCGTTTTCCACGTTGGTTGCAACGCTTTATGCGAGGATCTGACATGTCAGGCGTATATAAAGCATGGAATAAATTGGGTGAGCAGCCTCTGCCACAAAAAAAGCAAGACTATTTAGAGCGCTTTAATCACGTGCGTAAACGCTGGATTTTTAAAGGTTATCCAATACAGCGAGGCTATGCGTGGGGCGCTGCACTTATTACTCAATTTGTAGATTCTGACTTAGTACGAAATATTACTGATAGACTTTAATTTAAAGCATAAACCGTAATTTAAAAACACCTAATTCATTGTGTGATTTTGCCCATATTAGCCTAGCTAATATGGGATTTTTTTTTATTATAAGTAATCCCTTTAGTTTGCTTACTTGTTGTTTAATCCCTCAAAAATAATTCCTTTTACTGTTTTTTTAATTTTTTAAAATAAATATTAGTACTGCATTTAGTTTGCCCATACAATGCGCAAAAATAGCTTGCGCATGCTTAATAAGTTCACGTTTTTTCTGCAATTTTTTATTGTTCAAGTAGACTATAAATAATGTGCGCTTTTAAATTTTAAGGTTTTAAGATGATTGAGTATCCGGTAGACCAACTTCCACAGCTCATAAATGATTTATTGCAATGCGATACAACAGAACGCAAAAATAAATTATTAGCAGATGCGCAGTTAACGCTTTCAACAGAGCACCTGTCATTACTTTTTGAGGCGATACCAAAAGAACAACGACTTGAAATTTGGCAGTTGCTTGATGAAGACACGCAACACGAAATTTTTGTTAATTTAAGTGAAGATAGTTGTTTGTGGTTGCTACAAACGCTAGAAGACACTGAGGCTTTTAAACTTCTTGATGAAGTTAATGTAGAAGAGCTACTGGAACTTGAAGAAGTTATACCAGAGCGATTTGTTGAGTATGCAAAAAAGCAACTCGATGAAGCGCAAACCAAACAATATGATTTAGCGCAGCAATACCCGCCAGAGCAATTAGGTCACTGGTTAGGTTTTGACTTTTTAAAAGTATCGGAGAAGCTAACAGCCGGTGGTGCTAAAAAATTGCTACATAAAGGTTTACCGCAATACAGTGAAGTTATTTATTTAGTAAGCCGCAAGGGTAGTTTAATAGGTGAGGTTGCGGTAAATGATTTAATAAAAGCCAGCGACACCGATAATTTAATGACATTGGCAAATCATGACTTTTCATTGCTCCATGCTGATGATGATTTATATGAAGCGGCAGAGGTGGTGATCCACAGTGAAAAAATGGCACTGCCAGTGGTTAATGCTGATAACAAATTACTTGGGCGATTAACCATTGCCTCTGCTTATGAATTACGACAAGAAGTTGCTGATGAAGCAGCCGCTAAAGCCGGTGGTTTACGTGAAGACGAAGACCTGTTCGCAAGTGTGCGAAAAAGTGCTAAAAACCGTGGCATTTGGTTAGGTATTAATTTAGCTACTGCCTTTTTAGCGTCGTGGTTTATCGGTTTATTTGGCGCAACGATAGAACAAGTTGTAGCACTAGCTGTATTAATGCCAGTGGTCGCTTCTATGGGGGGAATTGCAGGTAGTCAAACATTAACCGTTATTGTGCGAGGTTTAGCGCTTGGACAAGTTACAGATTCAAACCGTAATGCGTTGCTTAAAAAAGAGCTGCGTGTTGGCGCTGTAAATGGCTTGGTATGGGCGTTTGTAATAGGCCTACTAACCTTTTTATGGTTTAACGACTTAATGCTTAGTATTACGATTACGGTAGCCATATTATTGAATTTAGTGGCCGCGTCACTAGCAGGTGTTGTTATTCCGTCTATTTTAGACAAAATGAAAATTGATCCTGCGTTATCTGGTTCGGTAATTTTAACTACCGTTACCGATATTGTTGGGTTTGTTACCTTTTTAGGTTTAGGCAGTTTATTGCTTTTATAAGCCTTATACCAATTCGCTTAATTAAGTGAATTGGGATTACTAACAGGAAAATACAATGACCTTTGAAGTCATGATTTGGTGTGCAATTGCTTTGTGTATTTCACAATCGGCAATATTTTCGGGCTTAAACTTAGCGTTTTTTTCACTAAGTAGGCTTCAGCTTGAAATGGAAAGTGCAAAAGGGAACGAGGCGGCCATAAAAGTAATGGCCCTTCGAAACGACTCTAACTTTTTATTGTCGACTATTTTGTGGGGTAACGTAGGTATTAACGTACTACTTACACTACTTTCTGATTCGGTATTAATGGGCGCAAGTTCGTTTTTATTTTCAACTATCGCAATTACTATTATTGGTGAAATAACACCGCAGGCTTATTTTTCGCGTAATGCGTTAAAAATGGCAAGCCTACTTTCGCCGTTAATTAAGTTTTATCAGATTCTGTTTTATATAGTTGCTAAGCCAACGGCTTTAATACTCGATGCATGGTTAGGCAAAGAGGGGATTACGTACTTTGCTGAAAGTGAGCTCAGAGGTATTATTCGCAAACACATAGAGGCTGAAGAAGCTGATGTTCAACATGTTGAGGGAATAGGCGCGCTTAACTTTTTTAGCTTAGATGAAATAAGCGTAACCAAAGAGGGTGAGGTAATTGATCCAGACTCTATTATTGCTTTGCCTACTAAGCTTGATTTACCTATCTTCCCAGACCTTACATTAACAACTGATAATGAGTTTTTACGCAAACTACATAAGTCAGGTTATAACTGGGTGATCATTACCAATGAAGACGGTTGGCCTTTATTAGTGGTAGATGCTGACGGTTTTTTAAGATCAGCGTTATTTGAGCCAGATACGTTTGACCCTTATCATTATTGTCACAGACCTATAATTGTTGCTGATGAAGCGATGCGTTTGAGTGAAGTGATTTTAAAAATACGAGCTAATCATTCTTTAGATAAATCGTTTGATGGGGCCATTGATCACGATGTGGTATTAGTGTGGAGCGACGTGAAACGCATTATTACCGGCGCTGATATATTTGGTCGGTTGCTCAAAGGTATGAGTGCACCAAAACTCGAACTGCATGAAAATACAGAGAATAAAAAGCCGCTATAAAGCGGCTTTTTTGTATTTAGTTGGATGGAGCTTTCTTTACGCCCAACCTTCGTAGCGCTTACGACGTGACAGCACTATCGTTAATATAATACCTAAAAACAGGCCTAAAAACGCAATAGCACCACCGTAAGTAAGTAGCTGGCGTTTCTCTTTTGAGCTAGCAGCTTCTTTTTGAGTGCGCTCTTGCTCTAGCGTTGTTTTAAGCTTAGTAATTTGAGCAGATAACTGCAGATTTTGATCTGTTAAAGTTTGATTTTGTTCTTGTAGCTGTGGAAGTTCTATTTGAGCTTGGCGTAGCTTTTCTTGCATAGTGCTCATTTCGCTACTTAGTGTTTCGTACTGTTGGTGTAAGCCAGCTGTTTTAGTAATAAACTTAGTTTCTATCCAGCCTTCGCGGTCTTTATCATCTTTTATTTTTATAAAGCCGTTTTCTTCATTTGATAACAAGGTTAACTTTGTTCCAGCATCTACAGAGCCGAGTAGTCGATAATTTTTACTCGCCCCAGAGCGCATAAAAGTGTATAGATTATCGATAATATAAGCGGTGTTTGCATTCGTTGAATTTGCAGGTTGTGCTTCTTGTGCATAACTCATGAATGTGGTGGCTGTTAAAAGTAGCCCTAATAAACAATGTTTTAGCATTTATCTACCTTGTTGATCTAACTGCGTCCGTTATGAACGTGATTTTTATTTCACATAAGTAGTTAGATAGTATGGATTAAATAGATCAATAGCAAGACTGATATTGTAACCCAGTACGGTAACGCAGGAGTAGTTATCGAGTCCATTAGGTTACAAACCTCACGCCGCGTTTAAATTGCTCCTAGATAGAACGAATTTTAATCCGCAAAGGTCATCAGGCCCTAAAATAAGGTTAAAAAATTTGCATTGTTAAGGCGCTTTGTTTATTTTGAGCACTTATTTATTTTAAAGGTAATCCGCAAACCGAATGGATACTGAGATAGAACTGAAATTTTTGGTATCAGATGCCGTTATTCCACTGATCCCCTCATTAATTACTCAATTTGCAAAAACGGTGAAGAATAAACCGTCTCGCAGCTTACAAAATGCATACTACGATACGCCAAGCAGAGAGCTTAGAGCGCTTGATATAGGCTTTAGAACGCGTTGTTCTGACAGCGAATGCGAGCAAACTATAAAGCTTGCAGGTGAAGTGGTAGGTGGTTTACACCAACGTCCAGAGTACAATTTACCAATTGAATCAAGTCGCCCTAATTTAATGGCATTTGATGCTGATATTTGGCCTCATGGCATGCAAATAAGCGCCATCTCAAAAAACCTTTATCCAATATTTAGTACTAACTTTATTCGTCGTACTTGGTTAATTGAAACCGAAAGTGGCGCTAAAATTGAAGTCGTACTCGATAAAGGTGAAATTGCGGCTTCGGGTAAAATTGAAATTATTAGCGAGCTAGAAATTGAGCTTGTTGAGGGCAGTCGTAATGAGCTGTTTGCATTTGCAGATATACTAGTTAGTCAAAACTGCATTCGCTTAGGTTTGTATTCTAAGGCCGCGCGTGGTTATCGACTTGCTGATGAAAAACCTTTAATGCCAAGCAAATCTATTGGTTTTGTACAATTACCAAAGTCGACTACTCAAGAGCGTGCTTTAGTTGAAGCCATGAACTTTGGCATTCGCTTTGTACAAAAGCACGAGCAGTGCTATTTCGATAAGCCAAGTTTAAAAACACTTAAACGCGTAACTGACGGCATTAGTTTAATCCGCCATACTTTTTGGTTATACGACGATATAGTATCTAAAGAAAGTACAGAGCATTTACGTACCGAACTTAAGTGGTTATTAAGTGAATTAGCGTGGGTAGAAAACGCGATTCAATTAAAAACGTACACGTCTAAACGCCATGCTTTTTATAAAAAAATTAATGCGGCGCCAGCACTTGCTCAAGTCATTGGAGACTTAAAAGAGTTACAGCCAAGCATTGACGATATAAATGCACTGTTTCACAGCGCACGTTATAATCGTTTATTACTGTCGTTAACTACCTGGTTAATCGATAAGCAATGGCGTAAAGACTGGGGGCAAGCAGAGCTTCAAGCGGCTGAGCAAAATGTATCGTCTATTGCCAATAGGCTTTTTAATAAAGACTGGAAAAACCTGCACGAGTTGCTCCCTAAAGAACAAACCCTCGATGTCGTTTCGTATTTAAACCTGCGAACTCAGCTTGAAAATAGCCTACTAAGCGGTAACTGTTTAGGATCGTTATTTGATAAAGAAGAACGCCTAGAGTTTAGATTGCCTTGGCTTGATATTTCTCATGGTATTTATGAATTAAGTACGCTTGAGTATTTAAAGCAATTATGTGCAGGGCAAGAAGACGAACAGCTTGCTAAAATCCAGTCATGGCTTGAACAAAAGTCTGAATACTTGGTGAGTGCCATGGAGCAAAGTCGCCTTGCTTCACTTGACATAGAACCTTATTGGCAAAAATAAATGATGCGCTTTTGTAATGAAATTCAGTTGCAAAAGTGTTTATTCGTTATTTTTTTATTAGTTAGTTTTAACACTTACGCTGAAATGCCCATATGGCATTTGTATAAAAACAAAAATGGCGTAAGTGTGTATTATCAAAGCCACAGTGATAATACCTTTGAAGTAAAAGCGCAGATGAGCGTGAAAGGCGTATCCACCAATGAGTTTTTAGAATTACTTAGTGATACCGATACCGCACCCCAATGGCTCGAAAATGTATCTCAGGTAAAGGTTATTAAGCACATAAGCCCATCAGAAAATTTGGTGTACAGTTATTTTAATTCTCCTTGGCCTATTAGAGATAGAGATAGCATTACTTATTCTTGTTATTCACAGTTAACTGCAAATACAAGCCAATTGCTTATTAGTGCTCGCCCTAATAAGCAGCCCAAAAATAATGGCGTTATAAGAATTACTACTTTAAATGCACGCTGGCTACTGAGCGAGGACAAAGGCCGCCTTGATATTGAGTACCAAGTATATGCTTTGCTTGATGGGGCAATACCTACTTGGCTAAGCAATAAGGTCGGATTGAAAAGTACTTACACCACATTTATAAACTTGCATCATATGCTCACAGATAAGAAATACACTCCAAAACTACCTGTAATCAAAGCAGGTCAATGCTAAATATCGAATATATAATAATTTAATGGTGTGTTGAGTAGTCTTTAACTACGCTTAAGCAATAATGACACGCTATTATTTGGAGAATTGATGAAGTATTTAGTGGCTATATTATGTTTGATACACAGCTCATTCTTATTAGCTCAAGAATATACCTTTGGTGTAGTGCCGCAATACGAGCCGCAAAAGCTAAATACTATTTGGCAACCTTTGTTAAAGCAAGTAAGTAAGCAAACAGGAGTAACAATAAAGCTAATTACAGTTGAGTCTATTCCTGTATTTGAAAAAGCCTTTGCTAATGGCGAGTACGACTTTGCATACATGAACCCATGGCATAGTGTTGTAGCATACGAAAAACAGGGATATTTACCACTAATAAAAGATGCAGGGCGAAAGCTGCAAGGTATTTTACTCGTAAACAAAGACAGTGATATTGATAATTTAAGCCAACTAGAGGGCGCTGAAATAGCATTCCCTGCACCTAACGCATTAGGTGCGTCATTATTAATGAGAGCTGATTTAGCATTGTTATACGGGCTAACAATAAAGCCTGTATATGTCCAAACTCATCCATCGGTATATTTAAATGTTGCACTGCACTCAACAATGGCGGGCGGTGGTGTAATGGGCACATTTAAACAACAACCAGAAAGCTTACAAAACAAACTCAAAATTCTTTATAAAACGCGTGAAATTAGTCGCCACCCAATTGTCGCCCACCCAAGGGTTGATGCTGCAATACAGTTAAAAGTGCAACAAGCTATTTTAGATATAGGGCAAAGCGCAGAGCATAAACATTTACTTGCAGGTATCCCAATTATTAAACCTAGTATTGCAACTTTAGCTGAGTATCAGCAGTTAACTCAGTGGGGGTTGCGCTCTTTTTATGTTGAAAATTAGAGGGTTTCGTAGCCTAAGGGCGCAAAGCTTTATTGTGGTATTGCTTTGTGGCTTGCTTATGGCCTGTCTTTTTATGTTTTACGCCTTACCTGAGCAAGCGCGTTGGGTAAACGATGGCCTTTCAAAGGCTGCTCAGCGTTCTTTAGCGCAGTTATCGACTTCTATAACGACTCCGTTGTTAACTAGGCAATATGCAGAGCTATATGAAGAGATAGACAGTCAACTTCAAACTCGCCCTAATTGGAAAAGTATTAAAATTGTTGATGTTGATTCAAAAAACCAATTGTATCCGCTTGATAATTGGGTTGGAGCAAATGAAAACGGCGACATGCTGTTATCTCAACAGGTGGTATTTTTAGACAAACCGCTGGCTAATATTAGCTTGGTTGTTAATTTTACGAATGAAATTAACGAATCTTCAAAACTTCATTACACCTTAATATATATACAATTTATTATTTTAGTTATCGTTTTTATAGGTTTAGCTTGGCTGGTGGATTACAGGGTTACATCGCCTTTGAGGACGCTAAAACTTGGGTTTTCACGTTTAGCCAAAGGCGACTTTGATTGCCATATAGATAAACAACAACAAAATGAAGTGGGCAGTGTAATAAATGCATTTAATAATATGGTTGATGAGGTTGCGAATAACCATCAAAAATTAAATGCATTACGCATTCAAGCTGAGTCTGCAAGTAAAGCAAAGTCAGATTTTATGGCCAGTATGAGCCACGAATTAAGAACTCCATTAAATGCGATTTTAGGCTTAGCCCAGCTGTATGGATATGATGAGAGTGCTAATAAAGTACAAAAAGAAAACGCGAAAAGCATTTATCAAGCTGGAGAGCATTTACTATTACTCATAGACGATGTGCTTGATTTAACGGCTATTGAGTCGGGTAATATGCAGTTTAGTTTTTCTTATGTGCCTATTAAAAGCATATTAGAAGAGTCAGTAGAGCTTGTCACTGAGCTTATTAAAGGGCAATCAATAACACTGCAAACTCACGGTTTTGAGTCCTTAGAAGGATTGAGTATTTATATTGATCAGCGCCGCTTTAAACAAGTGATGCTTAACTTGCTTTCAAATGCGATTAAATACAACAAACCAAATGGCAGCATTAATATTAATTGTCGGGTGTTAAGTAATAAACAATGCGAAATAGATGTAATAGATACCGGATGTGGATTTTCTCCAGATGACATTTCTCGCCTATTTAAACCTTTTGACCGCTTAGGAGCTGAAACCAGTAAAGTAAATGGGACCGGTATTGGTTTAGTGATAACTAAGCAGCTGGTAGAGCGTATGCAAGGGTCTTTGAGCGCGCAGAGCGAGCAGCACAAAGGTTCTTGTTTTACGCTAAACTTTAACAGTTTTAATCAAACTGACTTGCCAGCACAAGTGCAAGCCCCTCAAATAACACAGCAAAGCTTAAATGCGGTAACGCTTCCTACGCTTGAGATTTTAGTGGCAGAAGATCAAGTTACAAATCAGCAAGTGTTAAAACAGCAATTAACTATGCTTGGAATGTGCTCTACTTTTGTAAGTAACGGTGAGCAAGCTTGGGAGGCCATACAAAATAAACGCTTTGATATTTTACTAACCGACATTCAAATGCCCTTACTCGATGGGTTAGGGTTAGCCAAAAAAATACGCGAAAACACTCATTTTGATGAACTGATTATAATTGCAATTACAGCCAACATTACCAAAAACAACATAGATAATTGTTATGCTTGTGGAATGAATGGCTTTTTAACAAAGCCTATTGAGCTTGTTAAATTAAAGTCGTTATTGATGGAGCATTCTCAAACTATGGTCAATACACGTTCAGAAAAATCAGATGGTGAAAATATAGCTTCAGATAGTTTTGATCAACTAGATATCACATTATTAAAAGCAATGCTTGGTGATGATCCTAGCGTACATTGCATGGTATTTAATGCGTTTTTACAAACAGCAGGGGAGCAAATTAAATTAGCTAACGCTTATGCTAAGAGTAAAAACTATGTTGATTTAGCTTTTCAGGCTCATGCATTAAAGTCGTCTTCAAAGTCTGTGGGGGCTATTGAGTTGGCAAATATATGCCAGCAGATAGAAACGCAGGCAGAAAACGAAACAGTCAAAAATGAATATATACAGCAGCTGGAAGAGCGCTTTAACGCTGTAGTCACACAACTTAAAAGCTATTGTTTACGATATGAAAAACGCACATAAAAAATGGCTCTTAAAGAGCCATTTTTTGTTTTAGGTATTTTAGTATTTAGCCGCTTGCCCTTTTTTGGGTAAAGCGTGCTTTATAAAGTCACGTAAATCGTTATTAGAGCTTTCTAAATCAGCGTGGCGAAGGTACATCATGTGTCCGCTTCTGTAGCCTTTAAAGCTCAAACGGTCTTTCATTTTACCGCTTGGGTCTAATTGCCATAACGTATATTTAGCGTCAAAGTAATTGGTTGCGCCATCAAAGAATCCTGATTGGATCATCACGTTTAAGTAAGGGTTTTGTGCCATTGCTAAACGTAGGTTTTCGCCTGTATTATTACCGGTTCTATCCCATGGATGGACATTACCAAATAAGTTATATTTTACATCAGTTTTATAGTTTAACTCTTCACGTAAGTAGTGATTAATTGCAGGAGTGAAAGAGTGTAACCAAGAGGTAAGTTCAGCCCAGTAGTCTGGGGATTCACCTGCGTCGCGTTTATCTATTCCTAAATAACGAGAATCTAAGCGACCCACAGTTTGACCACGTTCACGTAGTAGCTCTTTCCAGAAAAACTGAGTTGGAATATCTAAGTTATTTTGCTCAACAAACTTTTCAGATAAGCCTGCGTAGTGCGCCATTTTTGTAATTATGCGTCGCTTTTCATCAGCATTAATAAAACCACCTTTAGCAAGCGCTGGGATTAACTCATTTACAGTAAACAGCTCAACTTCTGGTAATAGCTCGTCTAAGTCTTTAGCTTGTAAATCGGCTTTAAGTGCTTTGTGATACCAAGCAGTTGCAGCGAAGTAAGGTAGGCGGTTGGCAGCTTTTATTGGGCCATCGCGCTTAATACCAATATCGGTAGGTGATACGAGAACAACACCGTTTATGTACATCCACTGACTGTTTTGAAGCTCATGAGCGAGTCCAGACACACGCGTTGTACCGTAGCTTTCACCAATTAAAAATTTAGGCGAGCGCCAGCGCTGGGCTCTATTTACAAAAGTATTTAACCACTCAGCAAGGTATTTAATATCGGCATTAACACCAAAAAATAGCTCTTTTTGTTTTGCTTTAGAAGGCAGTTCGCCTTTTTCGTTTTCAAGTACGCGTGAGTAGCCAGTATTTACCGGGTTTACGTAAACAATATCGGCAATATCAAGTACAGAATATGGATTGTCTTTTACGCCATAAGGTTGAATTGGATAGCCTTCGTCATCAATTTTTAATACGCGAGGGCCAGTATAAGCAAGATGCATCCATACAGAAGCCGAACCCGGCCCGCCATTAAATGAAATAAGTAATGGGCGAGCTGTCCTGTCGTCAACTTTGTCACGTGTGTAGTAGGTGTATTGTAGTGTAGCAACCGCGTCGCCTTTATCATCCCATACAGGTTGTGTGCCTGTAGCTACGGTATAACTAAAACGCTGGCCATTAATTTTAGCCTTATGTTGGGTAACTACTTTGCTGTCTACATCAATACGACGTTGGTTATCGGCAAGCGTGCTTGTACTAATTATTAATGCAATAACTGTTATCGGTAAACTGATAATACGACTAAGCTTCATTAGGTGTCCTTATTATTGTTGATACATCATTAAAGATAAAAATGAGTTAAATAACAAAAGTATTGAGACTAGTGGCCGATAATACTGGTTAAGTAAGGTATTAATATATTGAAAGACGCGTATTAATCGCTTTTATAGTTATTTTGGATTTACTTTCTTTATTTAGTTAATTGCAAAATTCAGGTATATTGCGGCCTACTTGTATTGATTTTTTATACAGGCTATCACCAAAAAAATCTAACGGATTACGCTTTCAAGCACATAAGTGCACTCTACACCGGATGTTTATGACTAATGCTATTGCAGTAATTGCGTGGTATTTGTCGTTTTGTGGTAAAACTAATTAAAGGTAAAGAGAAGCTTTATGCAAAGAGTATTAGTGGTTGAAGACAGTAAAGTAGTGCAGCAGGTACTTCGCCACTTAACTGCACAATACCTTGATGTGGCAATCGATTTTGCTTGGTCTTTAGCTGAATGTGCCACTTACGTAGAAAAATACGACTACACGCTTGCGTTAGTTGATTTAACCTTGCCAGATGCTCCTCACGGTGAAGTCGCAAAATATACTTTATCTAAAAAGATTCCTACGGTTGTTTTAACCTCAAAAATAGATGAGTACAAGCGCCAACAAATGCTTGAATTAGGTGTAGTTGATTATGTTATTAAAGATAATCGCGACTCTTACCATTACGCCGTTAAACTCGTTGCGCAATTGCTAAGAAACCAAGGTTGTAAAGCATTAGTAGCAGATGATTCATTACTGAGCCGCTCGTTAATGAAGCAAATGCTTGAAAAGCAATTGTTTGATGTGACAGATGCCCACGATGGACAACAAGCACTCGAAATATTAAAAGCTAATCCTGATATAAAGCTACTTATGACCGACTACGCTATGCCTTCTATGGATGGCTTTGAACTTGTAAAAGCGGTACGTAACTTTAGAGGCCGAGACGACTTAGCAATTATTGGCTTGTCGGGCGCGGGGAAACATGGCCTATCAGCGCGATTTATTAAATATGGCGCCAATGACTTTTTAACAAAGCCATTTATGAATGAGGAGTTTCATTGTCGAGTACTTCAAACAATGGAGCAACTATCGTTAATTTCAGATATTAAAGAAAGCGCGCATAGGGATCATTTAACAGGGCTTCATAATCGACGCTATTTTTATCAATATGCAGAAAAGCTCCTTAAAAGTAAAAACCAGAAAAATACTCTCGCATTGTTAGATATCGATTTTTTCAAAAATATTAACGATACATTAGGCCATGAGGGTGGCGATCAGGCTTTAAAGCAGGTTGGTTCATTAATCCGTACTACGTTTTCAAAGTTTACAGTTGCACGGGTTGGTGGAGAAGAGTTTGCCATAATATTACCTGAGATAGAGCTTGAACGTGGTCGTGAATACCTTGAAGCATTTAGAAAAAAGCTGGCTAGTTACGATTTTTCTATCAGCGATAAATCAATTAAAATTACTACAAGTATAGGCTTGGCAGACTTTCAAGACACTAGCTTGACGCAGGCAATGCGTGTTGCTGACAAAGCATTATACGAAGCTAAAAACCAAGGTAGAAACTGCGTGGTATAGCTCTGTTATATAAAGCTAAGCATGCAATTAATATATTGCACGCACCAATGTAGATAACTTGTTAAATTAACGCACCTAATTGGTGCGTTTTTTTTGTTATTTAGTTTCTGTTTTTCACTAACTTATTGTTTTAAAAAATATAAAAATAGTGGCACAAAGGTTGGATTGTTTAACCCAACAGGATAACAATAAAGAGTCCGAGGGGGCCGCTATGAAAATGATTAGTGCAATCATAAAACCATTTAAATTAGACGACGTGCGTGAAGCACTCGCTGATTTAGGAATTGAGGGGATGACAGTAGTTGATGTTAAAGGTTTTGGACGTCAACGAGGTCATACTGAGTTATATCGTGGTGCAGAATACCAAGTAGATTTTATTCCTAAGATCAAACTTGAAATTGCAACTCGTACTGAAAATTGTCAACGCGTTGTTGAAGCAATCACTAAAATTGCATCAACAGGTAAAATCGGTGACGGGAAAATTTTCGTGTACGACTTAGATCAAATTGTTCGTATCCGTACTGGCGAACTTGACGAAGAAGCAATTTAAGGGGGGTCTCATGGAAAATACAATAATAGAACTAAAGTTTTCACTCGATACCTTCTATTTTTTAATATCAGGTATATTAGTAATGTGGATGGCAGCAGGTTTTGCCATGTTAGAAGCGGGCTTAGTTCGCTCTAAAAACACAGCTGAAATTTTAACTAAAAATGTCGCGCTGTATTCAATTGCATGTACGATGTTTTTATTAGTTGGCTACAACATTATGTATGTAGACAATGCCGAAGGTGGTTTTATTCCTTCAATAGGCGCTTTAATTGGCACACAAGCTGCTGATGCTGACCATTCTTTAGAATCTGACTTTTTCTTCCAAGTAGTATTTGTTGCAACGGCTATGTCGATTGTATCGGGTGCTGTTGCTGAGCGCATGAAGCTATGGGCTTTCCTTGGCTTTGCTGTAGTACTAACTGGTTTTATTTACCCTATTGAAGGTTACTGGACATGGGGTGGTGGTTTCTTATCTGAAATGGGCTTTGTAGATTTTGCAGGTTCTGCAATTGTACATGGCGCAGGTGCAGCTGCTGCACTAGCAGGTGTATTAATCCTAGGTGCTCGTAAAGGCAAATATGGTAAAAACGGTGAAATATACCCGATTCCAGGTTCAAACTTACCACTTGCTACACTAGGTACATTTATTTTATGGATGGGTTGGTTTGGCTTTAACGGGGGTTCTCAATTACTACTTTCGGATAAAGAAAACGCAACAGCGGTAGGTCAAATATTACTTAATACTAATGCAGCTGCTGCAATGGGTGCTATTGCTGCACTGTTTGTATGTAAGGTACTTTGGGGCAAATCAGATTTAACCATGGTATTAAACGGTGCATTAGCAGGTTTAGTTGTAATTACTGCTGACCCACTTTCACCTTCTCCATTAATGGCATGTTTACTAGGTTTACTTGGTGGCTCATTAGTTGTGTTTAGCATTATAGCACTTGATAAAGTTAAGATTGACGATCCAGTAGGTGCTATCTCTGTACACGGTGTGTGTGGTGCATTAGGTATTATGTTAGTACCGCTAACCAATGGTGATGCAAGCTTTGTTAATCAGTTAATTGGCCTACTTTGTATTCTTGCCTTTGTATTTGTAGCATCATTTATTGTTTGGACAGTGCTTAACAAAACAATGGGTATACGAGTAACTGAAGAGGAAGAGCTAAACGGTATGGATCAACACGATTGTGGTATTGAAGCCTACCCAGAGTTTGTTTCTGTTCGAAATAGCTAATAGTTTATTTAAATAATAGTGTGTTTACACAAAGCCCTACTTCGGTAGGGCTTTTTTTGTTTCAGGGAGGGTTAACTTTTCGGATGTTAGGGTATGCCCAATATGCTAAGCTCACACTCGTGAATAACCCTTGGAATAAATTACACTTAAATGGCCGACAATAAAAAAACACCTACCAGCAAACCCGCAGCTAAACGTGCTAGTAAATCGTCAAGCACGACAAAAAAAAGCACATCAAAGGGCAGTAAAAAAACAGTGAAGCCCACTGTAAAACGCTCTTTTATGAGAAAAACATGGTCAGTGTTCTGGAAATTCAGCTTGGCTGTTTTTATTGCAATGGCAATGTATTTCATTTATCTAGATTCAAAAACAACACGTATATTTGAAGGTAATAAATGGCAACTTCCAGCACAAGTGTATGCTCGTTCTATGGAGTTTTATCCGGGGCAATTTTTATCTAGCCAAGAAGTTGTGTTTGAGTTAGAGCGTTTACATTATTCATCTGTTAATAGATTAAGCAGAACAGGGCAGTTTGTTAAAACAGCAGATAGCATCAAGATCTATCGCCGTGATTTTGAATTTTATGATGGTCTTGAAGAATCACATATTATCGAGCTTCGTTTTGCAGGGCAAAAAGTTGCAACCATTAAGGATAAGTTCGGCAGGCGTTTAAACTCTGCTCGCCTAGAACCTGTGCAAATAGCGCGAATTGGCAACGACTCTAAACAAGATAGAGAATTTGTACCGCTAGATAAGTTCCCAGCCATGCTTAAAGATACGCTACTGGTAGTTGAAGACCGTGATTTTTATGATCACCATGGTGTATCAGTGTTTTCTATTTTACGTGCGCTTTATTCAAATATTAAAGCGGGACGCACCGTTCAAGGTGGCAGTACGCTTACTCAGCAATTAGCTAAAAATATATACCTCACGCGTGAGCGTTCTTTAGTACGAAAAATAAATGAGGCCTTTATTGCCCTTATTTTAGATTATCGCTATTCAAAAGATCAGATATTAGAAGCTTACTTAAATGAGGTATACCTAGGGCAGTCATACAACCAAGGTATCCATGGTATGGGGCTTGCTTCTGACTTTTACTTTTCAAAGCCTGTAGACGAGCTTGAGTACGATCAAATTGCTCTGCTGGTGGCAATGGTTAAAGGCCCATCTTATTACAACCCACGTCGTTATAAAGAGCGCACAATGGAGCGCAGGGACTTAGTGCTGCGTCTAATGGTCGAAAATAAGTTACTTAGCACAAAAGAGTACCGTGCATCGCTTAATCGCCCAATTGATATTGCGCCAATGAAAGCCAGTTTACAAAAATCATACCCAGGCTATTTAGAGCTAGTAAACAGAGAGTTAAATGAATTATTACCTGATCAGCAAACACTTGATGCAGGCGTAAGAGTATTTACTTATTTTGACTTGCAAAAGCAAACAGCAATGGAAGAGTCGATTGAAAAGAGTTTACCGTACTTGGAAAATCGCCCTAGAACTGAAAAACTAGAAGCAGCCATGATCTCTGTTAATGTAGAAAAAGGCGGTGTTTCTGCACTTATTGCTGGTCGCGATGTTCGATATTCAGGGTTTAACCGTGTTTTAGACACGAAACGTAATATAGGCTCGCTTGTAAAACCTGCCGTGTATTTAACCGCACTGCAATTGCCACATTATAATTTAGCTACTTTGCTTGATGACTCGCCAGTACAGGTCACAAATGAGCAAGGTAAAGTGTGGCAACCAGAAAATTTTGACCACCAATACCGTGGTGCAATTGCGCTTTATAAAGCATTTAGTAACAGTATAAATATCCCAGCGGTTAATTTAGGCCTCGATGTAGGTGTTGATAAAGTAGTAAATACATTGAAAGGTTTAGGCGCAACAGGGGCGATAGACGAATACCCATCGCTGCTTTTAGGGGCTGTTGAAATGTCGAGTTTTGAAGTGGCTCAGCTTTATACAACAATTGCTGCAGATGGCGAATATAAAAAGCTCACTGCAATTTCGGCATTAACTGACTCTGTTGGTAAAGTACTTTATAAGCATAAAGTAAATGCAGAGCCTCGTTTTGACAAGTCAGCAATGTATATGACTAAATATGCAATGAAGCGCGTAACGAAAGACGGCACTGCTAAACGCTTAAATTTACACTTTCCGTCAATCCAGCTCGCTGGTAAAACAGGGACCAGCAACGATTTACGTGATAGTTGGTTTGCAGGTTTTGATCAAAATACAGTGACTGTTGCGTGGCTTGGCCGAGATGACAACAAAAGCACGGGCTTAACAGGCAGTGTAGGCGCATTAGAAGCGTATATTCGTTACTTAAAGCCACTCAACCCACAAGCAATAGCTGATACTCGTCCACCATCAATACGCTGGGCATTTGTAAATGAGCAAACGGGTAAGCAGGCACCACCAGGATGTGGCAAGGTGATTCAGCTACCACTTAGAGCGAGTGAGTTTGAGCCAAGACCACAGTGTATACGTTAATTTAAGATTACTTTAAACAACAAAGCCGCTTATTTAGCGGCTTTGTTGTGAGTTGTAGTTAACGCTTAAGATTTAAAAAACTGCATTGATTTGGTTAAATCATTAGATAAGCGACTTAGCTGCTGTGCATCTTGCAGCGTTGATTGAGCTGATGTTAGCGTCTGATCTGCTAAATTACTTACCTCTTGTGAATCATTCAATGCTTGTGTTGTGGCATTAGATTGCTGTTTAACACGCTCTGCAATAACTTCACCCTGATGTTTAATATCACCCATGCTTTGTTCTGCACTTTGCAATACATCATTAGTTTGATTGGCTGCTTTTACTGATTGCTCCATTTTTTCAACACTTGAGCGCATTTTTTGCTGAGTGTCGTCAGATGCCTGTTGTAAGGAACTAATAATTTGGTGAATTTCTTGGGTTTGCGTTTGTGTACGCTGAGCAAGTGTTCTTACCTCATCGGCTACAACGGCAAATCCACGACCATGCTCGCCGGCTCGTGCGGCTTCAATAGCGGCATTAAGTGCAAGCAAGTTTGTTTGATCTGCTATCTCACTGATCCCTTTACTTACTTTGCTAATTTCTTGGCTATCTTGTGCTAGTTTATCGAGCGCTTGTTGGCTCTCTGCAAATTCAATTTGTAGGTCTTGCATATATTTAGCAAGCTCCATTGTATTATCTGAGCCTTGTTTCACATGAGCAGAAGCATCTTGCGCGGTAAGCGTAGCTTGATGCGCTGACTCTTCAACTGCAAGTGCATTTTGAGCCATATCGCTTAGTGCATTATAAATAGCGTTTACTCGAATTTGCTGTTTTGAAACATCATTGCTTGTTTGGCTACTCGCATGTGACAGCGATTTAGTTGCATCGCATAGCTCTTCTGTACTGGTTTTAACATCAAATAATAAGTGTGAAAATGCGTTAAGTAATGCGTTGTAACGCGATGCAATAATTCCCATTTCATCATTAGTGCTTGAATCGATAGTTGCATTTAAGTCGCCATTCGCGGCTCTATTCGCGGCATCAGCAAAGCGATTAATGGTATCAACAACCGCAAAATAAAAGCCTATCATTAAATAAAATGCAAATAATAAACTAATCAATGAAGCAGCTAAAACAAGATTTCGTGTCCACTGTTGAGTCTGTAGTTTTGCTTCAATAAGGCTCTCAAGTGTTGGAATGCTCTTACTAACAAGTTGATTAATACTGCTGTGAACGTTGTTTGTTAGCTTAGTGAACTCTGCTTGAGTTAATAAAATGTCATCTGGCTCAAGTAGTTTTTCATCTATCGCTTTTTTGAATGCACCCACAGCACTGTGTAAGTTAGTTAAAGGAGGCATGAGCGCTTTGTTTACTGATTTATCTGCATTGGTGGCTACATTGAGTATTTTATCGAGTTGTTTTTCGTATAAAGGAAGTGACTTACTAAAATTTGAAAGTGCTATAAACGTATCGGGCGTAAAACGATTACTAGCTAAAACAGTATTAGCGCTTTGCGCTGTTGAGTTTATTTGCATTATAAGTGCAGGAACTGGCGTGACTAAAGAGCGGTTTACATAAGCGCTTGCTAATTGATTGTCTAAGGCTAGATTTGATTGAATAGAAACAAGTTCAAGTACTTCATTTGCTTGAGTGTTTTTTATATCAAAGCCGAGTGAACGGGCTATTTTTATATTTTGATTTATATCACCTTGCATCAAGTTTGAAAGTATAGGTCTGTAGCCTTTTAGGCCTTGCTGCTGCATTTTTGAAACAGTAATACTGTCACTTAATAATGAGACTAAAAAAAACAAACTAAGAGCAAGAGGAACGAGTAAAATTCCAAACATTAAGCTGATTTTAGTTTTGTATTTTAAATTTGCCATTAGCTGGATAGCGGGAAAAGAAAATTGACGTAATCCTGACATAAGGCTCTCTTGTATTTTTGTAATTAGGGTAAAGGTGAATAGACCTTGTTATGCTTAATTATCATTCATTTATAATACTTTACAAATAAAAAAAGCCCTTTCGGGCTTTTTTCAATCTTTAGTCTTAATTACACACTTTAAAAACAAGCGCTTATAAAATATAAAAAGTAATTTTAACTTAAAGTTTAGCAAACGAGCGTTCTGCCGCCGCTATTGTGTCTTTTACTTCTTGCTCAGTATGCGCAGCACATACAAAACCAGCTTCAAATGCTGATGGAGCAAGGTAGACACCTTCTTCAAGCATAAGGTGGAAAAAACGTTTGAAGCGCTCTAGGTCACACTCAGTAGCTTGTTTGTAGGTCGTTACTTTTTCAGCATCAGTAAAAAAGAATCCATACATGCCGCCAGCATAGTTAGTTGTTAGCGCAATACCGGCTTTTTTAGCACCAGCTTCAAAGCCTTCACAAATTGCTTTTGAAATAGCTTCTAACTTATCGTGTAGACCTGGCTCACATAATAGCTCAAGTGATTTTAAACCTGCAGCCATCGCAATAGGGTTACCAGAAAGAGTACCCGCTTGGTAAACAGGTCCTACAGGCGCAATGTAATCCATTATTTCTGTTTTGCCACCAAATGCGCCAACAGGCATGCCGCCGCCAATTACTTTACCTAAACATGTAAGATCTGGTTTAATGTTGTAATAAGCTTGTGCACCGCCAAGTGCAACACGAAAGCCTGTCATTACTTCATCAAAAATAAGTACTGATTTATATTCGTCACACACATCACGCAAACCTTCTAAAAAGCCAGGCACTGGTGGAATACAGTTCATGTTACCGGCTACTGGCTCTACAATAATACAGGCAATTTCGTCTGCGTATTTTGCAAAAATAGCTTTTACTTCATCTAGGTTATTAAACGAAACTGTAAGTGTATGCTTGGCAAAGTCTTCAGGAATACCTGGAGAATTAGGCACACCCATTGTTAGCGCACCAGAGCCTGCCTTAACTAATAACGAGTCAGCGTGACCGTGGTAACAACCTTCAAATTTTAATATTTTATCGCGACCGGTAAAGCCACGTGCTAAACGAATTGCACTCATTGTTGCTTCAGTGCCTGAGCTAACCATGCGTACTTTTTCGATTGATGGAACTAGCTCTTTTACTTTTTCAGCCATTAATATTTCGGCTTCAGTTGGTGCGCCATAGCTAAGGCCATTTTCTACAGCTTCGTGTACGGCTTGTTTAATTGCAGGGTGGTTATGGCCCATGATCATAGGCCCCCAAGAGCCAACATAATCAATGTAACGATTACCGTCGGCATCAAATGTAAACGCGCCTTCTGCTTTTGTAATGAATAGTGGCGTACCGCCTACACCATTAAAAGCACGAACTGGTGAGTTTACGCCACCAGGAATAGAAGCTTGGGCGCGTTCAAATAAGTCTTGGCTAATTGTCATGAAAAATCCTATAAATTGTCACTTAAAAGGGGGTTAGCTGTCGCGTTTGCGGCTAAACCAAGGTACGTCTACTTCATACTTATCGACTTTGTTTTCTACGCCGAGTGTTAAAGCAAACAGTGCCATACGAATTAATACGCCGTTTTGTACCTGGCGAAATATTGCTAAATTGTCGTTACTGTTTAAGTCGTTATCAAGCTCGTTGGCTTCTAAGCGACTGTCACGTGGAAGAGGATGCATTAATACAGAGTTAGGCTTACAGTGAGCGCTGTAGATAGATTGGCTAATCCTAAAGCCGCCACGGTATTTATTTGCTTCTTCTTGCGAAGGAAAACGCTCTTCTTGAATACGTGTTTGGTAAACAATATCGGCTGCTAAATTGCCTTCCATCTTATTTACTAGCTCAATTTTATGGCCAGCATTTTCTACTGCATCTAAAATGCTTGTTGGCATTTGTAAGCCGTCAGGCGCGACCATCGAAAACTTTACATTTTTATAATGGCACAATAGTTTAGATAAGGAATGCACTGTGCGGCCATACTTTAAATCGCCCACAAGCGCTATATGCATACCATCAATATTTTGACCAAAACGATGTAATTCGCGCTCAATGGTTAATAAGTCAAGCAATGCTTGAGTAGGGTGCTCATTTGGGCCGTCGCCGCCATTAATAACCGGCACAGTACAGCCATCAGCAAATTCACTTACTGAGCCTGCATCAGGATGGCGCATAGCAACAGCGTCAGCATAAGCTGAAATAACGCGGGCGGTATCGTAAAGAGACTCACCCTTAGCAAGGGCTGAACTTTGCATACCTGTAGTTTCACGTACGCCACCGCCAAGTAAGTTAAAGGCGGTGCCAAAGCTAACTCGTGTACGAGTGCTTGGTTCAAAAAACAAATTAGCTAAAATAGCGCCTTCTAGCACCGTAGTTTGCTTTTGCTTTTTAGCATAAGGCTCCATTTTTTTTGCTACTGCAAAAATACGTTCAATGCAGTCTCTGTCTAGCTGATTTACAGACAGTATATGCTCACCTTGGAAACTTAACATGGGGTTATTCCTAATCAATCAAATGGGCGCGATAATCCATAAATGGAGCACGCAATCGCGCGTGTTAAAGCAAGTATTGTAAATTGCAGCGAAGTTTAACATGCGCCGCAAAGCTTATAAATTAGGTTTTATTACCGCAAGCGCCACTATGATGAGCAACGCAATAACTGGGAGCTCATTAAAAATACGGTAAAAGCGGTCTGTCTTAGTGTTGCGGTCATGTTTAAAGTCATTTAATAACTTAAAACAGTAGCCGTGGTATATATATAATATGATCACAAGCACTAGCTTATAGTGCAACCACATACTGTATCTAAACCAATCACGACCATATTCAACAATGGTCAATACACCAAATACAGCGGTTAATACAGCAAATGGGGTAACGAAAAAAAGTAGTCTGCGCTCCATAACTTTTAACATAGAGTTGCATGATCTTTCCTCGCTCATAGCGTGATATACAAATAATCGAGGCAAGTAAAAAATACCGGCAAACCACGCAATCATAAAAAATATGTGGAGTGTTTTATAAATCAATAATGCGCTCATAATAGTCCTTATTGTTTAAAGTAAGCTGTTACGAATGGTTAAAATATGATGAATTTGATCCCAGCGTAATAGCCCCATAATTTGTTGATTATCTAAAAGGTTATAAACGTAAAGCGCGCCACTTCTTTTATCTTTTAGGATATCGAAAGCATCGGCTAGGGTGGCCTGACTACTGATGCCCTGCAAGCTAATATAATTTATATTTATTGTTTCATTAGACATTAGCGTTAAATCGTATTCAGCGAGACGATAGCCATTTTCTTCGTCAAAAACAATTAACGGAGTTTGGCTATCCATGGCATCTAATGTGCTTTTTATTTGCACTTTGTCGTCAGAATAAAGCAATTTAAAGTCTTCATCCATATCATCCATTATCCCCACTTTTTGTAATGCTTCGGTAGCGGGAGATACATGGTACGGTAATCCCTGAAAATCTAGTTGCTGCAAAAATATGGAGCGATTTCCAAAAAACTGTAATGCTGTTACATAGGCCGTGGTGATCACAAGCATAGCTGGAACAATTATCTCAGGTGACGATGTAAGCTCCATGACCGTTGTTAAAGCAGCTAGTGGCGCATGCAACGTGGCGGCCATTAATCCGGCCATACCTAACACGCCATAAGTACCCGCTATATCAGTGCCAGGACTAATAAACTGAGCAAAAAAAGCCATTAGAGTACCAATTAATACGCCAAGTCCAATTACCGGACCAATTAAACCACCTGGTATACCCAAACCGATAGCAAACAATGTAGCAAGTAGTTTAGCGATTAAAATAGTTGTGAGTAGCTTTACGTCATCAGGAGATTCAACCGCGATAGTTATTGCGCTCATACCAGAGCCCATAGCATGAGGTACTGCGTAAGCTATTAAGCTGGCAATGCATCCTGCAATTAATAAACGAGGGAACATACTTAAAGGTTTAAATGTTTTAATAATTAGCATTAAGTTTTGATTAAAGCTAAATGCAATAGCACCCAGCGCCATGCCGCATAATATTAAATAAGGGTAATGCCAACCACTCAATGGCGCTATGGTAATGAGTGCAAGCTCTGAACCTTCACCAAAAACAAACTGTGTTGCCAGTGCACCAGTAACAGCGGCAAGCATGATAGGTACAAATATATGTACTTTATATTCACGAAGTACCACTTCCATTACAAAAATAACGGCTGCAAGTGGAGTATTAAACGACGCGGCTATACCTGCCGCTACTCCACAACCACTTAGAGTGCGCATGGCATTATGCGGTAAATGCAGCTTATCTGCCAAAATACTCGCCCCAGTTGCGCCCATATGCACGGAAGGCCCTTCTCGGCCAACTGAAAAACCGCTAATGAGAGCAAGTGCGCCACCAACAAATTGATTAACCGTATTGTATAAAGGCATTTGCCCGTAGTGACGTTTAATTCTGTGTATAACAAAGGGGATACCCAAGCGGTAATGTTTAAACCCAGTAAAGGCAGCAAACGTGGCTATTAGTAATGCAGCAACTAAAGGCATTAGTACACGTTCAAGTGTTGGTAGGGTAGTAAAGTCGTCAGGTGTTTCTAAAAATAAGCTTTGGAAAAACAGAATGGTTAAGCGAAATAAAATAATAAAAAATGCAGCAATTAATCCGGCAACTACGCCTAATAAGCATAATTGTACAGATGTTTTAGGTTTTGCCAGCCGACGCCTGAGTTGCTCAAGCCACATGCATAATTCCTCGCTGTATTTTTCAGCAGCATTTTAGCAAAAGAGTTTAGCTAAGTCCTTGTGATTTTGAAATTTTCGTAACTTATATTAACAATTTGCAGTGAAGATTAAGACCTATTGCTTATAACTAAAATATTTAATGAGTTTCTAGCGTATAAAGGTCGCTTTTAGTTTGCTTAAGTATTATTTTAGCTAGTTAATGTTTGGCCACTTTTCTACTAATTTATAGATATAACTTAGAGGAAAGAGTTGTTTTACTATACTTGATTAAAACACTCGGGTATTAGATAATCACGCCATTGCGATATTGAGGGTTTTAAAATGTCTGAAGAATTACCAATTAAGTTCAGCGATGCAGCTGCTGTTCGTGTTAAACAGTTAATCGACGAAGAAGAAAACCCAGACTTAAAACTGCGTGTTTATGTAACAGGCGGTGGTTGTTCTGGTTTTCAATATGGTTTTACTTTTGATGAAAAAGCGAATCCTGGCGATTTAGAAATTGTAAAAAATGGTGTAACACTCGTTATTGATCCAATGAGCATTCAATATTTGGTTGATGGTGAGGTTGATTACACTGAAGGATTAGAAGGCGCACGCTTTTTTGTATCTAATCCAAATGCAACAACAACTTGTGGTTGTGGTGCAAGCTTTAGCGTTTAACAGCCAAACGCTAAATAGAATAAAGCCGCTTTTGCGGCTTTTTTAATGCCTACAAATCAGTTGGTGCGTATTCGGTAATTTGCATTATCAATACAAAAAAGCCGAGCACAAAGGCTGAAAACGCTAAAATATACATAAAGCCTTTTTTACCTTGTTTAATTGGTACGCCGTTGTGGCGCAAAAAAAAGTACCAACCTAAACACAACACGATAGGTAATAAAAAAAGAAGTCTGAACATTACTTGGCCTTTTTAGTGCAAATTATTGCTTAATAATAAACGTGTAACATTAAAATGGAACAAATATGTTATAAATATTTTTAAGCTGTTTTATGAAGGTAATATTATTTTTTTAATATTTTCTGATAACTTAGGTCAAATATTCAGTGTTTATAAATGTTCGTTCAGGTTGATTTTGTACCGAGTATGTAATTAATTATTTAACCAAAGTGTTAATAGTATATAATGTATCCAAGAATGAGACGGGCAAAATTTCATTCTCAATAAAAACAAATCTTTACCATATTATTAGCGTAGTTTTTAGCTGTGTTGGTGGAGTGAGTAGCAACACATGCTTTATTAAGCAATAGCTTGCTATTGAAAGTATGACTGCTTACCTGCCTACGGCTATTGATGGAAACTACTGCTTTAATGGGTACGTCAAATCATCTAGTAGGAGATGTAAAATGATGGGCAAAACAGTTTCTTCTGAAGAAAATGCAAAGCTAACAAAGTGGCTTAAAACTAAGCGCCATGAAAAGGGTCATACAATGCGAAGCCTAGCACAAGTGCTTGGAACGCCTCATTCGTTTATCGGCAAGATTGAAAATCAAGAACGCCGCTTAGATGTAATTGAGTTTGTTCGCTATTGTACAGCTCTAGAAGTTGATCCACATGAAGCACTTAGCTTGCTAAAAGTAGATTAACTCAATAATTGCTTAGTACACTTTAAGGGGCACTTGATAGTGCTAAGCAATATGTTAATGCAGGGATGCATTAAATATTTTTGTGGTAATTCTTCTCAAGCTCATACAACTTATGCCTAATCAGATATAAAAATATCAACGAAGGTAAAACCATTAAGGCTGTTAAAATAAAGAACAGCGACCAATTTCCCATTAACCAATCATCAATTACTACACCACTGTAGCTTGAAAGCAATGTTCGTCCTAAATTCCCTAATGACGCCAGTAATGCATAGTGCGTTGCACTAAATGCTCTATCGCATAACATCGATATAAAGGCCACCATAGCGACCAACGACCACGCTTGCGTAAAGCCATCAATAACAATAGCAAAGGCATACAGCCTTAGGTCAGGGCCAACTAAAGCAATCCACGAGAAGGCTAAGTTTGAAGCAGCCATTGCAATACCACTTACAAATAAACCCTTAACAATGCCATATTTTTGATTAAATAAACTGCCAACAAAGGTAAATATGATTGTAAGTACCGCTGTACCTACCTTCGAAAATGTAGCTATATCGCTATTACTAAAACCAATTTCTTTATAAAACACAATCGACATGCGCCCTAAAAACGATTCGCCTATTTTAAATAAGAAAATAAACGCAAGTAATGCTAGTGCTGTTTTAACGCCATTTTTAGTAAAAAAAGCTCTAAAGGGATCAATAACGGTTACCGCAAGCCACGCAACAGTTTTTGTTAAAGGAGTTTGTTTTGTAGAGGACAGTTTTTCAAGGTACACACGCTCAAGTTCAGCATGTACTGCTTCGCGGTTAGTTTCGGGCTCTTTTGCAAACAGTGCTCCACTCATTAACAGCAGCATTACGGCAGCTAAAAAGTAATAAATTTGTGGCCAGTCGAGTGAGGGGATATCGGCCATGTAAAATGGAATGGCGCCTAAAAGTGCATAACCTGTCCACCAACCCGAAGTTGCCATTGCGGCTGCAGCGGTTGCTTTGTGTGATTCGCTTTCGCTTAGGGTGTCTATTCTAAAGGCATCAATAGCAATGTCTTGAGTAGCCGAAGCAATGGCGATTAATAAACAAATCGCAGCAACAATTGCCAAATTAGCTTTTAAATCAAGCCCTGCTAATAGCAAGGTGCCAATAAAAATAAAACTTTGGCAAAATAGTATCCAACTGCGACGTTGGCCTAGCCATTTATATAAAATAGGAAGTTTTGTACGGTCAATGAGTGGTGACCACAAAAAGTTTATGCTGTAAGCGCCAAATACAATGCCAAATAGGCCTATCATACTGCGACTTAGCCCTTCATCTTTTAGCCAAGCAGACATAACAGAGCCAATTAAAACCCACGGAAAACCGCTACTCATGCCAAATATGAAAATGTGGATTAAGCGTTTGTCTTTAAAGTAAGAAAAATATTCGCTAATAGAGAGAGATTTGCTCATAGGGCCTTCATTGGCTTTGATGCAGAGCAGCTAAGCTGCTCTTAAAAAATTATAGTGGGACTTGTTCAAGCACTTTAATGTTTAAGATGACAACAGGTTTTTTAGGTACGAAATCGTAGCCAATTTTTTCATTAAAACCGGTTTCAACAGTCATAATTTTATCAAGCGTGTCGTAACCATCCATTACGCTACCAAATACTGCAAAGCCCCAATCTTTCCCTGGATTTAAGTGATCGTTATTATCCATATTAAAAAAGAATTGGCGAGTTCCTGAGTGCGGTTGTCTATCTTGATATGCCATAGCAATGCTATACATATCGTTTTTTAAACCGTTACCGCTTTCATTAAAAATAGGGTCATTTTCATGTAGGCCATCATAGTCTTTATCGTAACCGCCACCTTGAATAACAAAGTCGCGATCATTTTCTACATCGCGCTCAATACGGTGAAAAACGCTGCCTTGATAACTTTTGTCTGACACGTAAGTTAAAAAATTATTGACTGTGATGGGCGCTTTAGAGCGATCCAGCTCAACCACGATGCTACCCATTGACGTTACAATTTCTACGCGTGGAAAAATGTTGTCCTTTTGCACAAAGCGGCCTTCTTGGGCTGCTAAGCTACTTACACTAAAGAATAGGCCTAAGCAGATTAAAAAAAGTCGTTTCATAGTTAACCTTCTAAAAATTCTATTAATTCAGGGTCAGATACAATGCGGGTAATAACTTGCTCAGTCAACTTATTGAGCTGACCTTCTATTTTTGCTTGCTCATGACTAAATGGGCCTTCTAAATTAGCACTACCTCTATACACTTTACTAAAGTTACTTGAGGCGCGAATAACACGCACGCCAAGTTCTATGTGGGCTTCGCTGGTATGGCTCACTAGCTTTTCGGTTACAACAGCTTGCAATGCATGAATATCTACTTCAAAGCGAACAGTTGCTAAGTTAGAAATACTGGCTCCATTGCGGCTAAGGGCGCTGTCTAACACACTTTTAATAGAGCTGGTAATGCCTTGGCTTGCAAAGGTTTTAGTTTTGTCTGACTCAATAAGTTTAAGTGTTGATGTATCGCCACGTAAATCAATTACACTAGTACTTAAGCTACTATTTATAGTGCTAATTTGACCATTTTTATAAACAGGGTTAAGTATTACTTGGCTAGGCTGATTCGCGCAGCCACCAAGTATCAGTAATACACAACACCCAATTATAATGTTTGTTAATTTCATTTATAGCATTCCACTATTTTTTGTTGCACTTAAAACGACAAACTTTTTGTTTGAACCTAGCAACTTACAGTTGCCAAACATACGGTTTAATTTATCATGATAATCTAAATGACGATTACCAATAATACGCAGCTCGCCGCCTTCTTTTAAAGTATCTTTTGCTTGTTTAAACATTTGCCAAGCAATATGGTCGGTAACGGCCTGAGCTTGGTGAAATGGAGGGTTACAAAGCACCATATCTACACTGTCTCTTTCAAAGCCTGTTAAACAGTCGTTTTCGATGAACTCGCAGTTATCAAACTTATCGCCTAGGTTAATTTCTACATTTAACCGAGCCGACTCTACTGCCATGTAAGACTCATCAACAAAAGTAACTGATGCATTAGGGCAACGAGCAAGCGTCATTAATCCAACAACTCCGTTACCACAGCCTAAATCAATAATGCTTTTAGCTTTTGGTGTTTCTGGTAAGTAGTTAAAAAAGAAGCGTGCACCAATATCTAACGAATCACGCGAAAACACATTTGCATGGTTTGTTATATTAAACTCAGTACCTTCAAGCTCCCACGTTACAGGGAAATCTGCTGCTTTATATCCGCCTTTAGCTGTACTTAATATAAGACGGGATTTTTTAACTGCTAGGCTAGTTTTTGTTTCACCAATAAATTGCTCAAATGATTTTATTGTTGAGTTATGAATTTCTTTTGTTTTACCTGCGGCAATTACTGGCGTACCAGGTGCAAGGACTTCACTGAGTTCACTTAACTGAAACTGTAAAAAACCTACATTACGAGGGATTTTAATAAGTACTAAATCAACATCCTGCGGTAATGCAGACAAACTATCTAATTGTGTAAAATCTGCTGTAGGCAGTTTGTTTTCTTGTAAGTTATAAGCCGCAGCTTGGTGGCTAATATAAGAATCGTTAACTGAACAAACCGTTAACTTATTAAAATAACAAGCAAGTGCACCAAAGCTATCGTTTAAAATAAGCAATGAGCGACAATCAGGGTGATGTTCGTTAACATAATTGATAAGGTACTCATCTGCCGAATCCCACGCTTGTAAGCTGCGGTTTTTTTGATCCAAAGGAAAGCGTTCAAGAGTAAAGGTTTTATCGCCTAGCTGGGCTTGCGTCGTCATAATGGTTCGTTGATCAGTAATCTAATGTAGGTAAATTCTAACATGCAACGGCAAAACGCCAACCCCCAACAGTTACCAAATGGCTTTTCTTATCAAAGTAGGGCACTTAGTGCACAAAAAAGCCTCGATCTATTTTATTATTTGCAAAAAAACCTACGTTGGCAGCAACCCGATGTAACTGTTTATGGTAAAACGGGGCCTATTCCACGGCTACAATGCTTCATGAGCGATTTAAATATTGAATACGGCTATTCAAGTAGTAAGCAAATAGTAGAGCCATGGGATGAATTGTTACTTAATATGAGAAGGCGTTTAGAGGCGCACTTAAATCAGCCTCTAAACTCATTACTCGTTAATTATTACCGAGATGGTAATGATACGATGGGCTGGCACAGTGATGATGAAATAGAGCTTGGTGATAAACCAACAATTGTGTGTGTCTCGCTAGGAGCTGATCGGGTTCTAAAGTTAAAGCACAAGGCGAGCAATAAAGTAACCGACTTAAAATTACAAAGTGGCAGCTGTTTAATAATGAATGGACATAGCCAGCGAGATTATCAACATGCAATACCTAAGCAAACAACGCTTGCACATCCTCGAATAAGTTTAACTTACCGATTTATTAAGCACATTAAACAAAAGCAATTTAGTTAGCCAAGCGCTGCGTTAAATTGTTATAGTAAGTATATAAATTAGCTAATTAAAACGGTCTTTTATGTCAATGCAGCAACAGATCCAAGAAAAAATAAGCAACGCTATTGCGTGTAAACATTTAAACGTAATTAACGAAAGCCATATGCACAGTGCGGGCACTGAATCACACTTTAAAGTAATAGTGGTTAGCGAAGGTTTTACAGGTAAACGTTTATTGCAGCGCCATCGTGAAATTAATGAAATTCTAAAAGATGAATTAGCAAATCATATTCATGCACTCGCAATTCATACATATACACCCGATGAGTATACAGAGCAGGGCGGCGAGGCACCTGATTCACCTAATTGTATGGGCGGCTCTAAATTAGCTTAAATAATTAATAGTGATTTGATAGTTACACTTGTGGTTAACTGATCAGATCAGTGTTTTTAGTATTAGCCTTTAAACTAGCGCTAATTTTTATTGTAAAAGATATAGGATGATCAATGGTCATTAAGCCTAAAATTCGTGGATTTATCTGCACAAACGCACATCCAGCTGGTTGTGCAGAGCATGTTCAAGAACAAATTAACTATGTAAAACAACAAGGCGCATTAAAAAATGCACCAAAAAATGTATTAGTTATTGGCGCATCAACAGGCTACGGCTTGGCTTCGCGCATTACAGCTGCGTTTGGTGGTGGTGCTAAAACATTAGGTATTTTCTTTGAAAAAGAAGGTACAGATCGCAAAACAGGTTCTGCTGGTTGGTACAATACCGCTGCTTTTCAAGATGCAGCAGACGAAGCAGGCCTTTGGTCTAAAAATATTAATGGCGATGCGTTTTCTAACGAAATTAAACAAAAAGCAATCGACACTATTAAAGCAGATTTGGGCAAAGTAGATTGTATTATTTACAGCTTAGCGTCTCCTCGTCGTACAGACCCAAATACGGGCGAAGTATACTCATCTACGCTTAAGCCAATTGGAAATGCCGTTACTACTAAAAACTTAAATACATCAAAGCGTGAAATTGATGAAATTACTGTTGAAGCTGCAAACCAAGACGATATCGACAACACCATTAAAGTAATGGGCGGTGAAGATTGGGAAATGTGGATTGACGCATTAAAAGAAGCGGATGTATTAGCCGATAACTTTAAAACGACTGCGTACACTTATATTGGTAAAGAGCTAACATGGCCAATATACGGACACGCTACTATTGGTAAGGCTAAAGAAGATTTAGACCGTGCAACTGCTGCTATTAAAGAATCAACAAAAGATTTAAATGGTGAGGCATATGTTTCATCACTTAATGCTGTGGTAACGCAAGCAAGTTCTGCTATTCCTATTATGCCGTTATATATCTCTGCTTTATTTAAAGTTATGAAAGCAGATGGCACATACGAAGGCACTATTGAGCAAATTCACGCTTTATTTAGTGAAAACTTGTATGGTGAATCACCTCGCTTTGACGACGGTGGACATTTATTCCAAAACTACAAAGAGCTAGAAGACGATGTACAAGCTCGCGTGCAAGCTGTTTGGGATAAAGTAGATACGAGCAACATTGATGAGCTAACAGATTATGTTGGTTACCATAATGAGTTTTTACGCTTATTTGGTTTTGGTATAGATAGTGTTGACTACGATCAAGATGTAGATTCAGTTAAGCCAATTGCCAATATGATTGACTAACAGAACTTAGGGCCTGTTTATCTTTCGAGGTTAAATTTGCAGCAGTCTGTTTGGTATTTAGGCAAGGCAGAGCCTATGTAGTGTGGTTATTCCCCATACATGGGCGATAACGTGGAATAAATGCCAAACATGCGTTGCCCAAAGGGTTCTGCCTAGGGGCTATTTACTCTTTGTTGCTCGGTTTTTACTTAGCCCACTAGGTTACAAACCTCACGCCGCGATTAAATAGCCCCTAGATTGAACAAATTTTAATCCTGAAAGGTCAACAGGCCCTAGTTATAAAAAGCCGCTATCGCGGCTTTTTTTGTATTATGCGATTTGTTGAATTTACGATGAAATCAGGAATGATAATTGCTTAGGCTACCACTTTGGTCTAGCTTGATTTTTATTTAATTCACTTAACAAAACTAAATAAGTGTTTCTGTCGTATAATTTTCATAAATACACTCGCATAGTCATCTAAAATGATGTTAAAATCTCGACAATATGTGATGAGTTTTACTACGTTGCTTGTTTGATATCTCTAGCAAGCTGCTCTTTTGTACCTTGATATAACTTGGAATAACTCAAATGGCGACGTGGTTGATACGATTTTTCAGTTTCTTTCCTTTAATGTAATGCAAGTGCGTATGATCAACATAAAAAAAGGTCTGGATTTACCCTTAGAGGGCGCGCCACAGCAAGTTATACATGACGGTTCTGCTGTCAAACGTGTAGCTGTGCTTGGCGAAGAGTTTATCGGTATGCGTCCAACCATGCATGTTCGTGTGGATGACCAAGTCAAAAAAGGCCAGGTACTTTTTGAAGATAAAAAGAACCCAGGCGTCCTATTTACTGCTCCAGCTTCTGGTACAGTAAAAGAAATAAATCGTGGTGCTAAACGTGTGCTGCAATCTGTTGTTATTGAAGTAGCAGGCAGTGAGCAAATCACCTTTGACTCTTTCAAAGCAGACGAGCTTCCGAGCTTAGAGCGCGAAAAAGCCAAAGAAGTACTTATCCAGTCTGGTCAATGGACAGCACTTCGTGTTCGCCCATTCAGCAAAGTAGCGGCTGTGGATGCAAATCCTAGTTCTATTTTTGTGACCGCAATCGACACAAACCCATTAGCTGCAGATCCTGCAGTAATTATTGCAGAAAATGCGCAAGCATTTGAAGCGGGTCTTGCAGTTGTTTCGCGTTTGACTGATGGCAAAGTATTTGTGTGTAAAAAAGCAGGCAGCCAAGTTCCTAGCTCATCTATAGCTCAAGTAGAAGTACATGAGTTTGGTGGTGTGCATCCGGCTGGCCTCGTTGGCACTCATATCCATCATCTTGATGCAGTTTCTGTTAGCAAACAAGTTTGGCATATTGGTTACCAAGACGTTATTGCGTATGGTCACTTATTCCTTACTGGTGAAATTTACACAAATCGTGTTATTTCGCTTGCAGGTCCTCGCGTTAAAAACCCACGTTTAGTGAAAACACAATTAGGTGCTTCATTGGATGATTTAGTGGCTGGTGAGTTAGAAGACGGAGATAACCGCGTTATTTCTGGTTCTGTTCTATCGGGTTCTATTTCAAACGGTGTTCATGCATTCTTAGGTCGTTACCACGTTCAAGTATCTGTTTTACTTGAAGGTCGCGAAAAAGAATTGTTTGGCTGGATTGCACCAGGTAGTGATAAATTCTCTGTAACGCGTACATTCCTTTCTCACCTTGCACCAAGTCGTTTATTTAAAATGACAACGTCAACAGGTGGTTCAAAACGTGCCATGGTACCAATTGGTAGCTACGAGCGCGTAATGCCGTTAGATATTTTGCCTACTCTATTATTACGTGACTTAATTGCACGTGATTTAGACAGTGCAATTTCATTGGGCGCGCTTGAACTTGATGAAGAAGATTTAGCGTTATGTACCTTCGTTTGTCCAGGCAAATACGAGTATGGTTCTATCCTACGCGATTGCTTAACTACGATCGAGAAGGAAGGCTAGAGAGATGGGTTTAAAAAAATATCTAGAAGATATCGAGCCGAATTTTGAAGCCGGTGGTAAATATGAAAAGTTTTATGCACTGTATGAAGCAGCTGCAACTATTTTTTATACACCAGGCTACGTAAATAAAGGCGCGACACACGTACGCGATAACATCGACCTAAAACGTATGATGATTTTAGTGTGGATGGCGACGTTCCCAGCTATGTTTTTTGGTATGTTCAATATCGGTCATCAGGCCGCTGGTGCTTTAGCACAAGGTTTTGAATTAGCAAACACGTGGCAAGTTGGTTTGTTCCAGTTATTCGGTGGTGAGTTAACCGCTGATGCAGGCTGGGGCGCTAAGATGTTCTATGGAGCATGTTTCTTCTTACCTATCTACGCTGTAACATTTGCAGTAGGTGGTTTCTGGGAAGTTATATTTGCTTCAGTGCGTAAGCATGAAATTAACGAAGGTTTCTTCGTTACTTCTGTATTATTTGCACTTATTTTGCCAGCAACTATTCCTTTATGGCAAGTTGCGTTAGGTATTACGTTTGGTGTAGTAATCGCTAAAGAAATCTTTGGTGGTACTGGCCGTAACTTCTTAAACCCTGCTTTAGCCGGTCGTGCATTTTTATTCTTTGCATACCCAGCTCAAATCTCAGGTGACACAGTATGGACAGCAGTAGATTCTTTCTCTGGTGCAACTATGCTAGGCCAAGCATTTGCTGGCACACTTGACTTTGCAAACATGGAATTATGGTGGAATGCGTTTTATGGTTTCATTCAAGGTTCTGTAGGTGAAACATCTACACTTGCATTATTAGTAGGTGGTTTGTTCTTAATTTACGTTCGTATCGCTTCTTGGCGCATCGTACTAGGTGTATTCCTAGGTATGGTAGCAACTGCATTTTTATTAAATGCTGTTGGCTCAGAAACTAACCCTGTATTTGCAATGCCTTGGTATTGGCATTTTGTACTTGGTGGCTTTGCGTTTGGTATGTTCTTTATGGCTACTGACCCTGTATCAGCTGCATTTACTGACAAAGGTAAATTAGCATATGGTCTATTAATTGGCTTTATGGTGGTTATGATACGTGTTGTGAATCCTGCTTTCCCAGAAGGCATGATGCTAGCAATCTTATTTGCTAACTTGTTCGCTCCACTGTTCGATCACTTTGTAGTGCAGGCTAATATTAAGCGGAGGTTGGCACGTAATGTCTAGTAATAACGAATCAATCGGCAAAACGTTATCAGTTGTTGTAGCACTATGTTTAGTGTGTGCAATCATTGTATCGTTTGCTTCTGTACAGCTTCGTCCTTTACAGCAAGCTAATAAAAACAAAGATATTCAAAGCAATATCTTAGCTGCTGCGGGCATCGACAAAGTTGAAAATGTTCTTGAAACATTTGATGCAAAAATCGAAGCGCGCGTTGTAAACATGACTACAGGTGAGTTTGTAGATACAGACCCAACAATCTTTGACTTTGAAAAAAGCAAATATGATGCAGCGCTAAGTGTTTCTCTTCAAGAGAAAGGCGTTAAAGATATTGCTGGTATTCAACGTGTGACTAAAGAGTCACCGGTGTATATCTCTAAAAAAGAAGATGGCTCAGTTGATGCAATCATTCTTCCTATCCAAGGCTACGGCTTATGGGGCTTAATGTACGGTTTTATCTCGCTTGAAAGCGATGGTGAAACAGTTAAGGGCATTATCTTTTACAAGCATAATGAAACCCCAGGTCTTGGTGGCGAAATCCAAAATCCACAGTGGACTGCTACATGGGAAGGTAAAGAACTTCCAATTCAAATTGTTAAAGGTACTGCGGGCAATGATGAGCATAAGATCGATGGTCTTTCAGGTGCTACATTAACGTCTAACGGTGTTGATCATGCAGTTGACTTTTGGACTGGCGAAAATGGCTTTGGCCCTTTCCTTGCGAAAGTACGTAAAGGAGCATTGAAATAATGGCTGATACTAAAGAAATGAAGGCGGTCCTATTTGGTCCGGTTTTAGCTAACAACCCAATCGCACTACAAGTACTTGGTATTTGTTCTGCGCTAGCGGTAACGTCTAGCTTAAAAAATGCGTTAATCATGTCAATTGCATTGACACTTGTAACTGCGTTTTCGAGCTTCTTTATCTCGCTTATTCGTAACCAGATCCCATCATCTGTACGTATCATCGTACAAATGACCATTATCGCATCATTGGTAATCGTTGTTGACCAAGTATTACAGGCATTTTCTTATGCTACTGCAAAAGAGCTTTCTGTATTCGTTGGTCTAATCATTACTAACTGTATCGTAATGGGTCGTGCTGAAGCATACGCGATGAAGTCGCCACCACTTATGTCATTCCTTGACGGTATTGGTAACGGCTTAGGTTACTCTGTAGTACTACTTACTGTTGGTTTCATTCGTGAGCTATTTGGTAAGGGTTCACTATTCGGTGTTGATATTATCCCATTAGTACAAGATGGCGGTTGGTATCAGCCTATGGGTCTATTGATCTTACCACCGAGTGCATTCTTCATCATTGGTTTATTCATATGGGTACTGCGTACTTATAAGAAAGACCAAGTAGAAGCTAAAGCGTAAGGGGCAAATAGTGGAACATTATATTAGTTTATTTGTAAAAGCCGTTTTTATTGAGAACTTAGCGTTGTCATTCTTCTTAGGCATGTGTACTTTTTTAGCGGTATCTAAAAAAGTTACTACATCAATTGGTCTAGGCATAGCGGTTATAGTTGTATTGGGTATTTCTGTACCTGTAAACAACTTGGTTTATCATGCGGTACTTGCACCTGGTTCACTAACTTGGTTAGGTTACCCAGATGCAGATCTTAGCTTTTTACGTTTCTTAACTTTCATTGGTGTTATTGCAGCACTTGTGCAAATTCTTGAAATGGCATTAGATAAGTTTTTCCCTGCACTATACAACGCGTTAGGTATCTTCTTACCACTTATCACAGTTAACTGTGCAATATTTGGTGCGGTATCATTCATGGTTGAGCGTAACTATAACTTCGGCGAGTCTGTTGTTTATGGTATTGGCGCTGGTGTTGGTTGGGCACTTGCAATTACATTACTTGCAGGTATCCGTGAGAAACTGAAATACTCAGACGTACCTGACGGCTTACGTGGTTTAGGTATTACCTTCATCACTGTTGGTTTAATGGGACTTGGCTTTATGTCATTCTCTGGTATTTCACTGTAAAGGTAGCGAGGATAAATCATGGATTATCAGATTTTCTTAGGCGTTGGTGTTTTTATCGCTATCGTTGTACTACTGGTTTTAGTCATCATTGGTGCTAAATCTCAGTTAGTTGCAAGTGGCGATATTATCATCGGCATTAATGGCGACCCAGATAAAGCCATTAAAACATCAGCAGGTAGTAAGCTTTTAGGCGCACTATCTGAGTCAGGTATATTTGTATCATCTGCTTGTGGTGGCGGTGGCTCTTGTGGTCAGTGTCGTGTACACATTAAAGAAGGTGGTGGTGATATTCTGCCAACTGAGCTTGATCACATATCTAAAGGTGAAGCCCGTGAAGGCTGTCGTTTAGCGTGTCAGGTAAATGTTAAAAATGACATGGAAATTGAGCTTGAAGAGTCAATTTTCGGTGTTAAGAAGTGGGATTGTGAAGTTATCTCTAATGATAACAAAGCAACGTTCATCAAAGAACTTAAGCTGCAAATTCCAGATGGCGAGTCAGTGCCGTTTCGTGCGGGTGGTTACATCCAAATCGAAGCTCCACCTCACCATGTTAAATATGCAGATTTCGATGTTCCTGAAGAGTATCGTGGCGACTGGAACCATTTTGGTTTCTTCGATCTGGAGTCAAAAGTAGACGAAGAAACGATTCGTGCTTACTCAATGGCTAACTACCCAGAAGAAGAAGGCATCATTATGCTTAACGTGCGTATTGCTGCTCCACCTCCAAGAAACCTTAGCTTGCCGTGTGGTAAAATGTCTTCGTACATTTGGTCACTTAAAGAAGGCGACAAGGTAACTATTTCGGGTCCATTTGGTGAGTTCTTTGCTAAAGACACTGATGCAGAAATGGTATTTGTTGGTGGTGGTGCTGGTATGGCGCCAATGCGTTCTCATATCTTTGACCAACTTAAACGTTTGAACTCAAAACGTAAGATGAGCTTTTGGTATGGTGCACGTTCTGAGCGTGAAATGTTCTACGTAGAAGATTTTGACGGCCTAGCCGCTGAAAATCCTAACTTCGTATGGCATACAGCACTTTCAGATCCACAGCCTGAAGATAACTGGGAAGGCTATACTGGCTTTATCCATAACGTGTTATTTGAGAACTATCTTAAAGATCACGAAGCGCCTGAAGATTGTGAGTACTACATGTGTGGTCCTCCAATGATGAATGCGGCAGTTATTACTATGCTTAAAGATTTAGGTGTTGAAGACGAAAATATCTTACTAGATGACTTCGGTGGCTAACACTAATACCAAAACAGTTTAGTTTTGGTTAAAATACCAGCCTCGTAGCACTTGTGTTACGAGGCTTTTTTTATTTTTTTAATTTTATCAATCTATTAAGTAGAGCTGTTATGAATCGAGTAAGTACTTCACAGGGCATAATGGCCTTTTTACTAATTACACTGACTTTATTATTGTCTGGGTGTGGTGAAAAGCCAGAGTTAAAAGAAACCTTTTTAGAAGGTAAGACTATGGGTACCACTTATCATATTAAATATTATGATGAGCAAGCCCAGCTATCGGCTTCACAACTACAGCTGCAAATAGACGCTGTTTTAAAAGATGTGAACCAATCTATGTCTACTTACATAGAAGACTCTGAAATAAATACATTTAACAGATTACCTGCAAATCAAGTCATGCCAATTAGCGAAGATTTTAGGGCTGTTATAAGCGAGTCTATTCGCTTAGGTGAATCGACTAAAACACTCGACGTAACAATGGGGCCTTTAATTGATTTATGGGGTTTTGGGCCTGATAAAAAACCAACTAATCGCCCAAGTGATGAAGAGCTTGCAAGTATGGTTGAAAAAATAGGCATTGATAAACTTATCTTAAATGAGCAAGGACTGGCTAAAACAGTTAATGGACTGGAGCTTTCTTTTTCGGCAACAGCTAAGGGCTATGGTATTGATAAAGTTGCCCAGTTATTAGAAAGCCACGACATTACTAATTACATGGTTGAGATTGGTGGTGAGCTGCGTATAGCGGGTGAAAAGCCAAATAATCAGGATTGGAAAATTGCGATTGAGCAACCAGATGCGCAACCTGGAGAGCGTAAGGTACACCGTGTTTTATCGCCAGGTACAAGTGGTATAGCGACATCGGGTGATTACCGTATTTTTTATAAAATGGATGGCGAGATCTATACCCACTTAATTGATCCAGCAACAGGTATGCCTATTAAGCACGACTTAGTGTCGGTAACTGTGCTTCATCCAAGCGCTATGACGGCAGATGGTTTAGCGACGGCACTTACTGTAATGGGGATGCAAAAAGCGCAAGCTTATGCTGAGCAACATGATTTACCGGTTTATTTAATAGGTAAATCAAAAGAGGGTTTAATTACCTACTCAAGCCCAGCATTTAAGCCTTATTTATAGTATGGTGCTGACTTGTTTATTTCCGTGTTATTTGGGTATATAATAGCAGTCGCTCAAAAATATTTGAGTTTAATTTATTGCTGATCAATAGGGGCTAAGCAATGTCACTTTTTCTTCTTACTTTTGGCTTACTAATTTTGATAGTTTCGGCTATGGCCGTTGGTATGATCGTGCAAAAAAAATCTATGGCAAGCAGCTGTGGTGGTTTAGGTTCGGTTGGTATTGATAAAGCCTGTGATTGCGATGATCCATGTGATAAACGCAAAAACCGTTTAGCAAAAGAGCAAGCTTGGAAAGAAAACCAAATTATTTAAGCCTGTCTTAAATATTAAAAAGCGCTTTATAGCGCTTTTTTTGTGCCTGTAAAACGCCTTCGCATCATAGCTTCCAAAGCAATCCAATCTAAATGTATTAGACAAAGGTATATAGTTTAGTTTTTTTCACCTATTAGGTTTATTTTTCTCGTTTGTCAAATTGGAGCTAACACTCTAAAGTTTAACCATAGACAAAGAGCAAGGCTCTCGTCATAAGCTTGAGGCATAAGTTAACCTCGCTTAAAAGAATCTTTATATTGTGTGTGAAGATGTTGTCAGTGTGAAAGGCAACTCAAGTTCGGTGGATTCACTTCCATAAAGAACAAGTTTGAGTTGTTTTTATTCCCTACAATTGCCACGCAGTGTAAACCAAAAATCTTTATATTGTGTGTGAAGATGTTGTCAGTGTGAAAGGCAACTCAAGTTCGGTGGTGACTGCATTTGAGTTGTTTTTATTTCCCTACAATTGCCACGTAATGTAAACCAAGAATCTTTATATTGTGTGTGAAGATGTTGTCAGTGTGAAAGGCAACTCAAATTCGGTGGTGACTGCATTTGAGTTGTTTTTATTTCCCTACAATGCCACGTAATGTATACCAAGAATCTTTATATTGTGTGTGAAGATGTTGTCAGTGTGAAAGGCAACTCAAATTCGGTGGTGACTGCATTTGAGTTGTTTTTATTTCCCTACAATTGCCACGTAATGTAAACCAAAAATCTTTATATTGTGTGTGAAGATGTTGTCAGTGTGAAAGGCAACTCAAGTTCGGTGGTGACTGCATTTGAGTTGTTTTTATTTCCCTACAACGCCACGTAATGTAAACCAAGAATCTTTATATTGTGTGTGAAGATGTTGTCAGTGTGAAAGGCGGCTCAAGTTCGGTGGTGACTGAATTTGGGCTGTTTTTATTTGTGCGACACAATTATTACTCCCTCCTAAAAACCTATAATCCTATTAAATATTTCTCTTTAAATCGTTTTTTATATGAACTAACCGAATGTTTTTTATCGTGTTATTTTTTATTAACAAAATAGCTTCGAAAGCTTAACTCAAATTAATTGATTTTTAGTTGAACAGAAAATTCTCTTTGTTATACTCAAGTTCGAACTTTCAGTAAGTTTTGAAAGTTTGGTTGATACGGATCAATTTTCGCTAGGTAAATATGTGCTAGCTGGATTTGATTGTATTTAGCACCTGGTTTTAGGGCTTACAACAGCAATGTTTTTTAGATTTTTCCATTGCAAACTGTATTACTCTAATTTTGTTATAGTCATTTTAGTAGGTTAATGTCTTTGAACACACTTTCTTTGTATCATACAACTACGGAACTTGCCTCTGGCGAGCCGCAAACGTGTGAGCGCTTGAATAAAGCAGGCAAGGGCGTGTGTGTAGCTATAACTTTATTAGTGTTTAATACTGTAATGTTGCTAAGCGGTGCATTAGAGGATGCCTTCAAGCTTGAAGCGCTATTAAGTGATGGGTTTATTGTAGAGCCACTGTTACTTAATCTTGCGCAATTTTTAGCTCATCCGATCATATCAAGTCAGTTACTTATTGGCCTTTGTTGGTTATTGTTCCATATTTGTCCAGCGCGTCGTGCTGGCATAATCCTCCGTAAAGCAGCCTTTGCTTTTAGCGAGGCTAAAGTTCTTCAGCCTGTGATCTCTTCACACGGTTGTCGTGCTCCACCTAGCTTTACAGGTTGCCTGTAACGCTGCATCTTGTTGCTGGTTTTAATTATTTGTTCTTGCTGTAAATAATTAAGGTTAGCTAAAACAAAGTAGCTCCGTGTTTTTTAAACACATTTCAGCCAACCACCACTCACCCAAGTTAACTTTTATTACGTTATATAAATGCGTTTAGAAAGCTGGGTTTGTTGCTAGGTCATTAATGGCATGAGCTTTAGGTTTTGAATAGCCCCCTTATTTTTATAATTTAATTCTAGTTAACTTGGGTTTTTATTGAAAAATCGTTGCTTTGGTTTTTATTTTAAGCAGCAAATTGAAACTCTAGGTTTGTAGGATACTCCCTTGTTAATTCGTAACCTTTGTAATATTGCTTTAGCTAGTACAGTGCTGGCGTTGTCAGGCTGTAAAGGCGGGATACTCGATCCAAAAGGGCAAATAGGCATTGATGAGAAAAATTTAATCATCATCGCAACCGTGCTTATGTTGCTTGTAGTCGTTCCCGTTATTGTGATGACTTTGTATTTCGCTTGGAAATATAGAGACACTCAAAACCAAGAAATTTATGCTCCAAAATGGGCTCATTCAAATAAAATTGAAGCCGTTGTTTGGGCTGTTCCTATTGTTATTGTAATCATTTTAGGTGTTATTACCTGGCAGTCTACCCAAGAGCTAGACCCTTACAAACCAATTGAAGGTAAAGGTAAGCATCTTACTGTTGAAGTGGTTTCGTTAAACTGGAAGTGGCTATTTATATATCCTGAGCAAGGTATTGCTACGGTTAATGAATTAGTGTTCCCAGCAAATGTACCTGTCGAATATAAAATCACTTCAGAGAGCACAATGAACTCCTTTTTTATTCCGCAATTGGGTAGTCAAATATACTCAATGGCTGGGATGGAAACCAAGCTTCACTTAATTGCAAATGAGCCAGGTACGTTTAAAGGCTTTTCTGCAAATTACAGCGGCGCAGGTTTCACTGGCATGAAATTTAATGCCATTGCTACACCTACCCAAGCTGGTTTTGATAAGTGGGTGAGTGATGTGAAAGCGAATTCAAGCGCTAACAACCTGACTCATGCAAACTATGTTGAGCTTGCAAAAGCAAGTGAAAATAACCCTGTAGCCTATTACGGAAAAGTTGATGACGGCTTATTTCATACCATTGTTATGAAGTATATGCAGGCGCATGGCGATATGAACAAAAAACACCATGCAATGGGCGAACATGGGCAAATGAGTAAAAAGCATCATGAAATGAATGAGCACTCAATGCCTTCATCTCACAGCCAAGGCGAGGAATAATAATGTCGTTATTAGGTAATCTTTCACTCGACGCAATTCCGTTTCATGAGCCAATTCTTGTGTTCACGATGTCGGTTATTGCGATAGCTGGGCTTATCATCGCCGGGCTTATTACAAAGTATAAAAAATGGGGCGTGCTTTGGCGCGACTGGATCACGTCTGTTGATCACAAACGCTTAGGCGTAATGTATATTCTTTTAGCACTAATAATGCTGTTTCGTGGTTTTTCTGATGCAATAATGATGCGTGCGCAGTTGGCACTTGCTACCAGTGGTGCGCCAGGTTATTTACCACCAGAACACTACGACCAAATATTTACTGCCCACGGCGTAATCATGATCATCTTTATGGCAATGCCATTTATGATTGGTCTAATGAACATTGTATTACCACTTCAAATTGGTGCTCGCGATGTTGCTTTTCCATTTTTAAATAATTTAAGTTTTTGGTTTACAGCCAGTGGTGCAATTTTAATTAACTTATCACTTGTGTTTGGTGAGTTTGCAAAAACAGGTTGGGTGGCATATCCGCCGCTTTCGGAGCTGACCTTTAGCCCTGGGGTGGGGGTCGATTATTATATTTGGGCCTTGCAAATATCCGGGCTCGGTACACTTCTAACAGCCGTAAACTTTTTAGCAACCGTGTTTAAAATGCGTGCACCAGGTATGACCCTAATGAAAATGCCAATTTTCACATGGGCATGTACATGGGCAAACATCTTAATTGCAGCATCATTCCCAATTTTAACTGCTGTACTTGCAATGCTAACGCTTGACCGTTATCTCGACTTCCACTTCTTTACCAATGAGTTGGGCGGTAACGCCATGATGTACATCAACCTGTTTTGGGCATGGGGTCATCCTGAGGTATACATACTAGTATTACCAGCATTTGGTATTTTTTCTGAAATTATTTCGACCTTTGCCGGTAAACGTTTGTTTGGTTACAAATCGATGGTTTACGCCAGTGGTGCAATCTCAATTTTAGGCTTTATTGTTTGGTTACATCACTTCTTTACTATGGGCTCGAGTGCTAACGTTAACGCGTTCTTTGGGGTAATGACCATGGTTATTGCCGTACCAACTGGGGTTAAGTTGTTTAACTGGTTATTTACTATTTACCGAGGTCGTTTACGTATAAGTGTACCGGTACTTTGGACTCTTGGCTTTATGGTTACCTTTACCGTAGGCGGTATGACCGGTGTATTACTTGCCATTCCTGGCGCTGATTATGTACTGCATAACAGCTTATTCTTAATAGCACATTTCCATAACACAATTATTGGTGGTGCTGTGTTTGGTTACCTGGCCGGTTTTGTATTTTGGTTCCCTAAAGCAATGGGCTTTAAACTTAATGAAAAATGGGGCAAAGCATCATTTTGGTGTTGGATTATTGGTTTCTTCGTAGCATTTATGCCGCTGTACGTACTTGGTTTCTTAGGTATGACACGTCGTTTAAACCACACTAACAACCCAGATTGGAACATGTGGTTATACATTGCCGCAGGCGGTGCTGTAATTATTATGTTTGGTATTATCAGCCAAGTAATTCAATTATATGTGAGCTTTAGAGACCGTGAAGCGCTTGACGATACAACAGGCGATCCGTGGAACGGCCACACACTTGAGTGGGCTACAAGTTCACCTCCGCAAATTTATAACTTTGCAACAATTCCACATATCGATGATATTGATGCATGGACCGATATGAAAGAAAAAGGTCAAGCATATCAAGATAAAGCAAACTACAGCCCTATTCATATGCCTAAAAACACATCAGCTGGCGTGTTAATGGCAGCAAGTTTAACAGTATTTTGTTTTGCAATGATTTGGCATATTTGGTGGTTAGCTGTTGTTGGACTAGTAGGCGGAATTGCCATATTTATCAAACGTTGTTACACCAGCGATGTTGATTACTATATACAACCTGATGAAATTGCACGCATTGAAGCTGCATATAATTCAAGTGGCGTTAAGGAGTTAAAAGCGTGAGTACACTTTCTGCAAATTTAGACTCTGTATCACACGATGATCATGCCCACGCGCATGATCACCACGATACTTCGGGTGATACCGTATTTGGTTTTTGGTTATACCTAATGACCGATTGCCTACTGTTTGCCTCGTTTTTTGCCACTTACGCTGTGTTATTTATGAACACAGCCGGTGGCGTATCGGGTAAAGATATTTTTGAACTCGACTTTGTAGCAGTAGAAACTGCAGCACTACTGATTAGTAGTATTACCTTTGGTTTTGCCATGATTGCCGCTCAAGGGCAAAAAAAGGCACTAACACTGACTTGGTTATTTGTTACGTTTTGTTTAGGTGCTGTGTTTATTGGTATGGAAGTATACGAATTTCATCACCTAATTGTGCATGGCAATGGTCCACAACAAAGTGCCTTTTTAACATCGTTTTTCTCATTAGTTGGCTTACATGGTTTACATGTAACAGCGGGTCTAATTTGGATGACCATAATGATGATTGAAGTTGCTAAACGCGGCTTAGGTAAAGCAACCGTAACGCGTTTAAGCTGCTTAAGCCTATTTTGGCACTTCTTAGACATTGTTTGGATTTGTGTATTTACCGTTGTTTATTTAATGGGAGCAATGTAATGAGCCACAGCGAAACGCATGCGTTAAAGCAAACGCAAAGTGATCATCATGATGAATCTCATGGCAGTGTTAAAACTTACTTAATTGGCTTTGTGCTATCGGTAATTTTAACTGCTATACCGTTTTACATGGTAATGGAAGGTGACTTCTCAAAAGCAACAACGCTTTGGAGCATTGTTACTTTAGCAATCGTACAAATTTGGGTGCATTTAAAATACTTTTTACACCTTAATTTTACCACCGAAGATGGCCGTGCAAGTACTTTCTCATTCCTATTCAGTGCTCTGATCATCGTAATGGTTGTTGGGTTATCTGTTTGGATCATTTATGAATCTAACGCAATGATGATGTACTAGGAGTTGAAGATGTTTCGTCGTTATTTATCAGTGACAAAGCCGGGTATTATTATGGGCAATTTGATCAGCGTAGCGGGCGGGTTTTTACTTGCTTCGCGCGGTGATATAGACCCATGGTTAATGATTGCCACATTAATTGGTTTGTCGCTAGTGGTTGCATCAGGTTGCGCTATCAATAATGTTATAGATAGAGACATAGATGTGGCCATGGCGCGTACTCGTACGCGGGTTACAGTAACGGGCGAAATGTCGGCCTTTGCTGCACTTAGTCACGGTATTTTATTGGGTGTTGTGGGCTTTGGTTTACTTATCGCCTACACCACTCAAGCCGCGGTATTTTTTGCAGCCTTTGGCTACGTAATTTATGTAGGGGTTTATAGCCTCTACATGAAACGCAACTCAGTATATGGCACTTTTGTAGGCAGCCTTTCTGGCGCTGTACCGCCAGTAGTAGGTTACTGCGCCGTAACAGGGCAGTTCGATATGGGCGCATTAATACTGCTAGTCATGTTTAGCTTGTGGCAAATGCCGCACTCTTACGCTATTGCTATTTTTCGCTTTAAAGATTATCAAGCTGCAGGTATTCCTGTATTACCAGTAGCGCAAGGTATCGACAAAGCAAAACGCCATATCGTACTTTACATTGCTGTATATGCCCTAGTTGTGATGTTACTGCCAATTACTGGCTACACAGGTGCTGCTTTTATGGCTGTTGCTTGTATTACCAGCTTTTGGTGGTTGCTAATGGCGCTGCGCGGTTATCGTCGTAATATTGATATGAGTAGCTGGGCACGTAAAGTGTTCGCATTTTCAATTATTAATATTACAGCGTTAAGTATTGCTATGGCTGTTGATTATCATAGCGTTGCTCCACAGCTGTTAACGCTGACCTAATTAAAATTTTTGACTATTCCAAAGTTAATCCAAAGGCTCGAAAGGGCCTTTTTTTATACCTAAATATTAAAATAATTGAACATCAGTATTCTCACCCTTTTACTTTCTAAAATCATCAGCATTGTAATAAAGAGGTTTAAGCGTGCCGCAGTTAATAAATTTATAGGTAAGCTCATTTTCAGCTGGGACACGTTTTGAGGTACGAAGCTTTTGCATACATGCGTTAACTAAATCAACAAAAATAAGATGGTTATAGCTCGGCGCTTGTTGAATTTTATGAATATAAATACGCTCAGTCCCGCCCAGATTAATCATGTCGTAATCTTGCCATTGCGATGATTCACTTAAATCTTTTAGCTCTCTGGCATACAGTTGCTTAGTCAGTTCAAGCTCTTTTTTTGAGTAAATTAAACTACCACCTTGTTGATAATCACCCTCGTAAATATCGGCAATAATCGTAATTTCTTCACCACGCATTAAATGTTGAATATTAAACGCTTGTGGCTTAACCGTGATTAGCTCAGCATTTCTAACAAAATTTAAGAGTGCGACATCTGGGTTTCCTATTTTATAAACAACTTGCACATCATTGGGTAAATTATAGGTGGATAAATTCATTGCAATAATAGATGAGCCTTGATTAACCAAAGCCATAGGATGCTCAGCATTGTAAGCGGGGTCTACCGGTGGAAGTTCTGCTTTTTCTTCTTCAGCTGCGGCAAAGCCACTTAAAGTGATTAGTAATAAAGTAAGTAGTAAGCGCATTATAATCTCAATTAATTTATGAGCTTAAATTGTAGTATAAAAATATATATTACATTGAGTTAATTACACTTAATACTTAACTGCAAAGGATTGTATAAAAGGCTCAAATGAGCCTTTTATACAATTTCAAGGTAATCTCAAAACGACATTAAAATAATCGCGACTAAATAAGCACTACTTAATTGCTTTTTTTACTTCTCGCCAATCTATTATTTTAAAGTTTTGAGGCTGCTGTGGCATACGGTTATAACCATCTTGTACAACTAAAATACCTTCAGGATAACCCGGAAGGGACTTAGCTGTTACTGTTAATCCGTCGGTTTCTGATGAGCCATCAATACCATTAACCAAATCACTTATTACACTAAACTTACCTGCAAACTCTAAGCTAGGTGTTTTTATGCCCGCAGTACCATTCTTTATTTTATACAATACGTAGCTGTTATCACCTTGGCTGGAAACAACTAAATAACGTGTTTTGTCGCTGTGGTAAATTTCCATACCTTCAACATCATCAACAAGTTGCTCATTTATACCTTGTAGCATAACCGGTGTACTGCCTGCCGTTGGCTCTGCACCTATAAACCAAATACCGGCATCTTCTTCGCCTACAAATAATTGTCCTAGTTCATCATCTGCACTACAGCCTTCTGGTTGGCTTGGTAGGTTAAACTCGCGAACAAGTTTGCCTGTTATTTTTTCGTTATTCTCACTGATTTTATATTGCTGATATAGCCCCGATTTATCATTTACAAATACATAGTTCCCCGTATTTGACGAGTACATACATAAGCCATAAATTTCATCAAGATTGGTAGGAATATCAGCAATGTACTTCACACTATTATTAGCTTGTACTGTAAATACACTAATACCGTTAAGCGTTCGGTTACTGGCAGTTATTAATGTATTGGTACTGTTTTTAATAGTGCTATTTTGTCGCAGGTCTACGTTATTTAAACGACCAACTTCAAGTGACTGTTCAAGCTTGCCATTTAGGCTGTATACCATTAGTCCACGGCGTTTATCGGTGCCTAAAATTAAGCTGTTTGCTGCATCTTTAGGGTTAACCCAAATTGCCGGATCGTCTGCTGCATCACCAAATGCTTGAACGGGGACCGTTTGTGCACTTGCCTTTATTTGAGTGATTGATTGAGTATTGGTTTTTAATGATTTTTTGATAGGTGTTACAGGTAATGTACTTTTAATATAAGCGCCTGTTTCATCGTTATACAGCACTGCCGTTGCCGCGTTGTTACTTGTGTAATTTACCGCTACCGATTCCAAGCTCAAGTCACCATTTAACATCCAGTTATTAAGCACTTTACTAATTGGATCATAAGCATACACAGTATTGTTTTTGGTACTAGTAAACCAGATAATACCATCTTGCGAAGCTGAAATAGCTCCTAGTTCACTGTGTAACTTTCCAAAGGGGGCGACTAAAGCAATCGGTTTTTTATCTGCTTGCGATTCCGCGTTCGCGTTTATTGCCCAAATGCCTACTTCGCTTTCACTTACATATAAGGTATTTGTTGTTGTACTTACAGCACAACCTGATGCCTCACTAACGCCAGAAAATTCACGTACATTTACGTTAACCGCTTTATTATTCGCTGTATCAAAAATAATAGTTTCGGTAATTAGCCCGCGTACATCAGGTACAAATGCCGATATTGATTCACTCGCTTTATTAGCAAATAAACACACCGTATCGGGTTGTGCTTGTGGTGGGTTAATGCGGGTTAGTTCAATTGTATTCCAGCCACTTTGAGTGTGCTCAAGCTTAAATATAACTACGTTATCTTGATTGTTATCAATAGTTGCAACCAAAAATGAGTGTGCTGTTAGCTTAGTGACAGCAAGCGCTTCAAAGTTACCTTTTTTTATAATGCGGCTTTGTTGCGTTTCACTTTCAACTAACACTAAGCCTTTGCTTTCGCTTGCTAGCAACCAATTGTTATTATTTAACCATGCCGCTTGTGAGCCTTGCATGTTATCTGTTGGACCAAATTCAGTACTATTAATGACTACTTTATCGGATGTGTTTTTTACTGCCGTATTTGTAGCCATGTTACTATTGCTACATGCACTTAATGTACTAAGCACTAAGCTACTTACAATTAAGCTAATAGATGTTTTTAATTTAAAGTTCATGTTGTAACCCTTTATTGGTCAAAGCGCTTTTTAGTGCTGTAACGCACTTCGCCTTTATAGTTAATAGCCGTTGCTTTTAGTGCTTCATTATTAATCGAAAAACTCAAAAATCCTGGTGTAGCTTCTGCAAAGCGCGTAAATTCACGTTGTTTTACATAACGCGCCTCGCTACCGCCGCCAGATACGAAATGGTCGAGTTTACTGCCATCTATTTGGTTATGTTGCAGGTCATGTTCGTGTCCCGCTATATATGCTTGCACACCATTTTGCTCAAATATGGGTTCGAGTAAATTACGCAAACCTTCAGTAAGTCCGTAACGTTTTCCACTGCTATAAAGTGGGTGATGACCAACCACTATTTTCCATCGAGCTTGGCTATTTGAGAGTTGGCTATTTAACCATGTTAATTGCGCTTGGCTGTTTTGCCCTTGAGTTGCTTTGTATTTTTCGCGTGTTTTGTATTCAGGATTTAAAGTATTAGTGTCTAAAAACACTATAAAGACCTGCTCTCCACCTTTTAAAGTAAAGGTTTTACTGTAATAGCGTGCAGGTAAATTCCAGCGCTGACTTTTTTTACTGTAATCAAGTTGCGCTTGCGCATTACCTAAATAATCATGATTACCCAGTACTACATACCAAGGCTCGAATGTATGTGGGCCATGGTAAATATCTTCATAGGCACTTTGCCAAAGCGGGTCGTTAACACTTGCTACCCCATTGGGATAAAAGTTATCGCCCGTTGAAATAGTAAAATCACCATCCGTTTGAAACATCGCTATTTCTAACTGGTGCGCTACGTCTTTTTGATAAAAGTGCCCGTTATGACCCCAATCACCAATAACCGTAAAATTTAAGCTCTTAGGCAGCGCAGTCAAGTTTGCAATTTTTTGTTGCTCGTATAATGCGTCGGTGTACGTTACGTTTGCCAATACGCTTTGTATACTGCATAGACCAAGTGTTATTAGCAGTAATGTTTTTTTTATCATTATTGTTCTCCCATGTTGGTAGCGCTAAATAAAGTGATTAGCGCTACCTCATAAACTTATTTAAAACGCGTAACGCAGCATAAGTTGATAAACCGGACCCGCTTCTTCAGATTCAATTTCGTACTCATCAAAGCTTCTACTAAATTGATCATCAACGGTATCAAATTTATTAAAGGTTTCGTCTTTACTTGCATCAAGTAGGTTTGAACCTACCAAGCGCAGTGTTACATCTTCCCAACGTTTTTCTATAAATACTTCAAAATCGGCACTGTAAGATGTAGTTATTTCTTCACCTACAATGCGTCCATAGGCATCACCTTGCTTGCGGTAAGTTGCGCCAAATGCAGCTTTAAGTTCGGGTAAGTCTTGAATAAACCCAACGTTATAAACGTAGTCTGATTGGTCGTTAAATTTGCGAGTCCCAAAAAAGTCGGTTACTTCACTATCAAGCCATGAGTAATTTAAAAATACACCCGTATTAGGCATGCTAAATGCGCCAAGTGGTGTCGATAAATCAAGCTCAACGCCTTTAACATTACCATCGCCTGTGTTGCGTGGCTGCAGTACAAACGTACCTTCGCCCTCAGAGCCTTCTTGTCCTGTATTTGCTATTTCTATTAGGTCATTTACTTTGCGATAAAATAAATTAATACCTACAACGCCACTTTTTCCTAAGCGATACTCGTAGCCTAAGTCCATACCCCAAGCTGATTCTGGTTTTAATTCAGGGTTCCCTAGTTGGTCGTTATCGCCAAGTTCTTTTTCGATAAGTGCCGGTGTTAAAAAATCAAACTCGGGGCGGCGTAAACTACGCGCAACAGAGGCGCTAACGCGTCCATTTTCACTGACGTTATAACGAAAATGTGCTGAGGGGAGGATAAAATCGTAATTGTTATCTTCGGTTACACCAATTGTTTTATCATTAATTTTAGAATCGGTAGACTCCCAGCGAACGCCTAGCTCCCAAGCAAATAAATCATCTTTGTGCTTAACAAGGGCAAATAAGTCAAAGCGATCTTCTTCTAAAGTATTTACACCACCAGTAACCGCTTCGTACTCGCTATTAAATGTAGCAAGCGTTAAAGGTGTTGCTGCGTATTGCTCCCAACTGGTAAGTGCAAGTTCTAATTCGTTTTGCGATTCTAAAATTTCACTGTCGCGTTTTTTATTTTGTAAAAATGCACCAAACTGAATTTCTTTGCTGTCACCCCAAGGTTGGCTGTGTTGCCACTGTAGAGTCCATTCTTTATCATCTATTTCACTTTTAGTTTGCTCTTCTTCAAATACCATCGGCAGCTCTGAGGTATCTAATTCGACTTCTTCCTCATAAACAGACTCTTCAAACCGAGCAAAGCCAAATTTAAACTTACTTGTGCCGCTTAGTAGTGGAAATTCATAAGCGGTATTGATGTTGTAATTAGTTTGGTCAATATATTTAACATTGGCATTATCTGTTTCTAAGTTACCGCCATTTACAATATCGTTATTGGTTGCAGTTGGGTTGTTGTATTCAAATGAACGCTCATCCTCAGTACGCTCTGTATCAACCCACATAGCGCTAATATTAAACTGACTATCGTCGTCAAAAACAATTTCGTAGCTGGAGTTAAGTGACGTGTCGTCACCATCGCGAGTGTCTGATTGGTCTTCGCGGTTATCAAATTCTTCTGTTTGAAAGTTTATATTGTTTTCAGGGCTATCGCCGTAGCGCAAACTAGTTTTTTGTTTTGGGTTATATCTGCCTTGTAAATTTGCACCAAGTAATAAGCGCCCACCAGCAAATTCAGTACCGTACACAGCAGCCAAACTTTCTTTAAATTCACCATCGTCATAAAGCAAGCCACCAGCACGCAAGTAACCGCCATCTAAACTGTAACCATCGCGCAATACAATATTTAATGTGCCCGCAATAGCATCGGCTGAGCGGTTAGCACTTGATGAGCGAATTATTTCAACGCGTTCAATTAACTCAGCCGGAATTCGGTCAACAAAAAATGAACGATCGGCACCAGCGCCAGGTACTTCTTCACCGTTTATAAGCACCTTTGTATAAGCAGGGCTTAACCCCCGCATACGTGCACCATCCGATTCAAGCACATCCGATAAAAATGTAACACTGGGTACTCGTTTTAATGCATCGCCTGCGGTCAATGGTTCAAAACGTTGAAAGTACTCTTGTGAATATTCTAAGGTTGGTGCGAGTTCGTCTGAGCGGTTTCTGTAGCCAATTTCACCGTATACAACAATTTTGTCAGAAACTTCGATATCTTTTTTTGTGGTTTCTTTTGCATTATCCTCTGCATAAGCCGTCAAATTACATAAGGCTAATGCGGCTACCAGTGCTTTTATTTTAAAGTCTTTCATTGTATTTGCTCTTGGTTATTGCTGGGTTGTTTCTTGGTATGGCGAGCAAGCTAAAGATATTTGATTACGTATATGTGACAGTGTTTAGTTTAAATACATGTATTTAGAGGTGTTTGAGCAATATGTAGAGCGTATTGAGCTTTTATCACTCCTCGTAAAGTCAGGTGTTATGTACCGTGCAGGGCTGTTTTTAAAGTAGGTATCATCTCGTTGTCATATAGCTGAGCTAATATGACCCTGCTAATAAAAACTTGTATGAACTAACTTTAAAACTCATTTATAAAGAGATACCGCACATGCGATTTAACCCCTTTATCAGCCACCGATTATTAATAAACGCTATTATTGCGATGTTTTTTAGCGCTGTATTTTTAAGTAGTTATTTAGGTGTATTAAAAACTTACGCCAGTATTCAGTGGCTCGATATTATGGGGGAGGGCGGTATTGTATTAATGACCCTTGTATGGATTGCCGCGTTATTAATTTCAAGACCGCCGAGTAAAGTAACCACTTACTTAGTGATAGGAGTTGGGTTATTTATGTTTTCGGCAACCCTCGATTTACTTGATGAATGGCTAATGCACCCCGCCCATCAATGGCTCAGTTGGATTGAATCTCTGCCAGCACCTTTAGGCATGTTGTTAACGAGTGTGGGTTTGTATTATTGGCATCAAGAGCAGTACGTATTAAATCGTCAGCTACGCCGCCGTGAAGCGCATTTACGTGAGCACGATAAGGTGTGTCCAATAACGGGCCTTTATAAGGCGCAGTACTTAGATTCAGCAATTAAAGAGCAACTTACGAGCAAACAACCACTCTGGCTTGGGGCTATTGATATTCGTGATTTTTCGCATTTTAATAGTGAGTTTGGCTTTAGTGAGGGCGACCGGTTACTGCGTGAAATTAGCGAGCTATTGTTAATGAATTGCCGACTAAGTGATGTAGTGTGCCGCTACGCCGGAGATTGCTTTATGGTACTAATGCCAGCCACTACAGAGCAGCAAGCTAAAGAGTTGATGGCACAAATTAAAGGAGCTCTAAAGCATTGTGCATTTAAAGTTGAAGCATCTAAAAAAGCAAAGTTTCAATATGTCACTACCGCCTTAATACAAGGTAATAAGCATAGCAGTACAGATAAACTAACAAGCCAACTGCATAGTCAATTACAACAAAAAAAGCATCAACAAAAAGTAGCGCACCGTGCACACGTTTGTTAGCCAAGACGATAAATATTTAAGCGCTCAAGGGCTTATTACGTCAGCTGTAGAGCTTGCTCAAAGCCGAAACATAAATTTACATAAGCTGCTACGCGGTACCGGTATTTTTGAACAAGACTTACTTAATTTTCAGCATACATTTAGTGTGTCTCAGCAGGTGCGTTTATTAGCTCAATTTAAGTTGTTGATGAAAAGTACTGACAGTGGTTTTTTACTCGGTAGCCAACTTATTAACGACACGCGAGCCGAAGCTCAGGCATTAATATATAGCGATAATTTAGCTCAAGTATTAAAGCAATTATCACTTTTAAGAATGCAATTAGCGCCTTTGCTGTTTAGTCAAACGTATATTAAAAACGATAATGTTTATATTTATATTCAGCCTGCACATGGGTTTGATGAAAGCCTTTACCACTATGTGCTAGAGATATACAGCACTGCATTTTATAGTTTACTTAAACGAGTGAGCGAAAGTTACCCGCATTGTCAGTTCGACTTTGCTTTTAAACGCCCTCGGCATATTCAAGAATACGAGCAAAATTTAGGGCTAAAGGTAAGTTTTGATAAGCCATGTACTCGCTGGGTATTAAATAAAACCATGTTAAGGGCTAAAAACCCGCATGCGAGTCAATTACGATTTATGCAAGCGCAGTCGCAGCTACATAATAAAAGCGTAGTTAGCATGACTTTTATTGAAGCCGTCTGCAGATACTTATACTCTCACCCAAGTGCTAATTTAGAGTGTACCGCAAAGCACTTTGCTATGAGCTCAGCTACATTTAAGCGCAGACTCAAACTCAATGGGGTACGCTTTTCAGCGTTAATAGATGAGCAAAATAAGCACAAAGCTATTTACCTACTTACTCTGTGCGCTAAACATAACGAACAAGTCGCTGAGCATTTAGCTTTTTACGATATACCTAACTTTCGGCGCGCCTTTAAGCGCTGGACAGGCTTAACACCTAATCAGTTAAAAGCGCAATAAGTTACTCAGTTGCCATGTCGATGGAGTGCAACAATGTTCGTGCCTTTAAATGTAGGTTTGGATCTTCTGGATTTGACGTATTAGTCAGCCAAATTACATTGCCTTCTTTATTTACAAACAATGTAGTAGGTGTGCCTCGTATACCTAATTGCTGTGCTATTGCATCGGCTTTTACAGCTGTTTTAAAAGTATAGCCTCTTTCGCTAAGTGCTTTAGCGGGAATGGCATCGTCATCTTCTTTAAAGCTCACGGCAATAACTTTTAAGCCCATATCATCAATTTTTTGAAGTGCTGGCTGCAGCTTTTTACAATACGGACACCACGTTGCCCAAAAGTGTAAAACGTAAGGTTGACCTAATAAATCTTGAGTGTTGAGTGGCGACCCATCAGCCATTTGTAAATTTAATGTAGGCAATTTAGGATATGTTGCTTCTGAGCTTGTATCTTGTGCGTAAGCTGTAAAGCTTAATAAAATTAGCGTGATGTTAATAAATAGCTGTTTCATAATATGCTCTTTTTTATTTTACATATTAAACAAGAACGATAATTTAACATTTTTCTTTCAAACTAAAAGCCAGCAGCTTGCTCAACAACAATAGCGTGGCGTTTAGCGAGGCGTAGGTGATCTCTATCGTAACCTCCACCTATCACAGTAGCTACAGGTGTATTGTGTTCAAGGCAGCGTTTTAATACTAAATGGTCACGTTTAGCTATGCCATCCCAGCTAATATCTAACTTACCCAAGCCATCACCTTGCCAAATATCAACGCCAGCATCGTAAAGTACTAAGCTTGGGTTTAGCTCTTTAAGTAAATAGCTTAGTGTTTCGTCAACTATGGCAAGGTATTCGTCGTCCTTCATATTATTTGCCAGGCCAATGTCTAAATCGCTAGCGGACTTTCTAAAGGGGAAGTTTTTTTCACAATGAATAGAGCAAGTATACGCATAGGGTTGGTGCTGTAACATTGCAGCTGTGCCATCACCTTGGTGCACGTCTAAATCAAAAATAAGTACGTTAGTTACCTCACCCGATTCAATTAAAGTTTGCGTGGTAAAGGCCAAATCGTTAACCATACAAAAACCTGAACCAAAGTCATTATGTGCGTGATGTGTACCACCAGCAAGATGACACGCTATACCGTGTTTAAGTGCTAAGCGGGCTGTCTGTAGCGTTCCTTGAGGGGCTGTAAATGTACGTGCCATAAGCTCTTTTGACCAAGGTAGACCAATGCGACGCATTGCTTTTTCATCTAAGCGGTTGTGCCATAAATCTTGGATATAATTATCGCAATGCACAAGCTCAAGCGGCTCTGGCGTGCCTAATATTGGCTCAACTAGGTTACTGCCGATTAAACCAAGCTCTGCAACATGTTGATATAAATGTGCAAATTTACTCATTACAAAGCGATGCTTAGGATCAAAGCTAAACGAGTAGTTAGGATGGTATACCAAAGGCAAATGAGGATTTAAGCGCATATTTACAAGCTTTATAAAGTTTGCGCTATGGTAATCAACTTAAGAGAATGAATCTATTGTGAGTCATTAATAAGTGACGTTAATTCGCGATGCAGTAGCTCATCATCGGCTAAGTTTAGCTCTATTAAACGCTTTAAATAAGTAATACTGTCTATATCAATGTGGTGGCATTTTAAACCAATATGATCGGCTTCAATATGGCAAATCACTACTTCCATTTTTATTTCTATATCGCTTTGAGGCAATGTAAAACGTAGTATTGCTTGCGTATTGTGGCTGCCAATAAATGCATCACAATTAGTGACCAACGCGCCATGTAACGATAGATCGAGTAATTTACACGGATACTGTTGGCTATCAAAACATAACAGAGCGTTAGTTGAAAATAGCACACGAGAAAACTGTCGACGATTTTGCATAACCTAATTTAGCCTTACTGTTTTTATAATAAATTAAGCATAGCGGGTAATTCTCTACATGCTAGCAAGATGTGCTCCTGTAATGCTGGTGGCATAAAAAAGCCCTGCAAAGTGCAGGGCTTAAGTTATACAAACATAAAATTAACCAATATTTTTAGCCAATTTTTTTGTATTTAATACGTTTAGGTTGAGTTGCCTCAGCGCCTAGGGTCTTTTTAAGCCACTCTTCATATTCAGTGTAGTTACCATCAAAGAAGTTAATTTGACCTTCGTCGCGGTAATCTAAAATATGTGTAGCAATACGGTCAAGGAACCAACGGTCATGCGAGATACACATTACACAACCTGGGAACTCTAAAATAGCGTTCTCCAGTGCACGTAGTGTTTCAACGTCCAAGTCATTGGTTGGCTCATCGAGTAGTAACACATTGCCGCCAGCTTTTAATAACTTAGCAAGGTGTAAACGGTTACGCTCACCACCTGATAGGTCTTTAACAAACTTTTGCTGATCGTTACCTTTAAAGTTAAAGCGACTTACATATGCTCGGCTTGGGAACTCAAAGTTACCAATTTTCAGTACGTCTTGTCCGTCTGATATTTCTTGGAAAACAGTTTTGCTTTCGTCCATACCGTCGCGGAACTGATCAACAGTAGCTAGGTGTACTGTTTCGCCAACGCTGATGTTACCGCTGTCTTGCGTTTGCTCACCGCTTATCATTTTAAACAGTGTTGATTTACCCGCGCCATTCGCGCCAATAATGCCCACAATGGCACCTTTTGGCATGCTAAAGCTTAAGTCATCAATTAAAACGCGATCGCCAAAACTCTTACGAAGATTAGTTACTTCAAGTACTTGGTCACCTAAACGCGGACCAGGTGGGATAAACATCTCGTTAGTTTCGTTACGTTTTTGGTAATCAGACTGCTGCATTTCAGTAAACTGAGCCATACGTGCTTTTGACTTAGCTTGACGACCTTTAGGGTTTGAACGAACCCATTCAAGTTCTTGCGCAATTGATTTTTGACGTGCTTTTTCAGATTTTTGTTCTTGCTGTAAGCGCGCATCTTTTTGTTCAAGCCAAGAAGAGTAGTTACCTTCCCATGGAATACCTTCACCACGGTCAAGCTCTAATATCCAGCCAGCTACATTATCAAGGAAGTAACGGTCATGCGTTACTGCCACAACAGTGCCTTCGTAATCGTGTAAGAAGCGCTCTAACCATGCAACCGACTCAGCATCTAAGTGGTTAGTAGGCTCATCAAGAATAAGCATGTCTGGTTTTTCAAGTAATAATCGACATATAGCAACACGACGACGCTCACCACCTGAAAGGTGCTCAATTTTAGCATCCCACTCTGGCAGGCGAAGTGCATCAGCTGCACGTTCTAAAACGTTGTCGATGTTATGACCATCGTGCGCCTGAATAACAGCTTCAAGCTCGCCTTGCTCTTTTGCAAGTGCGTCAAAGTCAGCGTCTTCCATGGCGTATTCGTTATACACTTCGTCAAGACGTTTAAGTGCGTGTTTAACTTCGCCAACAGCTTCTTCAACAGTTTCACGTACTGTTTTACTTTCGTCTAAAATAGGTTCTTGCGGTAAATAACCAATTTTAGTACCAGGCTGAGGATGTGCATCACCTTCAAAATCTTGGTCAACACCGGCCATAATACGCAGTAACGTAGATTTACCAGAACCGTTTAAACCAAGCACACCAATTTTAGCGCCAGGAAAAAAGTGCAACGAAATATCTTTTAAGATAGTGCGCTTAGGTGGCACAACCTTAGATACTCGACTCATCGAGAATATAAATTTATCAGGTAAAACCATGGAGGAAAGCCTTCAAATAATAATAAAAATTTCAATGTTGTATTGTAGTGGCTGACGGGTGAAACAGTCAACGAATGCTGTATAGAACAATACACTTACCTAAGCGGTACTTTGTTTTGATTGCTCGTTAAAAACACTACTATTACAGGATTTCTATTGTGTAAAATTCTGTAATCTATTGTTTTATATTGTTCAAATACATTCCATTTTTAACAAAAGTGGTACAGTATATTTACAAACTGTAAAGTATAAGCAAGTTATATAGGCAGGCCACACTTAGTTTGTTGTTCAACATCACATTATTAAATATTACAAAGGTTTAAAGGAATGAACATGAAAATAGTTACAAAGTTAGGGGCATTACTTTTAGGTTTATACTCATTTTCGAGCCAAGCAGACATACTCCATGTAAATGGTTATTACCAAGGAATAGGGATAGGGTCTACGCAAATTGATGTATACGAGAGTGATAGCATACAGTTTACAACGCTTTACGGCCGGTTTGGATATCAGTTTTCGCGTTACTTTGCATTAGAAGGGCGTATAGGGTTTGGGTTAAATGATGAGTCAACGCCTCTAAACGGAATTGTTTACACTCAGAACCCACAGGACGGCTCGCTGAGTTCAGAATTCATTAAGAGCGAAATCGATTCAAGCCTTGATTTGCAAACAAGTATATTTGTAAAAGCTAATTATCCAATTTCATCTCGAGCTGATATGTTTTTATTTGGTGGCTATGGTAGAAATAAATTAAGTTACAATGAAGGTGACTTAAAAAACCTTGCAGAATCAATAACTGGTACAGATACAAATTCTACGCTAATAACTGAGCAAAACTACGACGAAGGCGGCGTAACTTACGGAACTGGCGTTGACTTTAGGCTAACTCAACGCTGGCAAGTAAGTGCTGAATACCAATATTTTGATACAAATGAAGGCGATATTTACGCTCTTAATTTATCTGTAAATTATCGTTTTTAATTATAATAGCGCTACTGATTTTAGTAGCGCTATTTCAATTCACTAAAACAAAGTACTTCAATATAAATGCACTGCCCCTCATCTATAGCTTTTAGTAAGTATTAAAAAATCATGAATAAATTTCATTTGGACATCTATACATCTAGAGGTTGATATTTTTTACTTTCAGTTCATAATTAAGCCTCGGTTTTTATGAGCAGGAGTAAAGTATGCCAATTACAGTAAAAGACGAGTTGCCGGCAATTGCACGTTTACGTCAAGAAAACGTATTTGTAATGCCAAAAAGTCGTGCAAAAACGCAAGAAATACGCCCAATGCGTTTGGCTATTTTAAACTTAATGCCTAATAAAGTAGAAACCGAAGTTCAGTTTATTCGCTTACTTGCCAATTCGCCTTTGCAAGTAAACGTAGAGCTACTGCGCCTCGACACTCACCGTAGTAGCAGCAACTCAGAAGAGCACCTTGATACCTTTTACCGTTATTTTTCTGAGGTTAAAGACAACAATTACGATGCATTAATAGTAACCGGTGCGCCACTTGCACATTTAGAATACGACGATGTAGCGTATTGGGATGAGCTAAAAGTCATTATTGATTGGGCTGAGCAACACGTTACCTCTACGTTATTTTCGTGTTGGGCAGCGCATGCAGCGTTATATCATCGTTACAATTTAAAGCGTGATTTAAAAGACGATAAACTATGTGGCGTATTTACTCACCAGTGTTATTTTGATCACGGTGCACTGACTCGCGGATTTGACGATACCTTTTTGGTACCGCACTCACGCTACGGCCATATTGATATAAATAAGATAAACGCCTGTGAAGAACTCGTTGTACTGGCAGGTTCTGAGCGAGTAGGGGCTTACTTACTTAAAAACAAATCAGGTAGCCAAGTGTTTATAACCGGCCATCCAGAGTACGACGCCGACTCGCTAAAAGCAGAATACGAGCGCGATTGTAAAAAAAGCCCTAATGCACCAAAGCCCGAAAATTACTTTCCGGATGACGATGCAACCAAACAACCTTCAAAAACATGGCAAAGCCATGCTTTTTTACTTTTTTCGAACTGGTTAAATTACTACGTGTACCAAACCACACCGTATGATATTAATTTAGTTAGCCAAGACGTGAGGACTAACAACTATGCCGAATAACGCGCCTACAAATAATAAGCAAGCCGAAATAAGTGCCGCATTAAAAGAACGCATTTTAATTTTAGATGGCGCTATGGGCACCATGATCCAAGATCATAAGCTAGAAGAAGAAGACTATCGCGGAGAGCGTTTTAAAGACTGGCATGTATTAATTAAAGGCAATAACGATTTATTAAGCCTAACTAAGCCCGACTTAATCACTGATATTCATCGTGGTTTTTTATCAGCGGGCGCCGATATTATCGAAACCAACACGTTTAACTCGACCACTATTTCGATGGAAGATTACGACATGGCAAACCTAAGTCGTGAAATAAACCTAGAGTCGGCTAAATTAGCACGCGCAATTTGCGATGAATTTACGGCTAAAACGCCAGAAAAACCGCGCTATGTAGCGGGTGTTTTAGGGCCGACATCTAAAACGTGTTCAATTTCGCCAGACGTAAACGATCCGGGTTACCGAAACGTTACCTTTGATAAGCTAGTTACTGCGTATGTAGAGTCTACCCTTGCATTAATGGAAGGCGGCGCCGATTTAATACTAATCGAAACTATATTCGACACGCTTAATGCAAAAGCCGCTTCGTTTGGTGTAGAAGAAGCCTTTGAGCAAGCAGGGCGCACATTACCAGTTATGATCTCGGGCACTATTACTGACGCTTCTGGCCGTACGCTTTCTGGGCAAACAACCGAAGCATTTTATAACTCTATTCGCCATATTAAGCCTATTTCGATTGGTTTAAACTGCGCGCTTGGCCCTGATTTACTGCGCCAATATGTAGAAGAGCTTTCGCGCGTGTGCGAAACCTTTACATCGGTACACCCTAATGCGGGCTTGCCTAATGAGTTTGGTGAATACGACTTAGAAGCGCCTGAAATGGCAACCGAAATTATCGATTGGGGTAAATCGGGCTTTATTAATATTGTAGGTGGATGTTGTGGCACCACGCCTGCGCATATTCGTGCTTTTGCAAAAGGTTTAGCGGGCGTTAAACCACGCCAACTGCCAGAGCTTGAAGTACGCATGCGTTTATCAGGCCTTGAAGCCTGTAACTTAAATTAAGGAGCCAACATGACCCAACAAATAGCAGTATTTACTAATGTCGGCGAACGTACCAATGTAACCGGTTCTGCCATGTTTAAACGTTTAATCATGGAAGAAGACTTTGAAGCTGCGCTAACAGTGGCCCGCGAACAAGTAGAAAATGGTGCACAGGTTATTGATATAAACATGGACGAAGCCATGTTGGACTCAAAAGCCGCGATGGTTAAGTTTTTAAACTTAATAGCCTCAGAGCCTGATATTTCACGCGTACCCATTATGGTCGACTCCTCTAAATGGGAAGTAATAGAAGCAGGCCTAAAGTGTATTCAAGGTAAGGCCATTGTTAACTCTATATCGCTAAAAGAGGGCGAAGAGCCGTTTATTCGCCAAGCTAAAATAATAAAACGTTTTGGTGCAGCTGCCGTTGTAATGGCGTTTGATACTGACGGGCAAGCTGATACAGCAGACCGCAAATATGAAATATGTGCCCGCAGCTACAAAATATTAGTAGAAGATATTGGTTTTCCACCAGAAGATATTATATTCGACCCTAATATATTTGCCGTAGCCACCGGTATAGAAGAACACGATAACTACGCAGTAGAATTTATTGAAGGCACACGCCGCATTAAACAAAACTTACCGCACTGTAAAGTGTCGGGCGGGGTGTCTAATGTATCGTTTTCATTTAGAGGTAATAACCCAGTACGTGAAGCTATTCACTCGGTATTTTTATACCACGCAATAAAAGCGGGTATGGATATGGGGATTGTAAATGCAGGGCAACTCGCCGTTTACGACGACATACCAGAGGAGCTTCGTAAAGCCGTTGAAGACGTAATACTTAACACCGACCCAGGCGCAGGCGAGCGTTTAGTAGAGCTTGCACCAAAATACTCTGGTATGGCACAAGCTGAGCGAGTAGAAGATTTAGAATGGCGCACATGGCTTGTAGAAAAACGCCTTGAGCACGCGCTTGTAAAAGGCATTACTACCTTTATAGATGAAGATACCGAAGAGTGCCGCGCTGCTGCCGATAAACCTATTCACGTAATTGAAGGGCCGTTAATGGATGGCATGAACGTGGTAGGTGATTTATTTGGCGCAGGTAAAATGTTTTTACCACAAGTGGTTAAATCGGCGCGCGTAATGAAACGAGCCGTAGCCTACCTAGATCCATTTATTGAAGCCGAAAAAGAAGAAGGTTCAACCAATGGTAAAATAGTGATGGCGACAGTAAAAGGCGACGTACACGACATAGGTAAAAATATTGTAGGCGTGGTACTACAGTGTAATAACTACGAAGTTATTGATTTAGGCGTAATGGTACCTGCTGATAAAATACTGCAAACCGCCATCGACGAAAAAGCCGATATTATTGGTTTATCGGGCTTAATTACCCCATCGCTTGACGAAATGGTGCACGTAGCAAAAGAAATGAAACGCCGTGGTTTTGAACTGCCGCTACTTATTGGTGGTGCAACTACCTCTAAAGCGCACACAGCAGTAAAAATTGAGCCGCAATATGACAAAGGCGTTGTATATGTAAATAACGCAAGCCGTGCAGTTGGTGTGGTTTCAAACTTATTATCAAAAGACATTAAACCTGACTTTTTAGCTAAAACTAAAGCTGAATATGTAAAAGTACGCGAGCAACAAGCGCGTAAAAAACCACGCTCTAAGCCTGTTACAATCCAGCGCGCACGCGATAACGCAGCAAAGCTTGATTGGGATAACTACACACCACCAGTGCCTAAAAAGCTGGGCGTGACCGAGTTTAAAAATGTATCAATCGCGACTTTACGTAAATACATAGATTGGACGCCATACTTTATGACGTGGTCAATCGCCGGTAAATACCCGCGCATAATGAACGACGAAGTAGTAGGCGAGCAAGCACAAAGCTTATTTAAAGACGCTAACGATATGTTAGACGACCTTGAAAAAGCAGGCAGTTTGCAACCACTTGGTGTAATTGGTTTATTCCCGGCTAACCGCGTTGGGGACGACATAGAAATATACACAGACGAAACACGCAAAGAAGTATTAACTACTTCGTGCCATTTACGCCAGCAAACCGAAAAAACCGACTTTGCTAACTACTGCCTAGCTGACTACATAGCGCCCAAAGGCACACCAGACTATTTTGGTGCGTTTGCAGTAACAGGCGGTTTAGAAGAAGACGACTTAGCAAATGCGTTTGACGCACAGCAAGACGACTACAACAAAATAATGGTTAAAGCCGTTGCCGACAGGCTCGCCGAAGCGTTTGCCGAATACCTACACGAAAAAGTACGTAAAGAGTATTGGGGTTTTGCTCCAGACGAAAACCTTGGTAACGATGAGCTAATTCGCGAAAACTACCAAGGTATTCGCCCAGCGCCAGGTTACCCAGCGTGCCCTGAGCATACTGAGAAAAAGAAAATTTGGCAGTTGCTCGATACCGAAAAACGCATTGGTATGCAGCTCACCAGCTCATACGCCATGTGGCCAGGTGCTGCTGTTTCAGGTTGGTACTTCTCACACCCTGAGGCTAAATACTACGCAGTAGCCGCTGTGCAAAAGGATCAGGTAGAAGACTACGCTAAGCGAACCAATATGACGCTTGAAGAAGCTGAACGTTGGCTATCGCCTAACTTGGGGTATGATCCGGAGTAAATAGAACAGCTGTCCGTTAAAACAAAAGCGAGCTTAATTAAGCTCGCTTTTTTGTAAGACACTTAAAGTAGTAATGAAAGTCTGTTGGACTTTGCTGTAGTAGAGCAGTTAACATAATCAGATAGTTAAAAGGACTTTTAAATTTATGAATAAGCAAATACCAGCACCTCTTATATCAATTCTAGCTGATGCAATCTCTTCTCTGGAGACTCACGCTACGTTAGATTCTCTTTTTCTGTACTCTAACGCCCAGGCGAACCTCCCGAAGGCTCTAAATCTTCTAAAGCACAGACGTGGCTAAGAAGAATAAATAATGAATCAGATTGCCCTATATCAGTAGTTGGTAAATTAATTGAAAACTACATGGAAAATCCTGAATTTCAAACTGAATTTAATGAAATAATGTTTCGAAAAGTTGAGAATGCAGCTTATAAATATGTACAAAAGATAAGGCAGTGCCTTTCTAACTACAATTTTGAATATAGAATGGGCGGTTTCATTTTTGATGGTGCAAGTGCTCCCTCGCAATCGCAATCGCTATCAGCGTTAATAAAAAATAGAGATTTACCTGCAATTAATGCTGAGTTTGATCGAGCAATGGATAATATAACAAGTGATCCTCGAGAAGCTGTACTAGCTGCGTGCAATATATTAGAAGCTATTTGTAAAACATTTATAGAAGATGAAGGTTTAACAATGCCTGCTAAAAAAGATTTGCAGGGCGTTTGGAAAGTAATTAAGGATGAGCTAGGTTTTGATATTAGCCTTGTTCAAGATAAAGATTTAATACAAATATTAAGTGGACTGTTCTCAACAGTTAGCGGTATTGGTGCACTGCGCACACATGCTAGTGCTGCCCATGCTGAAGGTCGAACTAGGTATAATATTAAGCCTAGGCACGCTAGACTTGCTGTTCATTCTGCTCATACGGCTAGCATTTTCATAATTGAAAGTTGGGATGAGAAAAAGTGTAATTCTAATATGTGACCTGACTTTTCATAATAATTTTATCTGCTAGGTTTTGATAATCCCTAGCGTTGAAAGACAACATAAGTCAAAGGACGTTGAATGTCTGAATCCCAAACCCCCTTAGTTAACTTACGGCAAGAAATTCAAGACGGTTATATTTCTTTAGGCACAAAAAAATTAATAAAAGACGTACTTAAAGAGCTCAATATATATCACCCAGATTCATGGGATAAAAAATTTTGTGAAGATATGTTATCAAATACAAAGCAATTATCTTGTAAGCAAAAAGATCAGCTTATTAGGATACTAGATGATATTTTAATGAAAACTGAGCATCCAAGTTTTACGCCAAAGTTTGAGCTTTGATTAAAGGACTATAAATGAAGTTTTTAAACCACGTAGCGGTGTTCCTATCACTACTTTTCACATCTAACACATTTGCGCTTGAGCAAAAGTATCACGAGTTCGTTTTACCTGTTATTGCTGCTTTTAAAGCGCATGATAAAACTGCGATTGCAGCACTTATTCGCTACCCGCTAAAACGACGATATCCCATACCTGACATTAAAAATGAAGCCGAGTTTATTAACCGCTTTGATGAAGTATTTAATGATGAGCTAGCGGCAGTTATTGCCAGTTCAAACATTAAAACTGATTGGGAGAAAGTAGGTTGGCGCGGCATTATGCTAAATAACGGCGTTATGTGGGTTGATACTGACGGTAAAATTATTGCTGTAAATACACAAAATACTAAAGAGCAGACACTTGCTAAAAGCTTAATCGAACAAGGTAAGCAATCCTTGCACGCAAGTATTAATACCTTTGAAAAACCAGTACTCGATTGGAAAACGGCTAACTACCATATTCGTGTTGATGATTTAGGTGATAGAAATTACCGTTATGCGGTGTGGAGTAGTGATAAAAGGCCAAAGGACAAGCCTGATATGGTTTTATCTAACGGCGATGTAACGGTTAGTGGCACTGGCGGTAATCACCATTATACGTTTAAAAATGGACGTTATAGTTACATACTAAATGTAACCATTATTGGCTGTGATACATCACCACCAGGTTGGCTTGAAGTTTATAAAGACGATGAGAAATTGTTGTCTGAAGATGTTATAAGCACTCATTAATCGATTTTAATTAGTAAGTATGCGGCTAAGTGTTTTAGAAAAGTAGCTTAGCTGCAAGCTAAATATTATTGCGTTATTTCTTCTATGTCTTTGTAAAACTTTGTTAATCGCCTCTTTATTTCCGGTTTTTACTCTATATAATGCCGTGTTAATGGAACGTTACAGTTGTAGTGGCGTTATTAAATAAAGAAATACAAAGGATTATGGAATTGATTAAACTATCTTGCCTTACGTTGCTCATGATGAGCGCGTATTCAGTGAATGCCAATGCTCATGCACAACCTATAAAAAACACTCAAAAAAATACTTACGGTGATGCTGTTTTAATTAACGATCAAAAAATAAATTTTGATAAAGCTCATTTTGAAAGTTTATCTAAAAAGCCTCAACTCACGCCAATTATAAAAAATAATAGCCTTACTCAAGCGGCCTCAGACGAGCAAAGCATAGAGCTTAATAGCGTATTTCGTGAATTTTCATTAGGTAACTCAACAGGTCGCAAAGGCATGTACATTGCACCTTTGTCGGGTGTGGGTAGCAAGCACATTATATCCGCCCAAGAGAGCAATTTTAATATTATAGAGTATGTAAAAGGTGCGTATAAAGTAACAGCTCGCTACGACTTTGATGACTATATTGAAGATACCACACTAATTAAAGATACAGTGGCAGATACATATTACTTATATGTTTTAGATAATAACGCAGTACATAAAGTTAATTTAGTCACCCAAGAGATAGAGCTAAGCAAAGAATTTTATTACCCAAGAGCAGCAGATAAGTTTGATATAAACAGCGATGGCCAAGATGAGCTTTTTGTTTATCAAAGTAGTAAGCTTTTTGTTCTTAACTCGCTCGATTTATCTGAAATTGCGGTACTTGAAAACGTACCACAAAATTTTGTGACAGGCTCGTTTACTGAGACCAATGCAAAAGAAGTTTTATTTAGTGATGGTGCGGTTTATAGGTTTGAAAATTCAGAACTTGTACTGCATAAACAACTTAGTGTAAGTATTAATGGCGAGCATTTAATTACTGTTGATATTAATAACGACGGCTTAGATGAAGTGATTAATGGGCAAAGTTGGTACAGTATAGAAATGCTAAGCCCAAGCACTGAAAGCATTTTATGGACAGCCCAAAGCGACTTAGATATTGATAAAGTAATAGTTGCAGACATCGATAATGATGGTACCGATGATTTAGTTTACGGCGATGGTCAGTGGGGGAGCTTATACGCGCTTTCACTCACAACAGGTGTTGAGTTTTGGAGTATTAATAATCCAGAGCATGGTGTGTCGGGCATTGTTGTAGATGACCTTAACGGCGATGGCAAACAAAATATTGCTTGGGGCTCAGGTTATTCTTCATCAGGTGAAGATGGTTTTTATATTCACAACACGGATGATAAAGCCCAACAGTGGGCTAAAGGCATTAAGTACTACTCAAATAAAGCGTTAGCACTTGCTGATATTAATAATAACGGAAGCTTAGATATACTTTATTCCGAGCGTGACAGTAACGCTTTGCACATAGTAGATACACAAACTAATGAAAAAATACTTACAAATATAAGCGTTAATAACGATTGGGATAATAACAATTTAGTTACTACTGCTCAGCTGTTTGATGATGGTAAGAATTATATTATTACTGGCAGCTCTGCTATATACAATGCGAATGTACAGGTGTTTTCACCTGAAACGGGTGAAGAGCTATTTCAAACATATCTTGGCGGCGGAGACTACATTAGTACTTTAACAACGTTAGATATTAATAATGATGGCAAGTTAGAAATAATAGTAGGTAATGGCGCTGAGCATACAGGAAGTGAAGGTACCTTTTTTAAAGTATTAAATGGGCAAACTGGAGAGTTATTAAAAACATCGCCTCGCTTAGGATTTTATTGGGGCGGCATGAGTTCAATAGTAACTGGAAGCTTTCTTAATAACGAAAATATAGATGTGGTTAGTCTCGTTAGTGATTACCTCATTAGTTATGACTACTCTGAAAACACTATTTCTAAAGTTGCTTTAGAGCAAAGCTTTAACGGTTTGGTTAACACTGTTATTAATGGAGAAGAAACTTTAGTTGCCTCTACCTATAATGGCTCACTTTATAAAGTGGCTTTAAATGGGCAGACAACATTAATTAGTGAAGTGTGCCAAAACACTTTAAATAATATTGTGTCTGTAAGAGCTGGGTTTGTGCAGTATTCGTGTTCTGATCAGTTTGGTGAATATAACCTAGATAACAATGTGGTTTCATACACTGCTAAGCGTAAGAATAATGACAGTTGGTTAGCAACTTCTACGTATAATAATGTTGATTATACCTTGTTGGCAGGTCAGTCATTGGAGATGTTTTCTAATCAAGTTGCAGAGCTTTTAGCTAAGCCTGAAGCTGTAAGCTACTCTGATCATGTTTTAAAAAGCATACAAATAGATTTACCTGTATCAGATGATATTGATTATGTAGTTTTAAATAAGAGACCAACTCTGGGTAGGGTCGAGTTTACCGACAGACAGGCGGGTCTATTAACTTATATACCATCGGGCGCTGTAGGCATTGACGAGCTTAGTTACTACACAGTAAAAGATCGTTCACGTTCAGCGTTATCAAGCTTAACGTTAGAGCTAAAAAATACAGCACCTACAGCAAATAATATGACACTGCAAACTCATTGGAATACACCGCTTAACTTTAATTTAGAAGGTGTGGATGAAGACGCAGAGCCATTAGTATTTCAAATTAAAAATTCGCCTGCTCATGGGCAAATTCAGTTAATGGACTCTGCTTTAGGTAGCGTGACCTTTTCACCAAGTGGTGACTCGGTTGAGCCAGTATCAGTTAGCTTTACAGTGAAAGATTCTTTAGTTGAGTCAGAGCTTCATAATGTTGTTATTGAACTTACAAATACAGCCCCACAAGCTCAAAATGTAACATATAACACCTCTTATAAGAGTGAAGTGAATGGTCGCTTTTCAGCATTAGATAGCGACAACGATACACTTGAATTTGAAGTGGTAACCGAGCCAAACTCAGGAACTTTAACATTTGAGCCTGATACTGGATTGTTTAAACTAACTCCTACGAGCGAATCCGATCATGTAGTAACGTTTAGCTATGTAGCTAAAGATAAATTTGATAGTTCTGCAGTTCAAACTGTGACTATAAACGTTGAAGGTAAGCAAGCTGCTGCGCTAGCGACTCCTTCATCTGATTCAGGCTCTAGCTCAGGTGGCAGTATTTATTACTTACTTATGCTGCTATCAGTGGTTTTATTTGGTAGACGCCGTTTTAATTAATAGTCAAAAGCTTATTTACACTATCTAAAACCGCCAAATGGCGGTTTTTTATTTATTAATAGTCTTTTTAAACTTTTATTTAGGGCTGTTTATCTTTCGAGGTTTAACGTGCAATGCCCTAAGGGTTCTGCGTAGGGGCAATTTACGCTTTGGTGTTTACAAACCTCCCGCCGCGATTAAATCTCCCCTAGATTGAGTGAGTTTCAATCTAAAAGGTCAGCAGGGCCTAGTCATAATACTAATAATCAGACGTTAATAATTTCAATGTGGTTTAAACGTTCTAATAATTAGTGTTTTTATAAAACAGATCTAAGTGGTAGGCTAAAAGTAGTAAGTATAAAATAGTAAGTAATTAAAAATAGTTCTCGCGCAACAAGGAACCCTCCTGTAAAGCGCTTTGCCAAGGAGTTTAGTATGATCACGCTTACCATTAATGGTAATAAACATGAGTTTTCTGGCGATCCGTCAACGCCAGTATTATGGTATCTCCGAGATGAATTGAATTTAACTGGGCCTAAATTTGGCTGTGGTATGGCTCAGTGCGGTGCGTGTACCGTGCATATTGATGGGGTAGCTCAGCGCTCGTGTGTATTACCTGTAGCGGCAGCAGCAGGGCGTTCAATTACGACAATTGAAGGGTTAAGCGAGCAAGGCGACCATCCTGTACAACAAGCATGGATAGAGCATAAAGTACCGCAGTGTGGTTTTTGCCAGTGCGGCCAAATGATGCAAGCTGCAAGCTTATTAGCTGCAAACCCAACCCCTAACGATGATGAAATAGTAAGTAATATGTCGGGAAATATTTGCCGTTGTGGTACATACCCGCGTATTCATAAAGCAATTAAATCAGCTGCTAAAACAATGGCGAGTGTTCAGTATTTTGACCCAAATGAACAAGGGGAAGAAGTATGAGCCAAGATAACAAATATTTTGATTTAAACCGCCGTAAGTTTTTAAAAACTAGCGCAATAGGTGCATTGGTACTTGGTACTTATTTTGTAGGCAGTGCGCCAAGAGCATTTGCGGGTGTATTAGAGCAGCCATCTGAGCAAGCAAAGCGCGCAAACTTATTTATTGCACTGCGCCCAGACGGCATGGTTGAAATAACCTGCCATCGCTCTGAAATGGGTCAGCAAATTCGCACCGCGATTGCGCAAATAGTTGCCGATGAAATGGAAGCCGCGTGGGATAAGGTTATTGTTATTCAGGGTAAGGGCGACCCTAAATACGGCGATCAAAATACCGATGGCTCGCGCAGTATTCGCTACAACATGCAGCGCCTGCGTGAAATGGGCGCAAGTGTACGTTACATGATGCAGCACGCTGCCGCCAAGTATTGGGAAGTTGACCCGCAGACCTGTACTGCTAATCAACACGTTGTTACACACAGCTCAGGTAAATCGCTTACTTATAAAGATTTAATCGACTTAGCGCTTACAATAACGCCACCAGAAGCTGACAAACTAACACTTAAAACACGCAAAGAATGGCGCTACATTAATACTGGCATGGCGCACATAGATTTAGCCGATTTAGTAACAGGTAAAGCAATATTTGCAGCCGATGTACGCGAACCACAAGCGCTGGTGGCTATAATTGAACGCCCGCCAGTGGTAGGCGGTGTTGTTAAGTCGTTTGATGCCAGTGCTACAAAAGCGATAAACGGCGTTATAGATGTTATTGAAATTCCTGCACCAAAAGGCGCACCGCAGTTTCAGCCAAAAGGTGGAATTGCGATTATAGCTAAAAACACATGGGCTGCATGGCAAGGGCGTAAAGCATTAAAAGTCGTGTGGGATGATGGCAAAAATGGCGATTACAATTCAGAAGAATTTAAAAAGTCATTATTAAAAACAGTACAAACTCCACAGGCAAACATACGTGATAAAGGAGATGCCATGGGCGTGTTGGCTAAATCGAGCAATAAACTCGTAGCTGATTATTACGCGCCGCATCTTGCTCAAGCACCAATGGAGCCGCCGTGTGCAACAGCTATGTACAACAAAGATAGTGTTGATATATGGGCTGCTACGCAAAATCCACAAGCCGATATGAAAACAGTGGCTGCCATGCTTGGCATGGATGAGAGCAAAATTAATGTTCACGTTACCATGTTAGGAGGCGGCTTTGGGCGTAAGTCAAAACCTGACTTTTCAGCTGAAGCAGCTTACCTTTCAATGAAAGTAGGCAAGCCTATTCGTGTGCAATGGACGCGTGAAGACGACATACAACATGGTTTTTACCATGCGGTTTCGGCTCAGCACATTGAAGCATCGCTAGATAAAAATGGCGCAATAGAATCGTATTTACACCGCACCGCGTTTTCACCAATTACCTCTACCTTTTCAGAAGGGGCGACTACGCCAGGGAGCTTTGAACTGCGCTTAGGGTTTACCGATAACCCAATTAACACGCCTAATATGAAGCTAGAAAACGGTGATGCGCAAGCCAAAGTTCGAATTGGTTGGATGCGCTCTGTATCAAATATTTTTCATGCCTTTGCTATTCAGTCATTTATTGGCGAAGCAGCGCACAAAGCCGGTCGCGACCAAAAAGACTATTTACTAGACACCATAGGTCCGAGTCGTATTGTTGATGTAACAGAGCAAAATGCTACATACGATAATTACGGTGGCAATAAAGAGGTTTACCCTTTAGATATTGGCAGACTGCGCCATGTTATTGAAAAAGTGGCTGACATGAGTAAATGGGGGCGAGAGCTTCCTAAAGGGCGAGGTTTAGGCATAGCAGCACACAGAAGCTTTTTAACTTACGTAGCTACGGTAGTTGAAGTAGAAGTGTCGGATGCTGGCGATTTAAACGTAATTAAATCGTGGGTTGCCATTGACGCGGGTACGGTTGTAAACACTGACACCGTTAAAAACCAAACCCAAGGTGGCTCTATTTATGGGATTACAACTGCAATCAGCGATGGTATTACCTTTGATAAAGGCCGCGTGCAGCAAAGTAACTTTCATGATTATCGCGTACCGCGTATGAGCGACTCACCTCTTGAGATTGAAGTTGAAATTGTACAAAGCGATGCACCACCAGCAGGGGTAGGTGAGCCATCTACACCAGTTTATGCACCAGCATTATGTAATGCTATTTTTGCAGCGTGCGGAAAGCGTATTAGGCAGTTACCGATTGGTAACCAATTAAAAGCGTAGCTAAATAACCTACAGCTTAAACAAAAAAACCGCCAAATGGCGGTTTTTTTAGAAGTTAGCGATTAGTGAGTTTTTTCAAACTCATCAACTTCACGCTCTGCTTCTTCTTTAGATTTACCATACTGCTGCTGGATTTTACCCACTAGCTCTGTACGGCTACCTTCAATTTTATCTAAATCGTCGTTGGTAAGATCGCCCCATTTTTGTTGAGCCTTACCTTTAAGTTCGTTCCAATTACCTTTCATACGATCGCTGTTCATAAGTTTCTCCTTACTTAGATTTAATTAACGTTCAGTATAAAAGGAGCAAGGCGTGTACCAACAAGTTAAATTTTTATTTTTCATTTACAATCATGGTGTTATGTTTTTATTGAGGCAGTAATGATTAATGTTGTGAGCACATCCTTAAAAAATGTACAGAGCGGTCTGTAATTATTTCTGATTATGTAACCCTTAATTAAATCCTTTATAACCACATAGCTTTAGCGGCGCGTTTATTTTTGGTTTTTGTTACAATGCCTGCAAAGCAATTTAGGGTAAATAGCTGTGCTGCCGGTTCAAGACATATATCAACAACTCGTTACTAAATTACAAAGTAATCCTATTACGTTATTACAAGCGCCGCCTGGTGCGGGTAAATCGACGTGGTTGCCGCTGCAACTCATGCGTGACGGGCATTTTAAACGTATTGTAATGCTAGAGCCTCGCCGTTTAGCTGCTCGTAATATAGCCAGTTATTTAGCAAAGTGCCAAAACGAGAGTGTTGGGCAAAGTGTGGGCTTGCGGATTAGGGGCGAGAGTAAAGTAAGCGCTAATACGCGCCTCGAAATAGTCACCGAAGGCATGTTAACGCGCATGTTGCAAAACGACCCCGAATTAAGCGATATAGATTTACTGATATTTGATGAATTTCATGAGCGTTCAATTGCAGCAGATACCTCACTTGCCTTTGCGCTCGAGACCCAAAGTGCGCTGCGCGACGATTTAACTATTATGCTTATGTCGGCAACGCTTGATACAGAGCGTTACACTGCGTTTTTTGATTGCCCTGTAATTCAATCGAGCGGTCGCAGCTACCCAATAGACGAAGTATATATACCCATAAAAGATGAAAGTCGCTGGCTTGATGCAATTCCTAACATAATAAAACAAGCACTTAATGAGCAAACAGGTAGCGCATTGGTGTTTTTACCTGGGCAGTTTGAAATACTACGCGTGCAACAAGCACTGAGCGATTTACCCAGTAACTGCCAAGTTGCAACACTATTTGGCGAGCAAGATAAAGCCAATCAGCAAACTGCTATTGCTCCTGCACCAAACGGCATGCGCAAAGTAGTGCTTACCACCAATGTAGCCGAAACCAGTTTAACTATTGAAGGTATACGCATTGTAATTGACAGCGGCAAGCGCCGTGCAGCAACCTTTAATTTAAAAACAGGGGTTACAGAGCTCACAACACAAAGCATATCGCGCTCGTCTGCTGTGCAGCGTGCAGGGCGTGCAGGACGAATAGAGCCGGGCATTGTTTATCGAATTGGCTCAAAGCAAACCTTCGAGCGACGTAATAGCCATGACAATCCCGAAATACTCACATCAGACATAAGCCAACTTATGCTTGAGGCAAAGCAATGGGGAGCCAGTATTGATGAGCTAACCTTGCTCGATAAGCCCACTGAGCAACAATGCGAGCAAGCAAGTAACCTGCTTAACATGCTAGAAGCTATTGATAGCAAAGGTAAGCTCACACCGCTTGGCAGTAAAATGTTAGGTTTTGGTGCTGATATTCGTTTGGCGCATATGCTATTAAAAGCACAAATACTTGATGACCAACTCCATGGTATTTTTAGGCTCGCTATTTATTTAGTGGCATTACTTGAGAGCCGAGTAAATAGTGCAAACGAGTTGAGTTTAGCGCTGCATAGCCAACAGCAACGTCCGCATCCGGTATTTAAGCAACAGTTAAAATATTGGCAAAGCCGCTTAAAAGTAAAAGACGAAAACAGCGAATTAAATACGCATTATATAAGTTTGCTGGTGGCATTGGCATACCCCGATCGCATCGCTAAAAAACGTGGTAATGGTTATTTACTTGCCAATGGTGCTGGGGCTGAGTTAAATGTCGATTACTGGCACAACGACGATTACTTAGCCATAGCAACCATGGGCGGGCACAAAGGTGGGCGTATATTTGCAGCCACCGCACTTAACCCATTTGAGTTACAAGAATTTTTACCGCATTTATTTAGTGAACTTACTCGTTGTGAGTTTGATGAAAAATCAGCGCGCTTTATTCATCAAGATGAAGTAAAGCTCGGGGCTATAACGCTCAGCAGCCAGCCTAGTAAACAAAAACTAGATAAGAGCGAGCGTGCTAAAGCGTGGCTTAGCTTATTTACTAAACACGGTTTTGCATTATTTAACGAGCAACCTGATGCGCAACAATTGCTGATACGTATGAGCCTAGCAAGTAATTTAATGCCCGATAAATTCCCGCAAATAAACGAGCAACAACTTATTCAAAATGCAGCGCAGTGGCTAGGCGTGTTTTTAGAAGATATTAAAACGCTCACGCAGCTTAAAAAGTTTAACTACTTTGAAGCATTACAAAACTGTTTTGATTGGCAACAACAAACAGCTTTAAAAGCACTGTTACCACTGCGCTTAACGGTGCCAAGTGGCTCAAATATAAAAATAGAATACCAGCTTGATGGCCCCGCAAAGCTAAGCGTGCGTATGCAAGAAGTTTACGGCTTGACCAGTACGCCTATGCTTGCCAACGGTAAATTGCCATTGCTTATGGAGCTGCTATCGCCAGGTAAACGTTCATTGCAACTTACTCAAGATTTAGCCCACTTTTGGGCTAGCAGTTACCGCGATGTGCAAAAGGAAATGAAAGGCCGCTACCCTAAACATTTTTGGCCAGACGACCCAGCCAACAGCGTTGCAACAAATAGAGTAAAGAGCAAAATGTAGGTGTTAATTTACTTAAAACTGATTTTGTTTGATTATTGAACTTACTAAGGTAATGTACCTATAAAATATTTTTAACTACAGGGAATAGTCAATGAGGTTACTTTTAACGTTAGGTTTGGCTCTAGTAACTGCTTTTTCGGCTTATGCTGAAAAGCCACTCGACTTAAATGCATTTGCGCAGCAATACTATAAAACAATGACCGCAACACAAGCACCTAACGCAGGTGCTAAAGAGCTTGAGGCTTATCTTGCATTGTTAACCGATGATATTGGCAATCAGCACATCCCGTATCAACCGGATGACTCACGTATTCCTGATGGTAAAAAGCAGATGCGCAAAGGTGAGTTTTTATTTAGGTGCGCACACGTTGTTTGAAAGCACACTGCTTAATACATTTGTGTTTAATGATACAGGCTTTGCTATTCGTTATAAGAGTCATGCAAAGGGCATTCACCCGCAAAGTAAGCAGCCAATAGAATACACCTCCACAATGATGGAAGTAATAGAAGTTGAAAATGGTAAAGTGGCGATGATCCGCAAGTATCACGAATAACAAATAAGGATATATATGAAACATTTACTTATCGCACTATCAATATTAATGCTTAGTGCATGCGCTAGTACAAAAAGTGATTTTAGATTTGATGGTTCTACACCTGAGTCAACTCAGGCCGGAGTTCATAAAGTTTTAAAGACATTAAAATCTCAAGATTTAATGCGCTTTATAGGCGCCTTAATTGCAATTCAATTTTCTGATGTGCAAAGCGCAGAAGATGTTTTAGGCGACCCAACCATGATGAATGAAATGAATTATTTTATTATTGGTAAAAAAATTGATGGCTTAAATTATTATGAAGTACTGGATCTTGCGAGTTCATCTTCATCGAAAGTGGAAGTTTCGGTAGCGAAATAGTTTCAGCTTTTTGTACTACTTTAAATGTGTAATACCAATCCGCAATAATACTTAATCATTTTGCGGGGCTAAACGTATCGCTACCTGCGTTAAAAAATGCTCATTTAGAACAACTAAATAGCGAATTTTTTGCCTAGCTATCAACACGTTTTTCTGTCCTCAAAATAGACCACTTAATTAAGCGAATTGGTATGATTTTATGTCTATATTAAATATATTATTGAAAGTGCTAAAGTTTTAACGCTATAAAACTTAATAGTAAGCTTTGTTTATTCCTGCTCATGAATTTATACTACGCTTTAGTAAGAAGCTAATTATTTATAATTTAGATGCAGAAGTCTAAAACATAAAACGTAAGCTACTTTGACTTAATTCTACACGATTAGATAGAGACTATGACATTATGATTTTTTGTAATAATAGGTACTTTAATTTTAATGTGCTTTGTAACAAGTTTATTAGTTGGGTACCGCTATTTTTTTAGCCTGCCGACTATAAACACTAGTATTGAAGATTATCAAAATCGTGAATTACTGAGTCTTAAAATTGCGCTTGATAGAGAGTTTATATTTTTAGAAACACTCAATTATGACTACGCCGTATGGGATGACACCTATGATTATATGGCTGATTTTGACGCAGAATATGTAGATTCAAACTTTGTAGGGGATACCTTCTATTCTCTCAAAATTGATGGTGTGTTTATCTACGATGTAAACTTTAATATGGTTTACGGACAAGCGTATGATTATATGAAGCATAGGGAGTTTGATGCGCCTGATTTAGATTTACAGGTTAATAAATTAAACCGCGCAATTATTCCTAATCCAAAAGCTGCTAATGACGACAGTAGTTTAAGTCATTCTGGTTTTTTACAAACAGCGGGCGGCCCTATCATGTTTGCATCGCATGTAATAAAGCGAACAGATAAAACAGGTGAGCCTGTTGGTAGTATTGTTTTTATAAAAAAAGTAAGACCGTCGTTGATCAAATCCTTAGCGGAAATTGCACAAGTGGAGCTTAGCTATACACAAATAGCACACGGTAGTTCTTCAAACGATATTGCGACGCTTAAAGGGAGCCTCCAAGAAGAGGACATTGCCACTCATAGGAAGAGGGTGATTCTAGATGTAAATGGTAAGCCATTGCTTGCTTTGAACATTAAGCACCATCACCAAACACTGCCAGTTTTATTTGATCACTATTTAAAGCTTATTCTGTTTATGTTTTTTGCAATGTCATTATTAGGTTTTTATATTGTAAATCGTTATTTTATTGAACCGCTTATTAGTGGTGCGTCCGCTATTAATTCAATGTTGGTTAAAAACGATTTACAGCCTTTGAGGTTCACTAATCAATTTTTAGAAATGCGCGTTTTAATTAGCGGTTTTAATGCGTTAATTAAACAAGTAAAAGAGCAAAATTCTAAGCTCGAAAAGATAAGCAAAATTGATGGGTTAACCCAAATTTACAACAGGCGTGCCTTTGATGAAATTATAGCGGCTCAGTGGAAGCAGGCTCAACAGCAACAAAATGCCTTTGGAGTAATATTACTTGACGTAGATCACTTTAAAAATTATAACGATTTTTATGGTCACCAAGCCGGAGACAATGCTTTACAGCTCTTAGCTTGTAAATTACAACAAATTGCAAAGCAAAACACAGGAACAGTTGCGCGCTATGGCGGCGAAGAGTTCATATTATTCTTTAAAGAGCTTTCTTATGAAGAGTTTGTAAATATATCTCAGCAATTGCTTTTGGCGGTTCGGGAGTTAAATTTACCTCATGAAGCGTCGCCTGTACGTAAATATTTAACAATTAGTGCTGGGTGTGTATTTGCTACAAAAGAAACCTTAAGTGGTAATAATGTGTCTATCCAATCACTAATTAAAGAAGCCGACATAATGCTCTACGAAGCGAAAAACTCAGGTAGAGATAAAACATCAATCAAATCTATATAATTTAAGTCAATTATTAAAGATGCATCAGCTGTTTTTTATTATAAAACGCTTAAACCTCTTTCCCGCCATGGCTCTGTGCTAGGTCGTCAAGTTCGGCGCAAGTGTAATCAAAACCATTTTCGTCGTATTCGTATGTCACTTTTACACTATCGCCGCCATTAAAAAGTCGTGTTTTTACATCGTTAACCGGCCAGTCTTTGAGCTCGTGTAAAAATCTGTTAGCAACTTGTGATGATTCAAAACAATAGCGAATTTCTGTTTTCATAAATAATAAAGCTCTGGCTGTTTACCCCTGCAGCTAGCGCATTATTAATGGGGCGTTCATGATTCGGTTACAAAAAATAAAGAGTTAAATTGTAAATTTTGTGTTTCAATAAATGCATTAAACTCGGTACACACTAACGTACTTTAATTAACAAATGATGACGACTTTACATGCATTATAAATTTGCTCTTATCGCAAGCTCGGTTTTTATACTAAGCGCTTGCGGTGGTTCAGGCTCCGATGATACGCCAACCGTTAACGGAAATAAAATCCCCATTTTGTCAGTCGCTGATATTCCTAGTGAATTAAGTAAAGGCCAAACAATTGAGCTAACAGCAACAGCCAGTGATAAAGACGGCACTATTACATCTGTTGTGTGGCAACAAACGCAAGGGCCTGAACTAATTAGTGGGCCTTTAGAGGCAACAACTACTTCAGTAACACTGCTAAATGCGCAAAGTTATAAGCCTGTTGATTACGCTTTTTCGGTCACAGCAACCGATAACGAAGGGGCAAGCAGTGTAAAAACGCTAAGCTTTACTGCACGTAATAATATGGATGATATTAGCGCCGCACGGTTACTACACCAAGCAACAATGGGACCTAAGCTTAGTGAAATACAAAACGCACAAGGTTTAAGCGAGCAGCAATGGCTTGATAAGCAAGTAGCGCTACCTATTAATTATCACCGTGATTATTTAGTAAAGTTAAATGACGATGACGACTTTAAATACATAAGCCGCATAGACGCATGGTGGAAGGCAGTAATGCAAAGTGACGATCAACTCCGTCAACGTGTTGCATTTGCGTTAAGTGAAATATTAGTAGTGTCGGATGAAAACAGTGCCTTAAGAGGCCAACCTGAGGGCATGATCACTTATTACGATTTGCTACTAAAGCATGCCTTTGGTAATTATCGTGACTTACTCGAAGATGTCACGCTTTCGCCTATTATGGGAACTTACTTAAGCCATTTGGGTAACGAAAAAGCAGACGATGCACTTAATATTCGCCCAGATGAAAATTACGCACGTGAAGTAATGCAGTTATTTACTATTGGCCTTGAAGAGCTAAACCTAGATGGCAGCGCTAAGCTTGATGCACAAGGTAATACTATTGCCACTTACGGACAGGTCGAAATAGAGGGTTTTGCACGCGTATTTACTGGTTGGACGTTTGCCGATAGTGAAACATTTAAGCGTAAAAGTCGTGACTATATTAAACCAATGGAAGCATTTGACGAGTACCATTCTAGTAAACAAAAAACCTTACTAAATGGCGAGGTTATACCACAAGGTTACGCAGCAGAAGAGTCAATGCAAATAGCGCTCGATAATTTATTTAATCATCAAAATGTTGCGCCATTTATTACTAAGCAACTTATTCAGCGATTAATTACGTCAAATCCAACCCCCCAATACGTTGAACGAGTAGCTAATGTATTTATTGATAATGGCGCCGGTGTACGCGGCGATTTAGCGGCTGTAGTAAAGGCTATATATTTAGATGATGAAGCACGGCATTTTGGCTCAGTGCTTAACTATCAAGGTAAAATTAAAGAGCCTATTTTAAAAACCGTACAGTTTTGGCGAAATCTCGATGCTAAATCTTTGGCTGGTTACTATAAAACATGGAATTTAATAAATAGCTACGGGCAAGGACCCATGCAGTCGGCTTCGGTATTTAACTTTTTTAGGCCTGATTATCAAACCGCAGCTTTGCGAAATGAAGGTATTGTTGCGCCAGAGTTACAAATAGCAAACGATGCGACACTGATTGGCACCATGAACGCGCTTTACGCAAGTTTAGTGTGGAGTACCGCTGAAGCACACAGTGATTTAAATTCAAATGGTATTTATGTTTATATTCAAGACGACATGAATGTTTTAGAGAAAAACGGTGTTAGCGCGCTATTAACTCAGTACAACACGTTATATTTTGCAGGCGCAATGAGCAGTGGCACACGCCAAGCATTACTTGATTTAGATGCCTACTTTAATGAAGAGCAATACCGTGAACGGGTTTCGTATTTATTATATATGATTGCTATTTCACCTGAATTCAACGTGCAGTATTAGGAGCGCATAATGAGCATTAATAGAAGAGAGTTTCTGTCGTTATGTATGAAAGGCAGCGTATCGGCTGCCGCGTTAACGAGCCTGCAATTACAAGCATTAACTGGAGCGACTAATGCCGTTGAGTTAGGTGATTATAAAGCATTAGTGTGTGTGTATTTATATGGCGGGAATGATTCGTTAAATATGCTCGTTCCGCTTGAAGGCGAGCAACGGTATTTGTACGAGCAAAGCAGGCAAAACCTAGCGGTAGAGAGCCCACTTGAGTTAAGTATTAAAAGCCAGTTTGCCGGTGGAGTCGGTATTCATCCCTCACTTGAACCTATACAAAATGTGTTTGAATCTCAAAATTTAGCATTTATAGGCGGGGTAGGTACTTTACTCGCTCCCACAACATTGAATGGCTATAAAAATAAAACAATAGGTTTGCCTAAGCATTTGTTTTCGCATAACGATCAGCAAGCTGCGTGGATGTATGGTCGAGAAAAACAATCACTTAATAGCGGGTGGGGCGCACGACTTTTAGAGCGTTTAGAGTTACAAGATGAGTTTGCAGCTAATGTATCACTCGACGGTACTAATTTATGGCAAACGGGAAGTGCTAGCAATGCATTTGCGCTTAACAAAAGTGGCATTAGTAGTATTAACGCGTTTGGAGGGTATCAACCTCGTAGCGAGCACGTAACCGCTATTATGAACCGCTTACTAGGCAATACGAGCCATCCGTTAAGTACAGCTTATGCCAATGGCTTAACAAGTGCGATAAATAACACTCAAGCAATGAACAGCGCGTTAGAAAGCGCGCCTGCACTTATTACCCCATTTAGCGATAATAGCCTTAGTGAGCAATTTGCCGCAGTCGCTAAAACAATTAGCGTACAGGCAAAGTTGAGTACTCAACGCCAAGTGTTTTTTGTTTCTATGGGGGGGTATGATACCCACGACAACCAATTAACAACGCACCCAGCTTTATTAAATACGTTAGCTCAAGGGTTAAGTGAATTTGATAGTGCGATGAAAGAGCTTGATATGGCTGATAAAGTGACGACGTTTACTATGTCTGATTTTGGTCGCACGTTGACCTCAAATGGCGATGGTACTGACCATGGTTGGGCAGGAAACCAAATAGTAATGGGTGGCGCAGTAAAAGGCGGCAATATATATGGTGAGCTACTAACCCAACATTTGGATGGCCCACAAGATACCGGTGGCGGGCGTTTAATTCCAAGTGTTGCTAATGAGCAGTACTTTGCCACACTGGCTCAGTGGTTTGGTGTGCCAAGCTCTGAGCTTGTTGATATCTTTCCAAACTTGAGTAACTTTGATCACACAACATTGGACTTTTTTGTGTAATTAGTCGCTAATAGTAATCTAAAAGCACTTGTTAGTAGTATAAGCTACCGGTTGATAGTGCTTATCTGTTTTAATAATAAAAATCACACAATATAGGAATCATAAAATGAAAGTTTTAGTGAGCTTAGTTAGTCTAATCGCTTTTTTACTCGTCATACTGCCGGGGCCTTTGTATAAATATGGTATTGTAGAGCTAAAGGTTGCGTTTACGGGATTTAGATTTGGCGTTTACGCTGGTGGCGCTGCATTGGTGCTACTTATAATACAAGCGCTATTTATGCGTAAAACGTTAACGCTAAGCAGTGGTGTTATTGCGCTTGTGTTTTCGGTTGTGGCTATTGCTATGCCACTTAATATGATGAACAAAGCTAAAAGCGTACCGGCAATTCATGATATTTCAACAGATTTAGTTAACCCACCAAAATTTGTAGCAATTGCGCCACTTCGTGCTGAAGCACCAAATCCAGTAGAGTACGCGGGTGAAGAAACGGCAGTACAGCAACGCAAAGCATACCCTGAACTGGCAACGTTAAGCTTTGCACAATCTAAAGCCGATTTGATGGCAGCAAGCGAACAAGCAGTTAAAAATCTTGGCTTTGCAGTGGTAAGTGCAAATACGGCTACAGGTATTGTAGAAGCTACTGATACAACCACATGGTTTGGTTTTAAAGACGATGTGGTAATTCGTATTAAAGATGAAGGCAGCCAACGTTTTGTTGATATTCGTAGTAAATCGCGAGTAGGGCGTAGTGATTTAGGAAAAAATGCAGAGCGCATTCATTCAATTATTAATGAACTAAACAGCTTACTTGCAAAATAATTAAATTTAGCGCCCTAGTCCTAACGATTAAGCCCAAATACTGTTTGGGCTTTTTTTGTGCCTATTTTATATTGTCAGGTTCTATTCACAGGCTATGTACTATGCTGTTGATGATTTAAATTTTTAACCACTATGGAGTTATTATGAAAACAGTAGGATATGCAGCAAAAAGCCAAGGTTCTGAATTGACAGAGTTTTCTTTTGAGCGCCGCGATTTACGAAATAACGATGTAGAAATTGAAATTTTATACTGTGGTGTGTGCCATTCAGATTTACACGCCGTACGAAATGATTGGGGTGGCAGTGACTACCCATTAGTACCTGGGCACGAAATTGTTGGTAAAGTTGTTTCGGTAGGCAGCGACGTTAAAAAATATAAGCAAGGTGATACTGTTGGCGTGGGCTGCATGGTTGATTCATGCAAAAGTTGCGATCAATGTGATAACGACGAAGAACAATTTTGTCGAGAGGGTATGGTTGGCACTTATGCAGGTAAAGATAGAGAAACCGGCGAAATGACCCAAGGTGGGTATTCTAAACATGTTGTTGTACGAGAAGAGTTCGTACTTTCAATACCAGAGAGTTTAGAGCTTTCACGCGTTGCACCTCTATTATGTGCAGGTATTACTACGTATTCTCCACTTCATAAATGGGGCGTTAAAAAAGGCAGCCGTGTTGCAGTTGTTGGCCTCGGTGGGCTTGGCCACATGGCAGTTAAAAATGCCGTAGCGATGGGTGCAATTGTTACTGTTGTTGGGCGTAGTGAGTCGAAAAAAGAAGACGCCGTTAAATTGGGTGCCCAGCATTACTTAGTGTCATCTAATGATGACGAAATGAAAGACTCGCAGTCGGCTTTTGATGTAATTATTGATACAGTGCCTGTTAAGCATGACCTTTCAATCTACACGCCTTTATTAGACATAGACGGCGCACTAATCATCGTTGGACAGGTTGGCCCTGTAGAAGAGCTAAGCACGGTGCCGCTGTTAATGGGTCGCCGTCGTATTGCAGGGTCACTCATTGGTGGTATTGCAGAAACACAGCAAATGCTCGATTTTTGTGGTGAAAATAACGTGCTACCAGAGTGCGAAATGATCAACATTGACGAAATTAACACGGCATACGAGCGTATGGAAAAATCTGACGTACGATACCGCTTTGTTATTGATATGGCATCGTTAAACGCTTAATTTACTAGGGCCTGTTTATCTTTCGAGGTTGAATTTGCAGCAGACTGTTTGGTATTTAGGCAAGGCAGAGCCTATGTAGTGTGGTTATTCCCCATAAGTAGGCGATAACGCAGCATAAATGCCAAACATGCGCTGCCCTTTGGGTTCTTTCTAGGGGCAATTTACTCTTTGTTGCTCGGTTTTTACTTAGCCCACTAGGTTACAAACCTCACGCCGCGATTAAACCGCCCCTAGATTGAACAAATTTTAATCCTGAAAGGTCAACAGGCCCTAGGTAAATTAAAAATAAAAGAGCCGCTAATTAGCGGCTCTTTTTATGTTTTAAATTAACCAGGACTCAGTTAATTAGTAGCTTGCGCTGTTGGTTGCTGTTTGTTTAGTTGTAAGTAACTTAATAGCCACATACCCAAACCACCTAAAAACAATGCAGCTGCTACGTAACCTGTTTGATTAGGTGCAGCACCTTGCGCTATTGCAATTCCGCCAACCCAAGGACCTATAGCATTGGCAGTATTAAATGCGCACTGTACTAAGGCACCAATCATAGCGTGGCCTTCGGGCGCAACATCCATTAAAAGCGTTTGAATCAGCGTAGCCAAGCCCACACTGCAACCAATAAAGAAGATCACCGCGTAAAGAGCCCAAATATTATGGCTTGCCGTTACATATGCAAAGGCAAATACAATAGTACTTACAAGCGCAAGGCCAGTCGTTTTAATTGCTGATTTATCGGCAGCTTTACCCAGTACATAGTTACCGAGTGTACAACCGATACCAAACATTACCATTGCGATAGAAATAGTATACGGAGCTGTTTTTGTTACCACTAATATGGTGTCGGCAATATAAGTATAAATACAAAACACTCCGCCAAAGCCAATAATTACAATACCCAAAATGGACCAAACCAGTTTATTTTTAAGTACGCCAAACTCGTTTAGTAAGTTAGAAGGCTTAGCGTTATCGATACTAGGCACTACTTTATAAACAAAAACAAAAGCAATAAAGGCCAGTACTGCAGCGCCAGCTAAACAATAACGCCAACTTAAATTTTGACCTACAAGTGTAACTATAGGCACGCCAACAATAGTAGCCACAGTTAAACCCATAAACACCTTAGACATAAAGCTTGCACGCTTACCTTTTGGGGCAATATCTGATGCTAATAAAATAGCAGCACCAAAATATGCACCATGAGGTAAGCCACTTAAAAATCTAAATATTACAAGCTGCTCAAGCGACGTTGCCATCGCGCTTAACCCGTTTGAGATAAACATTAAGCTTATAAAAATGAGCAATGCTTTGCGCTTTCTCATATTAGCAGTGGTAAGCATTAAAATAGGCGCACCCACTACAACACCAATGGCGTAAGCACTAATTGCGTAACCACTTTGTGAGGGCGTTGAGCCAAATGTTTCGCTAATTAGTGGCAGCATAGGCATCATCGAAAACTCAGATAATCCTAAAATAAATGTGCCAAGTGCTAATACGAGTAAAATAGCGGTTCTGTTAAGTTGACTAGATGCCGACGTTACATCTGATGTCATAGATGATCCCTTAAGATTTAATTTTAAAAGTGAAACAGCGCAATAAATTCTGAATAGAAAATATTATATGTATGCTTAAATTTTGGTGTGAGAGGGTAGTCTGTGAAAGTGCTATTTTAAGTTAAAAAAAGTACAGAGTCATGCATAAATTAGTGTTTTTGTTAGGTTTTTAAAATGTTAATTAGAAGAAAATACTACTTAAAATTCATAAAATAAAAAAACTATTTATAAAGCATGCATCTATAAGGTGTTAAATATTCGCCGAAAGGTTATTTAGAGCTTATATTTACAGTACAGTTACATGTTGATATCACATTAATTTGCTAATGTTTTTACTAATTTACTCCTTAAGGTTTTTATATGTTTGGTATTTCTAAAAGAAACGCAAAAATTGAAGAAATGGAGCTTCAATTAATTCAAAAACAGTCTATCTTGTCGGCAATTAACAAGCATGTGGCTTATATAGAGTTTACACCTGAAGGAATAATATTAGACGCAAATCAGTTATTTCTAGCTACTGTAGGCTACAGCAAAGAGCAAATAATTGGCAAACATCATCGCATGTTTTGCGAACCTGAATATGCAAAGTCAGACGAATATAGCCAATTTTGGCAAGCATTAAAAACCGGAGATTCTAAATCAGGATCGTTTTTAAGATACAAAGCTAATGGCGATAAGCTTTGGCTTGAGGCAACTTACTTTCCTGTAGAAGAGCATGGCGTAGTCACTAAAGTGATTAAAATAGCCTCTGATATTACGACTAGTTATATACAACGAAAGGCACAAGAAGCGATAGCTACTGCACTCGATAAAGCATTGGCTACAATAGAGTTTACCCCACAAGGTAATATTTTAAGCGCAAATCAAAACTTTTTAGCAACAGTAGGCTACAGCTTAAAAGATATTGTAGGTAAACATCATAAAATGTTTTGTACTGAAGTGTTTTATGAGAAAAACCCACACTTTTGGAATGAATTAGCGCAGGGGCAGTTTAAGTCAGGAAAATTTAAACGTATTGCCGCCGACGGTTCAGAAATTTGGCTAGAAGCTACTTATAACCCAATATTAGATAGCAAAGGTAATGTAATTAAAATAATTAAGTTTGCATCAAATATTACTGATCGTATACACAATAATAATGCAGTGACTGAAGCCGCTGCAATCGCGTATGAATCGGCGGTAGCGACAGCGCAAACCGCTAAAAAAGGTTCTGAGATACTACAAAGTTCTGTTGCAAACTCAGGTGCCATTGTAAGCCAAGTTCTTAAGTCAGTTGATTTAATTAAAAATCTTAATGAACAATCAGCTGTAATAGGCTCCATTGTTTCTACAATTAGCAGCATTGCTGATCAAACTAATTTACTTGCACTCAATGCTGCTATTGAAGCTGCACGTGCTGGTGAATACGGTCGAGGTTTTGCTGTAGTAGCTGACGAAGTAAGGCAACTTGCAGCCAGTACGAGTAGTTCAACTAATGAAATAGCGACCGTTGTTAAAAATAACCAAGAGCTCACTAATGATATATCAAGGCAAATTACGTCGGTTTCAGACTCTTCAGAGCAAGGCCGAGAGCTTATTGCGAATGTATCTGAAGTTATTAAAGAGATTGAGCGAGGGGCTGATATTGTTTCTCAAACAGTCGCTGAGTTAAATACTTAATTTATTATATGACCTTTTAGATTAAACACGCCTAACAACATTCAAAATTGATAAAGTGCGACAATATGTCGCGCTTTTGCTTTTGCAGTTCACACTATAATTACGCCAATTATTACAGTGGCATAAATTAACAATGGTTTATAAAAGCAAAACTCAAAAAACTTACTTACTTTCCCCTGTCGCACTTTTTATTAGCTGTGTGCTATCTACTTTTGCATTTGCCGACGATACGTCTTTAGAAGTAATTGAAGTACACGGACATGCTCAAAATAAGCATTTAGCACTTGGTTCGTCAGAATCGTTATTAAGTGATTTAGGTGTCGACTTTTCAGCTGCGGGCGGCGTATCTAACCTCCCTATTTTAAATGGTTTAATGGGCGACAGAGTTAAAGTGTTAATTGATGGCGCAGATGTAACCGCTGCATGCGCTAATCATATGAACCCGCCACTTTCGTATATCTCGGCTAATCAAATTACGTCTTATAATGTGGTTGCAGGCGTGTCGCCAGTGAGTGCGGGCGGCGATAATATTGCTGGCGTAATAAACGTTAATTCTATTTCACCACAGTATAGCGATAGCAATGAATTAGGTTGGCACTCAGGTTATGTGTCAGCAAAGTACAGTAGCGTTGATAACGGACGTAAACTTGGCATTGGTGCACGTTTAGCAAGTGACACGCTTAGCCTTAATTATCAGGGGTCGTTTAGTGACGCAGATAGTTATGAAGACGGTAACGGCGATGTAGTATTAGATACATTGTATCGAGCACAAAATCATAGTTTAACCGCAGCTATGCGCGATGATAAACAGCAATTAGTGATAAAGCTAACACATCAAAAAATCCCATATCAGGGATTTGCAAATCAGTATATGGATATGACCGATAACACCAGTTACGATGCAATAGCTCAATACAAACGCTCTTTTGATAACAGTGAGTTTGAAGGGCAAGTTAATTGGCATAGCGTAAAGCACGAAATGGGTTTTTTCGGTGAAGAAAAAACAGGCATGATGCGAATGAAAACCGATGCACAAGATATAAGTACGCAGCTTAAATGGCGTATTGCGCTTGATAAAAACAGCAGTATTTTACTCGGCCAAGAATATTACAATTACAGCATTGATGATTGGTGGCCAGTTATTGAAGGCTCAACCATGATGGGACCAAACGATTACGTAAATATAAATAATGGCAAACGAGAGCGCATAGCAGCATTTGCTGAATATGAGAGCCAAATAAATACAAAACTGTGGCTAAACGCAGGTGTACGTATTGAAAGTGTTAATACCCAAGTAGGTGAGGTTCAGCCTTACAACGATGGTATGAGCATGATGGATATGGACGATATGAGCGACATGGATAGTATGGAAACTATGACCATGAGCGATATGTCTACAGATAACACTATTGCTGCACAGAACTTTAATGCTGGCGACAGAGATAAAACCGACACTATAGTTGATGCTAACTTTTTAATTAACTACCAAATAACAAATTATGATGAGCTGCAATTTAGTCTTGCCCGTAAAAACCGCGCACCTAATTTATACGAGCGATACAGCTGGGGTGTAAGTACCATGGCAACCACCATGATTGGTTGGTATGGCGATGGTAATGGCTATATTGGTAACCCTGATTTAGACGTTGAAACAGCGCATACTTTAAATGCTACTTATATTAAGCAGGCTAAAGATGACCGTTGGCGATTAAGCACCAATGTTTGGTGTACAGATGTGAATGATTATATTGATGCTGATATTGTAAGAAGCTTCAATAGTTATGACTTGGACAACACAGCGCGTAACATTTTGCAGTTTACTAATGTAGATGCCATTTTATATGGTGCAAAAATAGATTTAACAGCCAACATTTATGAATCTAAGCAATTAGGTAACTGGCAGTTACACGCTAATGTTACAAATACCAGAGGTAAGCGAGACGATACTAACCAGCCGCTTTATCAAATTAAACCACTGCAAACCCAGCTAGGTATTAGCCAGCAAATGGGTCGGTTTGAAAACGCATTAACTTGGCAGTGGGTAGATACTAAAACCCGTGTAGATAATAATCGTTTTGAAAACCAAACAGACAGCTACAGCTTGGTTAATTTAAGCTCTAAAGCCACATGGGATTCATTAACGCTAAGCGCAGAAGTGAGTAACGTGTTTGATGAGTACTACCAACTCCCACTAGGCGGCGTAAGTATTGCAGCACTTAAACAAGATAGCAGCAACGGGTTTGAACAACTTGCTGGGCAGGGTCGTTCATTTAATGTAAGCATTAGTTACGCGTTTTAACTAAATTAAATTTTAAAATAAAGTAAAAGCCATAACTGTGTTATGGCTTTTTTCATACGCTTTAATATGTAAGCCGTAAACTTATTTTTATGAAATATTTGTACGCAAAAAGCGTTCTATTAAGCACGCTTGTACTAATTTTACAGCGTTATTTTAAGGCAATGCAGTAAAAAGCAGTAGCTTGTTCATCACCCAATGATTAGGAAGTACAGTTTTTAAGCAATTTAAAAATAAAGTGATGGGTGCGCCAACAGCTATGGCCGGTTTAGCTTTGGGTATTGCCAGTATGGGATGGACATGGGAAAACGTTTTTAACTTAAACTCCCAAGGGCAATTTTTGGGAGCGGTATTAGCTGGCGTATTAGTTTTACTTTTGGCTGCTAAGTTTTTACTACACCCTCATTTATTAAAAGCCGATTTAGCACACCCAGTTGCAGGAAGTGTGATCCCTACATTTGCAATGGCTAATCTTGTTATTTCAAACTCAGTTGGGCAATTTTACTCATTAGCTGGCGACATTATGTGGGTTTTAGCTTTTGTGTTGCATCTCACATTTTTGGTGAGCTTTTTATACCAGCGAGTAAAAAAGTTTAACTTTGAGGATATGGCGCCCAGCTGGTTTGTGCCAACTGTGGGGATAATTATTGCAGATGTTACTTTTTCGGGAGATCCGACATTAGCGTGGTTAGCTCATAGTGCGTTAGTTATTGGTATATCAACGTACGCTATAATGCTGCCAATTATGTTTTATCGTTTTTTATTAGCATTAAAAAGTGACTACGAAATACAGCCAACACTCGCCATTTTAGCAGCGCCTGCCAGTTTAACATTAGCGGGGTATTTTCATATTGTAGCTAATCCGTCACTTATTATAGTGGGGGCATTATTTATATTATCGATAATAAAAACACTGATTGTTTACGTGTTATTTATAAAGTTATTAAGCAGACCTTTTACACCGAGCTACGCTGCTTTTACATTTCCAATGGTTATTGGGGCAACTGCATTATTTAAAATGGCTGATTGGATGCAAAGTATAAACCTCGCAATGCCATATGTAGATACAGTTAATTACTTAGCTACGTTTGAACTTATAGTTGCCACGGCAGTGGTATGTTATGTAAGTGGTCGGTACTTTTGCCACTTTAAATAATCAAAGCAACAGGTAACATAAAACTACTCTTGGATTACCTGTGGCTCATTACTTTCTTGTTCAGCTAGTTTTTCGCGCTCAGCTTTTGATACATAAGACGGTTTGTTGCTTTTATGCAATTTAGCGTTAGTGCGTTTATCTTTCTTTTGAAATTTAGTGACGATTTTTTTACGACGGTTCACAATTAAATACTCTCTTAATTTTAAGTCGCGCATTATACAGTCATCCTCATAAAAGCTGCTATATAAATATTTAACATGAACTCTGGGCAAGAGATTTACTTGGCCTATTGCAAGTAAGTTCAACGCAGTTAGCGCTGAAAATAGCTGCTTGAGATAGATTTATTATCCAGAGTTTCGGTTATTTACCTTAAGTTACCTATGTGCTGGCGTAAAGAGCTATAAGTAGGCACTTCATAGCGTTATAATTACCGCTCTTAGTTATTAATTAAATGGGAATTGTTTTGAAAAAGTTAGCTTTAGCCAGTATTGCTTTATTTGCATTTAGCGCACATGCGCAGTTAAATAAAAATATTGATAGCGTTGCCGATTACGCAGTAAATACCTACCAAAATGCTCAAATACACACACTAACTAACTTAGTGGCTTTTCCGACGGTTAATAAAAGCGACATTAGCACTCCTCAAAATCCCGATTTTATTGGCTTTAAAGCACTTTTAAAAATGAAAGCCGCAGAGCTTGGTTTTGACTATCAAGATTTAGGGTACACCGTATTAATTGGTATGGGCGAGCAAAGCGAAAAAGTAACGGTAGTAACCCACGGCGACGTGCAACCTGCTAATGCTAGCAAATGGAAACAAAGTCCTTTTATTATTGATACATCTGAACCGGGTAAATTAGTTGGTCGTGGTACTGAGGACGACAAAGGTGCAATAGCAACAGCGCTTTACGCCATGAAAGCAATTAAAGATAAAGGCATAACCCTTAATAACCGTATTGAGCTGATGATTTACCTTGCTGAGGAGTCTGATTGGGGTCCGCTTACTCAATTTATGAAAACGTATGAGCAACCCAAATATGCAGTAACGATTGATGCATCATACCCTGTAGTGGTTGCCGAGAAAGGCTGGAGCTTAATTGCACCTACTTTTAATGCAACATCACCACAAACGGGTTTATATGTAAAGGATGTAACTGGCGGTGCGTTTAGAAGCCAAATTCCAGAAGATGCAAGCTTAGTTTTGCACAATGCAGACGCGGCACTTATTAATACATTAAAAGCAAAAGCTAAAACATTAAATAAAGTTGAATTTAACTTTAGTGAAAAAAGTAATGGCTTAGCAATAAGCGTTAAAGGTATGTCGGCGCATTCATCTGAGCCGGAGTCGGGTATAAATGCTATTGCTTATTTAGCTGAGTTATTTAAAGGTGTGGAGCTTGAAAATAACAGTGACGGCGAGCTAATCGACTTTGTGAATCAGTTAATTGGTTTAGACATTCACGGTAAACAATTTGGCGAAATAGCTTACAAGCACGACTTTATGGGCCCAATGACAGTGGCACCAACAGTTATTGAGCGCGATGGTAATGCGCTAACACTTGCTGTAAATGCACGTCGTCCAATGGGTAAAGACGAAGCTGTATTACAAAAGCAAATTGATGATGCACTCGCTAATTGGCAAGCTACTAACTTTGTAACACTTGCTAACATAGAAACAATTATTGGCACACCTATGCTACTTGATGGCGCGCCACACGCGCAAAAGCTGCTTGATATTTTCAAGCATTTTACGGGCGACGAAAAAGCTGACTTTGTATCAATAGGTGGTGGCACTAACGCAAAGCTGTTTGATAATGCGGTATCGTTTGGCCCTTCAATGCCAGGTAAGCGATATACAGGTCACTCCGAGCATGAATTTATGACCATTGAGCAACTTGAACTGAATTTACGTATGTACACAGCAATGATGATAGAGCTAGGTAATATGTAGTTTAAGCCTTACTTAAATTCAATAAAGTTTAATAATAGGTGTTGAGTACTAATCAGCACCTATGTCCTTAAAATTTACCTCAGGCAAGTTTTCAAAGCTTGGTTTGGCAAATAAATACCCTTGCATAAGCTCAACACCTGCGTTTTTAAGCCACTTATATTCTTCTACTGTTTCAATGCCTTCAGCTAGTGCGGTTATGTTTAAATCGCGAAACATATTTAAGCAATGAGTTACTATTAGTTGGCGTTTTTTGTCGTTGTTAATATCGCGTATGAGCGCCATATCAAGCTTGATAATATCTGTTTGAAAGTCAGCCAATAGATTTAAACCAGAATAACCTGCACCAAAGTCATCAGTGGCGGTTTTAAATCCAAGAGACTGATAGTAATCAACAATGCGTTTAATGTGTGCGGTGTCTTCAATTTTTTCAACTTCAGTAAATTCAAACATAATATTTTGAATTGGGAAGTTATACTTTTTTGCAGCTTCTAGTGTGGTGCGTATACATCGCTCTGGTTTATAAATAGCATTAGGTAAAAAGTTAATGCTTAGCATTGATGTTATGCCCAGCTTTGCGGCTAGTTGAATGGCTTTAATACGACAAAGCTGATCAAATGCATAGCGGTTGTCTTCATTCACTTTTGAAATAATTGAATAAGCAGACTCGCCATTTAAACCTCTAACCAATGCTTCATAGCCATAAATTAGGCGAGTTTTACAGTTTATAATCGGTTGAAAAGCCATAGAAAAATCAAATTCAAGATCGTTGGCGTCAGCACAATTACTACATGTCACTTTTTCACAATCTTTTGATTTTTCGATCACTTAGTTCATCCTCTTATGTTTATTTTTAAAGTTAGTTGAGGGTAGATCCTAACACAAGCAGATTAAAGTATTAGTTTATATTTTTTTTAACGTAATAAGTGATTATTTATATGTGAGTAGTATGATGACTAATGTCATGCTATTTAATGACATTTGGCAGGGGTTTGTATTTCTTTTTTATATAGAAATAGATTTATACATTAACAGGAGGATAAACATGAATACATCAACAACAATATTTCAAAGTTTTAAACAGTATGCAGTTGCTTTAGTGTTTTTAGGATTAATTAATTTAATTACATCACCAAACACCTTATGGGTGATTTGGCCCGCGCTTGGCATGGGGATCGCTTTATTGTCTGAAATCTTAGGTATGAGCCGCTCTAAAAAGGTATCTTGATGATTAGTAAGCCAAGTAATAATTTACTTGGCTTTAATTTAATGTGTTCTACTTACAATAGCCTAAACCTGAATATTTAAAACGCTGATTGAAGTGTCGCATCTAGTGATATTTCGGTATTTAAGAGTTTTGAAATAGGGCAGCTCTTTTTGGTTTGCTCACATAAGGCTTGAAACTGCTCGTTTTGAATATCATCAATACGTGCTTTTACCTCAAGGGCAATATGCGTCACCGAAAAACCATCATCTACTTCATCAAGGCTTACAGTGGCTTTAGTATCAATTTTATCTGCGGTAAAGCCTGCATCACCTAATGCAAGTGAAAGCGCCATACTAAAACATGCACTATGCGCTGCACCTACTAATTCTTCAGGGTTTGAGCCTGCCTCATCCTCAAAGCGGGTATTAAAACCATAAGGTTGTTTATTAAGCGCGCCACTTTGAGTTGATATGCTACCTTTGCCTGTTTTAATGTCGCCAGACCATGTTGAACTTGCCGCTTTTTTAATCGTCATCATCTTCTCCTTGCTAGAGTGTAAGCTTTTCAGGCTAGCTAAGCGTTATTTACAAAATAAACTTATATAAAAGCCTCAAAAGCACTAATTACAGGTGATGCTGCAAAATAGGCGCCAGTTAATTGTTATCCCTGTTTATTTCGCTTACAGCGCTCTGAGCAGTAAATAACGTTATCCCAGTCGCGCTGCCATTTTTTACGCCACGTAAAAGGTTTATTACAAATAGGACACATTTTTTGAGGTAAGTTTAGTTTTTTGTGCGCCATGCTTACTTAGCCTTACTGTTATTTTTAGTATCCGTTTTACTTTTTGTTCGAGTAACTTTTTGAGTACCCCCAACGTGTTTTTTAAGAATCCTCCCTATGGCGCGTTTAACATCGGCTCGCTCACGGTATTGCCATAAGCGCTCGCGTGCTTCTTTTGAGGCGGCTGTTAAATCAAGCATGGGTTCAGGGTAATCATCCCCTAACTTAAAGTCGTTAAAGAGAGCTTCCATTGGAGTTTGCTCCCAAGGCTGATGTAAATATTCAATAGGGAGTTTTTCAAGCTCGGGGCACCACTTTTTAATAAACGAACCTGTTGGGTCTTGATCTTCTGATTGTTTAATTGGGTTGTAGTGCCTAATGGTGTTAATGCCTGTTACCGAGGCTTGCATTTGAATTTGCGGATAATGAATCCCTGGCTCAAAATCTAAAAAGTAATTAGCGAGCGGAAAGCTTGCTTGCTGCCAACTTATATTTAAATGATGCGTGACAAAGCTTACAAGCATGGCGCGCATTCTAAAGTTGATATAACCGGTGGCTTTTAAGCAGCGCATGCAAGCGTCAATAATGGGAATACCAGTTTGACCTTGCGCCCAGCGTTCAATATCGTTTTTCACACATTCATCATCACGATACGGAAATACGTGATAACCCGGATTTAGGGCTAAAAACTCCATGGAGCACTCGCTTTCAAACTTTTGCATAAAGTGGCAGTGCCAATGCAAGCGCGATACAAACGCAGCAAGCGGTCGCTTCCAGCCTCTTTTGTTAGGGTGTTTTGAATGATATTCATCAATGGCCATTTGATACACTTGCCTAAGGCTAATATTCCCCCACGCTAAATACGGCGAAAGTCGAGAGCAATGTGTTTGGCTTAAACTTGGGCTCGATATTCCTTTTTGATAACCTTTACCGCGCTCGGCAAAAAAGCTCTGCATTACAGTGCGCGCATGCAGTGGGCCACCTTGTTGAAAGCTGTCATGATCTTGAGTGTAAGCGCTTGGCAGCTCAGGCGCTTGATAGTTATTAAGGGAAATTGTTTTTATACTCTTCCAATTAGGAACAGCAATAGGTGCTTGCATTGTTTGCTGCCAGCGTTCGTTCCAATTATTACGATTTTTTTTGCCGCGAATTACCGCGCCTGTTTGCGACTCTTGCCAATTAATGTGGTTATGCTGGCACCATGCTTTTATTGCCTTATCGCGCTCAAAGGTGTTGTTTAAGCCTATTTCTTGATGGCTAAAAATATTAACTATTTCAAACTGCGTCTTTATCGACTCAAGTAAGTCGCTCATATTTAAATTAAATATATAAACACAGGCGTTAAAACGCGCTAGCTGATTATTTAACTCAACTATTGATTGATACACAAAGCGCCAGTGCCGCTCATTGTAGTGTGCATCTTCGAGTAGTAATGGCTCAAAGTTATAAAGTAACAGGGTCGGTAAGCCATTACTAAATGCATTTTTTAAGGGTTGATGATCGCTAAGACGTAAATCACGTTTAAACCACACGATGTTTATTTTTTCTTTCATACTGGCAATATTAAAACCGTGGCATTATAAATAATAAGACAAAACCAATACGTATTAAATGTAAAAGAAGACTAGTGTAAAAACGATTTTGATATAGGCAACTCATGTTAAGGTGATACTAAAATGAGTCGCCAATAAAAGAAGTATTATAAATAGGGAGAATTACCGTGATACTTAAGCAATTTTGGCACTTGCAGTCATGTGAGACTACACCTATTAAAGCTTCACCAATTGCAACTACTTCGATTGTCTTTTCATAAAACTTGCGGGGGTATCGCTTTGTATGACGATACCCTCAGTTAGGGTGAAATTAAAAACGCTTACCAATAGTAAGGCTAAAGACACGAGATAAGACAACGCGCGCATTAAATATAGTTGATTGATCTGCTACCGTTTCACCTGAGTGAAACTTCCCTCTGATAAGTTTCCTGAGTTATTTAGGTTTTTAACATCGACACGAAGATTTAAGGGTACTCGCCGAGATATCATGGAATGTAGGTAGGGCATCAAAGGCTCCAAACGTTGCTACTGTTTTGGCTCCGCATTTAGTAGCAAAGTCGATAGCCTTTGAAACGTTAGTAAAGTTATTTGCCCAGTCAGTAAATTCTGTTTTATTACTCACTAGCGAAGATATTTGATATAAAAAACCACCTACAAACGCATCGCCTGCAGCTGTGGTATCCACAACATATGCCTGAGGGCAAGGATAAGTACCACTAAATGAGCTAGATGAAAAAGTAATAGGCTCGCCACCATCGGTCATTAAAACTAAAGCTACGCCACTATCTACCCAACTTCTAATAGTGGTATCAATATGCTCTATTCCATAAAGCGAGATCAGCTCATCTTTACTCGCTTTAATAACATCAACTGTTTTAGCAACATCCTCAATAACAGATTTAGCTGTGAGTGGTTCATCCCAGAAGGCTGAACGAAAGTTAATGTCAAAGCATGTAACCGAGCCTGATTCTTTAAAGTGTTTTAGCGCATGTAAGGTTGTATTTAATACTAAAGGTTTTGCAAAAGAGCCTGAACAAAAACTCACAATTTTAGGTGTTGAAAATAAAGAGGGCTCTAAATCGGTTATTTGTAAATCGTAATGTGCTGCATCTTTATCGTAAAATTCAAATGTACGTTCACCGTTTTCATCCAACGATACGAACGCGAGTGCCGTCTTCCCTTTTTTTGAAAAGCCAACATAAGATGTGTTTACATTATACATTTTGAGTGCATTTATTAAAAAGCGACCAAATTTATCATTGCCTACTTTACCAAGCAAATAACTTGAACCACCAAGCTTTGCTACGGCTACAGCAACATTAGCAGGTGCGCCTCCGGCAAACTGTGTGAAGTCTAGTTCGCTATTTGATGCCTTATTGTGCATGCAGTCATGTGAGAGTATATCTATTAAAGCTTCACCAATTGCAACTACTTCCATTATATTTTCCTAAAAATTGCGAGGGTATCGCTTTGCATGACGATACCCTAGATTAGAGTAAAATTAAAAACGCTTACCAATAGTAAGGCTAAAGGTACGAGGTAAGACAACGCGCGCATTAAATGTAGTTGCTTGACCTGCTACCGTTTCACCTGCGCGAGGATCTCCCTCTGATAAGCCTTCTGAGTTATTTAGGTTTTTAACATCGGCACGAAGGTAATAACCGTCTTCGTTTTCAAGGGATAAACCAAGGTTTAACATGCCATACATAGGCAGTTCTGCTGTGTTGGCGTCGTCGGCATAACGTTTACCGCTCCAAGAGTAGCTACCATGAATAGCTGCCATACCCCACGAAAAATCTTCAAACTGATAGCTACTAGTTAATTGGCCAAAGTGCTTAGGCACACGTACAGGTAAGTTGCCGTTTATATCAATAGAGGCAGAGCTTCCATTAGCATCTAAGTATTGCGCCGCTGGTGTGTTTACAAATTCGGGTGATTGGTACGTTGCAGATACACCAATGCGCCAGTCTTGAGTGATTTGCAGGTTAAATTCGGCTTCTACACCTAAGGTTTCTGTGTTTCTAAAGGCTTGACGTTGCACTACTTGACCATTTTCAACAGTAGGTACATTAAAGAATAAATCATCCGCAGCGGCGAAGTAACCGGTTACAAATGCTGCGACATCACCTTCGTTATATTTAATGCCCACTTCGGCCATTACCGTTGAAGCTGGTTGTGTTTCGCGCCTCTCAGAGTTATTAAATTGATTAATTTCCTCTTGACTAGTTAGGTTGGTAATCGCCATGTATTTATCTACATCAGGCATACGAAAACCATCTGCATATCGAGTGAATACCGCTAAGTCGTCGTTAAATTTGTAGTTAGCTGCAACTGTCCATGCCATTTCGTTGTATTCAACATCAAAGTTTCGGTAAGTCCCATCACCAAAGGGCAGGGTAATATTCCCATTGACGGTATCAGTATCGCTGGCAAAACTGTCAATTGTGTAATTAGCTTGGTTTTGCGCTTCCCCATCTGCTTTGAGGGTTTCGTACCTTAGGCCCAGATTAAACGACACATCTTCAAGCTCGTATTCAAAGTCAGCAAAGGGCGCCAGGGTATTTTCACTATAAACAATATCGGCAAAACCATGTGATCCAGACTGAATACCTTTGTAAGTACCGCTGGCAATGTCAAGACCTTGTGCATCTGTAAATACAACATCTAAGCGCTGCGGCAGGGGCTCTACTGATTGCAGTGTATTAATTCGATAGTCGGTAACATGGCCATTAATATTAGAGAAGAATAAGCCAAAATTAGCATAAAGAGTCCCTTCGCCTACATCATCAAAGGTGTAGTTGAATCTGGTTTCGTTTTGAAAGTTATCGCCTTCAAAACGTCTATGCCAAAAGCCTGCGTTTATTCCGTATCCATTGGTGTTGTAGGTATTTACGTTGCTTGAATCAGCCAATACAAAGCCGTTTCCTGCATCGCGTATATCGTAACTTAGGTTACCATCAACCATGGCACCTGCAAGGACATCAGTATTTGCAGCATATATAGCTTGTGCTTTACTAGCTAACGATTCGGCGTTACCTACGTTAATGATGCCGGTAAAGGTTGTTAGCATATCGGTATAACGCATTTGATTTGAAAAGACTAAGTTTTCGTTGATTTCAATTTCGGTTGTATTGCCAAAGTAGGTCACATTAGCGTAGTTACCATCTGCAATATCCAAATCAATGTCGCCGCTTGGGGTGTTATTAAGAGTTAATAAACGCGCACCTGCTGAGTTACCGGTGGTGCCATCTCTGATATCCATCCCGCCTGGGATTGTTTTAGCATTGGTGGTTGAGCCTATTAATGGCTGAGGAATAAAAAAGAATGATCTATCGTTTTGTTTATTAAACTCAAAGCGGGTAAAGCCGCTGCCATCTTTAAAAAAGTGCTTAATATTGCCATTAAGCTCACCACCTTGGTTAGCTGTATATCCCGGATCGCGTGTGGAGTCATCCTTGCGATACCAAGCGCCAACAGCATAGGTTGTCTGATCGTCTATTGATCCGCTAACCCAACCTTGTCCACCTAGGCGGTTGTTGCTGTTGGTTTCAAAAAACACATCACCTTGGGTATCATCGGAGCCTTCACGAGAAATAAAATTAATAAACCCAGCTGGCGCGCTACCAACAAAAATTGACGAGGCACCACCACGAATAGCTTCAATGCTGCCAACAAAATTAGACAAACGGGTAAAGCGATCATTTTGAGTAAATAAAATATCTTGATTATAAAACACGGTCATACCATCACGAAGTAGTGCTGTAAACTCTGTTTGCGTTGATAACGGAAAGCCTCGTGGGGCTACGTTGTTACCGGTTTCTCCACCGGTGTCTTCGGCATGAAAACCAGGAATACTTCGCACTAATTCAGCAACACTGTGCGGAGCCAATTGCTCTAACTTTGCTTCGTTAAAGGTAGTTATTGCATTAGTTGATTCGATTTTCTCTTTTGGCCGAGATGTTCCCGTTACAATGATGCGCTCAAACCCTAAATCACTTTTTGCTTCTTGTTGCTCTTGTGACAAGACGCTAGGGGATATGGATAGACCTACAGCGACTGCAATTAGAGTCATTTTTGCTGATACTTTCATTTTTCTGTTCTCTCTTTGTTGTGTGTGTATACAAATTTGCGGTTTTATTAATCAAACATGTCAGTGTTATCAAATTTGTAAATAGAATGTAGAGAACTTAAAATAATAAATCAACTATTATTACTTATTATTTTTTGTACAGCTTTTTGATTGTTTAAGTGAATTTTTTACCTCTGATAAAAAATAAATAAGCAGCCAACGTTACCGATGGCTGCTTTTTAACTTTAAAGTATATTAGTGGTGTGAAAGGCTTGCGTGATCTTGAGAAAAGTTGATAAGTAACGGAAGGTTAGCGCAGCCTACTGATTGAGCCTTGGCGCCAATAGAGCCACTTTGTACTTCACAGCGATTAATACCGCGATGATCAGCCTGGCTCAATTTTAACTTTGTTGCCAAAACTATTTTTTCTCTGACATTGATAGGAATGGCGCCATCAATGACAATCGCCTCAAAATCAAAAATAGCTAAAGAACACAATGCCGCGTAGGCGAGACCATCTGCAACTTGGTCTATCCACTTATCGAGTACGGGGCCTAAGTCTCCCCAATACTCTTTTGAACTCCACAGTATGTCAGTATTGTAGCCATCACCTTTGAGCATTTTTTCGAGAATATACAGTGATGATTGCATAATAAGTTGTTGGGAGGTTAGTTGACCTTCACTATTAAGCATAGGCCTAGGTAATGAGCCTATAGCGCCGGCATTACCTTTTTTACCGGTAAATAAGGTTTCGTTTATAACAACTCCACCACCAATAAAAGTACCAATAAAAATATATAAAAAATCGCTAAAACGAGCAGGATTACCAAAGCTTAATTCAGCTGAACAAGCCGCGGTATCATCATTACATACATACACGGGAAGGTGTACAATTTGATTTATTTTTTCTTTAAAATCAAAAGACTTCCATTCATTCAATACTGCTTTTGGAGCGCCGGCTTCTTCTGTCCAGTTCCAAATTTCGTAAGGGGTTGCAACACCCACACCTAAGATACGCTTGGCTAATTCGTCACTTAAGCTCATTTTAAGTACGCTGATCCCTTTCTCTAAAAAGGTTAGCAAGCTCTGTACTGTGGGGTAAGCGCAGTTTTCGTGCAAAGTTGCGCGTATATTTCCTACTAAGTCAATCAAGGTTAAATCAAAACTGCGACGACCTACTTTTAAGCCAATTCCAAATGCACCATCTGGATTTAACGCAAATGGGATGGTTGGTTGGCCAACCTTGCCACGCTGAGGGTCTTTCCGTATTAATAACGATTCGGCTTCTAAACTATTGATAATTACTGTGACGGCCTGTGCTGAAAGCCCTGTTTTTTGTGCAATTTCAGCTTTTGGAGCACTACCGTGTTGGCGAATTAATGACATAATTCGGCGTTCATTATGAGCACGCAGGCCAGATTGGCTTCGGCCTTCTTGTAAAGAGAGTCGAGGGTTTTTAGATTTGATAATTATTCCTACCTAGTTGTTATTATCTTGAATAACCTGATTAATTGTACACCGAGTGTGTGTAATTGGCGACTATATTAGCTTTATTGCCGGGTTCATTTCTTATTATTAAATTTACGACAGAGTATAAATAAGTCACAGGAGGTTAATAAATAACTATAGTTGATTTATTGACGGAATGATATTTAACTGGTTAAATGCTTTACTTAACATTAACAACTGAGACACGGCAATGACCACACACACACACACACAAACACCTCTTGTCTCCAAGGAGATGGTGGTTCCCTTTATTTTACTTGTTCTGTGCTTTGCTGCATGGGGAGCTGCGGCAAACATGACTGATCCGCTAGTAAAAGTGTTTAGTAAAATTTTTACTATGTCGTCAGTGCAGTCTGCATTGGTACAATTTAGCTACTATGGAGCTTACTTTTGCTTAGCTATTCCGGCGGCATATATCAATAAACGCTTTTCGTATAAAACAGGTGTGTTAACCGGTTTAGGGATGGCTGCAATCGGAGCATTTTTGTTTTATCCCGCCAGCCAAGCAATGACTTATGGTTTTTTTTTAGTGGCTTTGTTTGTGTTAGCTGGAGGCTTATCTATTTTAGAGACATCAGCAAACCCTTATGTAATGGGAATGGGCACCCAACAAGGTGCAACTCGCAGGTTGAATTTGGCGCAATCATTTAACCCTGTCGGTACTAACATTGGTGTTTTTTTAGCCGCTACCCTTATTTTACCAAAGCTCAATACTGCAACCTCTGGTGAGCGCACAAATATGAATAGTGAGCAATTAACTAGCATTATAAGCGCAGAACTTGATGCAGTTATGGTGCCTTATGTTGGTATGGCTTGTGTGTTGGTTTTTATTTGGTTGGCAATTGCGTTTACTAAAACACCTAATTTTTGTAAGCAAAAAAAAGTCTCTAAGCATGTAGAATTTAGTGCAACGTTTAAGCGCTTGTTTAAAAATACCCATTACCGCTTTGGTGTTATCGCCCAGTTTTTTAATGTTGCGGCGCAAACTTGTGTATGGACATTTACCATCCAGTACGTAATGGAGGCACTCGATACAAATGAAGTTACCGGGGGAAGTATTTTACAATACAGTATGATCACCTTTTTAGTTTCTCGATTTGTAATGACCTGGCTTATGGGATTTATTCGTCCTGCCAAACTGTTAATGGCAACCTCTATTATTGCAATGCTGCTGTGTTTTTATATGGTGAAAATGCCAAATATAAGTGGCGTATGGGCGCTGGTAAGTATATCGGCTTGCTTATCATTAATGTTTCCAACTATTTACGCGATTTCACTACATGGGTTAGGCGATGATGCAAAACTAGGTGCTGCTGGTTTAGTAATGGCTATTTTAGGTGGAGCGATAGTTCCTGTATTCCAAGCTGTGTTTATTGATACATACAGTGTCGCGTTTTCTTATGTTGTGCCTGCGGGGTGTTTTATTATTGTTGCAGCTTATGCTGCATTTGATTTAAAAACAAAAGTCAGAGTATTCAATAATGTAGCGCCTTGCTAAATGGATTGGAAACCGAGCCTGAAGGCTCGGTTTTACTTTTTAACTTTTCTCATTTGTAAATCTTCTTTAACCCCAACCTTCATCAGATTAAGATATTAGGCATGTTGATATTCTTATTTAGTTGAAAAATATGTTTTTAGATCTCACCGAAAATACCAGCCAAAATGTTTACTCTTACTTAGTAGGCGGTATCAGCCCTAGGCCTATCGCATGGATAAGTACATTAAATAGCGAAGGTAGTGCAAATATTGCGCCTTATTCATTTTTTACTGTGGCTAGTTGCAAGCCAGCTGTTTTAAGTGTTACGCAAGTAAACCCTAGTGATAAAACGAATAAAGATACGCTCAGTAATCTAATGGCAACTAAAGAATGTGTGGTTAATATTGTCAGCCAAGAGCTAGTTGAAAAAATGAACCAAAGTTGTGCAAATTATCCTAGTGATATAAGCGAGTTTGATGCAGCTAACATTGCCCAAGCTCCAAGTAAGTTAGTTAACGCGCCAAGCGTTGCCGATTCAAAAGTACGGTTTGAATGTAAGTTACGCGAAGTTATTAGTATTTCAAATGAGCCTGGCGGTGGAAAAATGATGTTGCTGGATGTAGTGGGTATTTGTATAGACGATGAAGTGATGAGTGGTGGCTATATTGACCCTGAATTATTAAATGCAGTGGGCAAAATGGGCGGCGATTACTTTAGTACAACCAAAGATAAGTTTTTGCTTAAAAGGCCACAGTTGTAATTTTAATATAAATTCTTCCTTTGTTTGTGCACATTGTTTGCACTTTTACTTGTTAACTTTGTTTTATTAAACGTTAAAGTAAAGGTTCAAGCATTGAAAACACTTCTTAAAACAAAAGCCGTTAATGTAACTAAGTTATTTGCGTTAAGCGCGCTTTGCATCGCTTTAAGTGCATGTAATAGTGATTCAACAAGTACTGCAACAGACGGCGATACAGTCAGTAATAGTGCTCCAACGGTTGATGCTGGTATTGACCAAACTGTTAATGCGGGCGATACAGTTTATTTAAGTTCAGCGGTTGAAGATGACGGTGAAGTATCGGTTAGTTGGTCGCAAACATCAGGCACTACCGTTAGTTTATCTTCAAGTACTGCAACGTCTACAGAGTTTGTTGCTCCAGAGGTATTAACCGATGAAGCACTTGTGTTTGAAATTAGTGCAGATGACGGCACAAACGATGTCGTTGTAGATACAGTTATAGTTAATGTGATTGCTTCATCAGACTCAGATACAGTTGATAATAGTGCAAAACTTACCAGCTGGTTAATTAACAACGATACAACTTCTACATACATACAAAATAATGGTGCAGTGGTTGAAGATGTTCAATCGGTTGAGGTTGTTAGCGTTACTGAGGAAAATGCTGACGTTGAATACATGTACGTGCAAACTACTGACATTCCTAAATATGATGTAACGCTTACACAAGACCAAGTAGACGCGTTAAATAACCGCCCGCGTGCAGCTACCGATTTTTATAACGGTGTAACTTCTGCAGCAGTAGGGCAAACCATTTCTTTTGGTGAAGATATTGGCTATAACAGCAGCACTGAAAACTGCGATGACACAGGCGGTGCAGGTTATTGGCCTCCAGGACCAGGTTGCCCGACAGAACAAACAGTTGAAGCGTATTTTCCTATAACACCTACCGATTTATCTGACACTGAAACTTGTGAAACAGGTTTAGGTACAGTTGGTTTAATGGTTAATGGCACCAGTATATTTAACTGGGGCGATGGTATGAGCTACGGTAATAATATTTGGTATACATTAGCGCCCATTGCTGAGCAATACGATGTTGATGTGTGCGGCGGACATGCTGCTAACGGTGAATATCATCACCATTTTTACACTAGTTGCTTAGCTGATTTACTTGAAGATGATGGCGATGCGCATTCACCTATTTATGGGTTTGCAGCTGATGGCTATCCGCTTTATGGTCCTTATGAAAGTAACGGACAACTAGCATTAAGTGGCTGGGAAATGCGTGATTATGGCGCATCAGAAAGTGAAGGTGGTTGTGGTACTGAGGGCGAACGAAGCTGTACCTTAGTTGATCAATACGATGTTAGCCAAGGCACACAAACAAGTGATGCAGGTCCTGCTATTGGTGCAGAAGTAACGACGCTCTCTGGTAATACATTAAATGCCGACGATGGTTACTACTTTGAAGATTATTACTACGCACAAAAAACAGTAACCGGTGCTCAATTAGATGAGCATAACGGCCACGATACTAACGATGGCAAGGGTTATCACTACCATATAACACTAACGTTAGACAGCGATGGTAAATTACAGCCTTCTTTTCCTTATCAAATAGGGCCTCGTTTTAAAGGTCAATTAGCCGATAATTCAATTGGTCGCTGTGATACGGGCGAAACAATGGGTCCACCACCGGGAATGTAGGAGTAACTATGCGTTATTTTAAATACGCATTGATCCTAACTACTGCTGCGCTATTGAGCTTTAAGCTCTTTGCGCAGCAGGAAATGATGGATCATAGCCATATGCCCATAGCAGTGCCAAATGATATGCCAGTCCCGGCATTAAGCCTTAAGTTATTAAAAGATAGTATGTCGGGTTATAACTTAATTTTAGATACACAGCGTTATGATTTGTCTGTGCCGCCAGAGGGCACGATGAACATGCAACAAATGATGGGCGTGACAACAAACCAAGACACCGGTTTTTTACAAGGTCATGCTCATTTATACATTAATGGGGTTAAAATACAGCGAATTTACGGACAAGCGTTGCATTTACCTGCTAACTTATTTAAAACTGGTATAAATACCGTATCGGTTACTTTAAATAATCATGGTCATATGTATTGGACCGCTCAGGGCAAAAAAATAGTTGCTACGCTGTATGTTAACGATCAAACCAAAGAGTTTATAACATACCGATTTGAAAGCTTTCCTAGCAAGGTTGAAAACACGAATTAATGAAAATTCATAATAAACTTTTTTTAATACTATTTAGTTTTACCTTTAGTGTTATTGCAGGGCTAGTAGTACTTATACAATGGAGTATAGGGCAAGGCGTAATTGATTTTGTTAATGCAAAAGAAGTAAAAGCGCTTGAACCACTTGTTGTGCAACTTGCAAAGCAATACGAACAAAACCCCTCATGGGAACGTGTTGTCGGCAATGGCGAAAATTTTAGAAAACTTATTGAATCGCAGCTAGAAAATAGCCAGTTTTTACCTAGGCCACCAGAAGGTCCAGGCCCCAGAGGGGGAATGATGCGACGGCCGCCACCCGATCATATTCGTTTAGGGGGAGAGCGCCGCCTACCACCTGAAAATATTGCTCACTACGCTTTGCTTGACGAAAATAAGCAGCGAGTAGTGGGTAAATACCTTAGCGATTTAAAATATATAACAACCCCAATTATTGTTAGCGATAAAGTAGTGGGTTACTTAGCAGTTTCTAAAAGAGATAGCTTGGTTGATGGTTATGAGCTTGATTTTTTACAGCAGCAAACTAACTACTTATGGTTTATTGCTTTAGCTGCGGTATTGCTAACATTGCTAGTTACCTTTTTATTGTCTCGCCACTTAGTAAGCCCAGTAAAGCAAATTGCTAACGGTATGCATCGCTTAACGCAAGGTAATTACGAGACCAAACTTACGCTTGAACGAAAAGATGAGTTGGGCCAATTAAGCGAAGATTTTAATACGCTTGCATTTACACTCGCTAAAGATGAGCAAGTACGTAAGCGTTGGCTTGCTAATATTTCTCATGAGCTTAGGACGCCAATGAGCATTTTACTCGGTGAACTTGAAGCTATGCTACTTGGTATACGAGAACCGAACGCAAAAAATATAAGCTCGGCTAACGATGAAGCCCTGCATTTAAAACGCTTAATAGACGACTTGCATATGCTCAATAGCGCAGAGTTAGGAGGTATGCACTACACAATGCAACCTACTGATATGGCGTTATTATTAAATACTATTGAGCAAAAATATCAGGTTTTGCTTGAACAACATAATATAAAAATATACCTGCTAAATAGCGCTAAATACATAACTGTACAAGCAGATAAAACACGCCTTTTGCAGCTACTCGATAATATTTTAATGAACGCCGTACACTATGCACAATGTACAACTATTTCATTAACAGCTAAAAATATAAGTATTAAAGGGCAAACTTATTTAGAGCTTATAATTGAAGATAATGGTGTAGGTGTAGAGCAGTCGCATTTATCGCATTTGTTTGAGTATTTATATCGAGTAGATAGTTCGCGTAATCGCCAAGAGGGCGGTTCGGGCTTAGGTTTATCTATTTGCCAGCATATAGTTAAAGGTCATAAAGGTGAAATAGCTGCAGAAAAAGCCAGCTTAGGCGGCCTTGCTATTATTATTAGATTGCCAACTATTTAGTTTATAAAAATAAAGTTGAGGTTACCTACAGAGATGCCTATGAGTGAACAAATACTGATTGTGGAAGATGAAGTAAAGCTAGCTAACTTAATGAGTGACTTTTTAAGTAGCCATCACTTTATTACTCATCAAATACATCACGGGGATGAAGTATTACCTTGGCTTGAAATTAACAGGCCGAGTGTGATTTTGCTAGACATAATGTTACCAGGCCAAAGTGGTATTGAACTGTGTAAAGCAATTAGGCGCTTTTCAAACGTGCCTATTATTATGGTATCGGCAAAAGTAGAAGAAATAGATAGGCTGCTTGGGCTTGAATTAGGTGCAGATGATTATATTTGTAAGCCGTTTAGTTATGCTGAGCTGGTGGCACGCGTAAAAGCTATTTTAAGGCGATTAAATAACGCAAGTGACGTTACAGAGTCAACAATGAAGCTTGACGAAAGCAGCTATAGCGTAAAATATAAATCAAACAGTATAGAATTGACGAACTTTGAATTTCAGCTATTTAAACCTTTGTTTAATAACCCAAATCGTATTTATTCGCGCGATAGCTTAATGGACACTATGTACGCCGATCAGCGTATTGTGAGCCATCGTACTATTGATAGCCATATTAAAAAGTTGCGTAAAAAACTAGATGAAGTGACACAAACTGAAAGTGTTATTCAGTCTGTTTATGGGGTTGGCTACCGGTTTGTGCATCCACAGTAAGGTGGAATGAGCTATGACGATGAGTTACTCATCGTCGTCAGCATTTTTAATTCGCTCTAAACGGTCAAACTCTTCGTATTCTGCTGCTTGGATTTCATCAAGAATAGAATCTACATCAGCAAGTTCGTCGCTGTCTTCAAATTCACCTGTAAGCGTTGAATTAGGCGTTAAATTGGCCTCTTCAAATAGTGCCCACATTTCTTTAGCGTATTGAGTTTTTAGTATGCTTGGCGCAAATTCACCATAGTAGCGGCGTATGTTATTTACATCGCGTGCAAACATAGCTTGTGCACTGTTATTTGCTGAAGCGTTAACGGCTTGCGGTAAATCTATAATAACAGGGCCGTTATTATCTACAAGTACATTAAACTCAGATAAATCACCGTGTATTATACCAGCGCAAAGCATAAGCTTAATGTAATGTATCATGAGTTTATACTGCTCAATCGCTTGCTCTTCACTAAAAACGACATGTCCTAGTTGAGGGGCCACGTTACCATCTTTATCAGAGACGAGCTCCATAAGCAGCACGCCATCAATACAAAAGTAAGTATCAGGAACACGTACACCCACGCTAGCTAAACGAGATAACGCATCAACTTCGGCATTTTGCCAAATTTCTTCTTCTAATTGGCGGCCATAGCTCGAACGTTTACCCATAGCACGCGCTTGGCGCCCACCACGTACTTTTCGGCCTTCTTGATATTGTGCCGCTTTTTTAAAACTACGTTTAACCGCATCTTTATACACTTTCGCACAGCGAATATGTTCACCACAACGCACAATAAATACATCGGCTTCTTTACCGCTCATTAGTCGGCTTATTACTTCGTCAATAAGGCCATCATCAACAAGAGGTTGTAGGCGTTTAGGTATTTTCACAGATTGCCTGCTAAGTAGGGTTGGTTATTAATCATTATTTATGAAAGTGCTCTGTATTTGTTTGTTTAATTGGCTCAAGCAGTATATCAGCTTTGAGAATTAAGGGCAGTAACACTACTGCCAGAGAGTAATTAATCGTATTATTTTATTAGCTTATATATTGATTGCAAAGCAATCAACCAGAACTTTTTTTGGAGCATCAGTTTTTATTAAAATAATTTATTACTTCCTCATTATTTGCACATTGTTTGCGTTTTTAAAGCGTAAGCTTAGTTTAATTCTTAAATACGAGGTTATTACTATGAAGCATTTTTCAACTCTTGCCACTGTGGCAATATTATCTATTGCTTTTTCAGCTAATGTAGCTGCTCGAGGCGGTGACAATCCTCCTGAAAAACCTGACTTTTCAACTATTGATACTGATGGTGATGGCGTAATTAGCTTTGAAGAGTTTAGTGCTAAAAAACCGCCGCACGGTGATGCACTAACAATTTTTGATTCTATAGATGCCGATGGTAATGGCGAAATTACTGAACAAGAGCTTAGCGATCATAAGCCACCTCGCCGTGAACGTTGAAAGGATACTAAAATGATTAATAATATTGGCAGCAGCTCTGCGAGTTTTGTGCCGCAACAAAGTAGTCAAACCGCAAAATTAACAACAGAGCAAAGTGATTTTGTTAAAGAAACGCTTGCACAGTTTGATGCAGAAAACTTAACTAGCGACGATGCGCAAAGTATTCAAGCGGCATTTAAAGAACAAGGTATTGAACCAACAAAAGAGCTTGCTGATTTAATGGGCGAACTCGAGTTTGATGCTAAAAGCATTGGTGATGCAGGAAGAGCAGAGGGTCAAAGACCGCCGCCACCGCCACAAAACTCATTAGAGTCAGTCGATACAGACGAGGTAGTGAGCTACTTAGATGAGCTCTTAACTGAGTATTCAAACCAGTTGTCTGATGAAGATAAAGAATCAATCCTTGCATCAGTGCAAGAGAAGTTTGGTTTAAGTGAAGGCGATTCACTGCTAAATGTAACTGCTTAGGTGTTATAACTTAGAGTAAAGCTGACTGTTACTCGAAAGTCTTAAGTCCAAAGCCCAACGGTTAATTCTGTTGGGCTTTTTTTATTGGCTTAATTTAACCGTGTTTCTATTTTACTGGTGCCATCTTCTTCGGTAAATTTAAATACAAAATCTTTTTTACCGTCTTGGTTTATATCTACTAGAAGAATATCTTTATTATTTTTAGGCAGCGTTAGCTTTAATTTTTTGCGTTTATCATTTAGCAGTGAGTCTTGCTCTCCATAATAAATATACAGCGTTTTTTTACTGTATTTGTATACCGCATCAATATAGCTATCGCCGTTAATATCACCTAAATAGAGAGCCGGTTCTGATTCATCGCCATTCATCCCCACTTCCATTTCTAAATCAAGCTTAATACTCGATTTATTGGCAAATGAGCCGTCGGGTTGCTGCTTATAAAGATTCATTTCTACATCTACATCAGTACTGCCACCGCCTAATGCCATAGATGCGATAGTACCTAAGCCAATATCTAAGTCCATTTTTTGTAAATCAATTAAGCCATCATTATTAAAATCAGTTTTGAGCAATAACTCACTAGGGCCCTGTGTTTCAAATAAGGTAATGGGCGTATTACTAAAGCCTTTAGCACTCCCTAGGTACAAAGTATGTGCTATTTTTATATCTAACGAGTCCATACCTTGCGTAGGTTTAAACTGTCTAGTTGTAAAATCTAGGAATCCGTCGTTATTAATATCAATAATTTGCTTTATTTTACGAGTCTCGCCATTGCTTAGCTCGCCTAGCTCAATGTTAAAATCAATTGAGGTGAGCTTTTGCTCAAAGCCCTCTGAATTAGCAAGTAGTACATCTGCTCCAAAGTCATTTGAAAAAACCAGGTCGTTTAATCCGTCGTGGTTAAAATCGATAACCACAGGTTTATTGTTAATATTAACTTCTAGAGAAAGCCCTTTTCCTGAAAAGCGGCCTTCATACTTAGGCGTTTGTTTAAATTTGTTAGGCTTAAAGCTGCCATCTTTATTTTGAATGTATAAAGTACTGCTTGCTAACCCAGGGATAAAAATATCGCTTAGACCGTCATTGTTAGCATCGAAAACAAAGTCTACTTTTTCAAATTTATCTATTTTTAATTGATTAAGAACCGACTCATAATTAAACAACAATGTTGGTTTACCTGTTTGGGCTTTATATACGCCATCACTTGTTAGTACGAGTGCTTGTTTATCGGTGATGTTAGCAAGTGTTGCCACATCAAACCCGATGGCGTTTTTTGGTAAAGCAAGTTCACTACTAAGTGATGTAAGTAAATTGATGGCTTCTAATTGTTTTGATTCTTTATTATATGCAAATAAAATCTCTGAATCGGTTGATACTAATTCATCCGTTGTTTTTATTGCCATTGTTTGAGCTATAACGCTTATGGGGGTAAGTAAAGTGATGAGTGAATAGCAAAGTGGTTTTATCATGCAAATTCCTTTTTTATATTTAGTTGTATCGTTAAAGTTTTTATTATTTAAGCAGCGTCAGCGCATAATTTTGCCTACTATCCAGCGCTGGGGCTTTTTATACACATGTAAGTTGGATTATATTTAGCCTACGCTAATTACTATTTACTGGGTGTAAGCAATTGTAAGATTATGTTTTAGGAAGGGACTGTTGACCTTTAAGGATTGAAACTTGTTCAATCTAAGGACGATTTAATCGCGGCGCGAGGTTTGTAACCTAGTAACAAAGAGTCAATCACCTGCAAAGATAAGCAAGCCCTAATAAAAAAGGTAGCGCAAAACTAGTATGGTAGCTAAGCGCTTTTAGAAGGAGGGGGTTAACTACACAGCTTATTTTGCCCGTGCAGATAAGCGTCTACAGAATCTACTTCCATCGGTTTTGAAAAGTAATAACCTTGTAGGTGAGATACACCAATTTTAGTGAGTGTGTTTGCTTGCTCAATAGTTTCAACGCCTTCTGCAACAACAGTAAAATCTAAAGTAGAGGCCATTTGTACAATTGCATGAATAATACTTAACCCTCTTTTATCCATATTTTGAATAAAGCTTCTGTCTATTTTTACTATATCTACACCAATATCAAGCATGCTTGATAGTGATGAGTAGCCTGTACCAAAATCATCAATTGAAATACAAAAGCCTTGTTTTTGTAGTGCTTTAACTGCTGTCAAAAATGTGAGTTTATCCTCGGCAAATACTGACTCAGTAATTTCTATGTGTAGGTTTTTAGGTTCTACCTGGTGGCGATTTACTATTTTTAATACCTTAGATACAAAATCAGGATCTTGTAGCTGAATAACCGATACGTTTACGCTTATAGCAATTTGTGGTTGTAAGTGACTTAATTTTGTTGCTTGTATACATGCCTGTTCTATTACCCAAATACCTAACTCGGTTATTAAACCGTATTGCTCGGCAATAGCTATAAATTCATCAGGAAAAATATTTTCACCATCTAGTTGCCAGCGTAATAATGATTCAAAAGAGGTTACTTTTGAGGTTTTGCTATCAACAATTGGTTGAAATACTAGCCTTAAACTATTTTCTTCTATAGCACTGGCTAAGCGTTGACTCAAAAGATACTCCCTTTCTTGTATTAATTTGAGTGAATCGTTATAAATATTGATATTACCTTTCGCCATGCGTTTTTGGTGATACATTGCAGTATCAGCAGAGCGAATTAAAGTATTAAAATCACTCCCGTGCTCAGGATACATGGCAATACCAATAGTTGCAGATACCCATTTTTGATATTTATATGTTTCATGCTCGGCACCAATGCTTTGAAGTACTTTATCTGCAAACTCGATAAGCTCAGCTTGTTTTTGATACGTTGCTAAAATTAAAAACTCATCCCCGCCCCATCGGCATTTAAATAGCTGTTGATTGCATACATTACTAATTCTTCGTGCTATTTCTTTTAATACTTTATCGCCTACTTTATGACCCAACGAATCATTTATTTGTTTAAACCCATCTAAATCTACGAATAATAAAGCAAAGGGTTCTTGAGGGTTGTCTGCTAGTTGTCTGTTTGCATTTTTTAAAAATGCGGTTCGGTTTAATAGATTTGTAAGTGGATCGGTATTCGATAAACGGTAGATTTCTTCTGTGCGTTGCTCAACCTTGTTTTCCATTTCATTAAGCAGCTCTCTGTTTTGGTTTTTGAGCTTGATTGCGCTGTGTGTAAATGTGGCTGATTTGTACGATGAAGCCACCATAATAGCAGTAAATGCTAGGCCTAAAATACCGAGGACAGAGTTGTAGTTTTCGTTAGAAAAGGTTAATAAAAAAGAGTAGGGCGCCAGTAAAATAATGCTATAGAGTACAGCGGTTACTCGACTTCCTGAAAGCAGATTTGCAGAGCCTCCTGCAAAGGCAGATAAAATAGCAATCGTGGTTGTCGTCTCTATTGCTGATGAGGTGCTATGAAACCAAAGTGCATACCCACACCACGATAGCGCAGTTAAAATACACCCCGTTGAAAATCTTTTTGAATATGTGTCAGCATTAAATAGCGGGCTATCCTTTTTGGTTTTATAAAACCATATTACATCAATAGCGCGAGCTGCTAATAAGACAACCATAATGCTTAGCCAAATACTTTTTTCGTAGGATATTTTCTGGTTATTTAAATCAAAAGCAAACACTAATATAAAACTGACTACAGTCGAAATGGCAATGCCAGAGATGGCATTAGAGTATAAAATTTTAACGGTTTCTCTGCGTTCTTCACTATTTAGATTTTTATATGGCACTAAGTAAAACCTTATACAAAAGTCACTCCAACTAGCGATGGAGAAACGTTCAAGAAATACAGCAAATATTTCAGATGAACAAAAGCGTATTAAACATCGATTAGTTAGGCTCTAATCCTGAGTATAAGAATAAATATAGTTTATGAAAGCAAAAAAAAAAGCTAGCACAGTAAAAAGGCTCATAATAAATAATTATTATGAGCCTTAAAATTATTAAGCAGGTTAAAGTGTTAACGACTTTACTTGCTGTTTAGTAGATTTAGCCTTCGAAATCACTATCGTTATGGCGCTCTGCCATTTGATCTTCTTCAGGGCCCCATGTGCGATTTACGCGACGACCGCGCTTTACAGCAGGGCGATCAGCAACTTGTTTTGCCCAACGAACAACATGAGTGTATGAGGCAACATCTAAAAATTCAGCTGCATCGTATAAGTCGCCTAAAACAAGCGAGCCATACCAAGGCCAAATTGCAATATCGGCGATTGAGTATTCATCACCGGCCATGTATTCATTTTCGCTTAAATGACGATTTAACACGTCAAGTTGGCGTTTAGTTTCCATGGTAAAACGATCAATAGGGTATTGCATTTTACTTGGGGCGTAGCTATAAAAGTGACCAAAACCACCACCTAAGTATGGCGCTGAACCCATTTGCCAAAATAGCCAGTTACGACACTCTGTTTTAGCTTTTAAATCTTTAGGGATGAGTACATCAAATTTTTCAGCCAAATACTGTAAAATAGAACCTGATTCAAAGATGCGAGTAGGTGGAGTGGTTGAATGATCCATTAGCGCTGGGATTTTTGAGTTTGGATTAATATCAACAAAGTCAGATCCAAACTGATCGCCATCACCTATGTTTATTAAATATGCGTCATAGTCTGCATCGGTGCAACCAAGCTGTAAAAGCTCTTCAAACATGATTGTAGCTTTTTGGCCATTTGGCGTAGCAAGAGAATAAAGCTGAAATGCGTGCTCGCCAATAGGTAGAGTTTTGTCATGAGTCGCGCCTGCAATTGGGCGGTTAATGCTGGCAAATTTACCGCCACTTTCACTTTCCCACGTCCATACTTTTGGTGGCGTGTATTCGTTTTGATCACTCATAAATAACCTCAATGTTAAATGGAAATGTTTAATACTTACTCATAAATGTGGCCATAAAAAATTAATTAAAGGCCCTAAATATTTAATTTACCGACCTTTTAATTTATCGGCTTTTGCTAATCTATAACCTAAAAACAACCCGCTTAGCGCTCCAAATAAATGGCTTTCAAACGATACTTGATAGCGCTGAGGTAAAACACCCCATATAAAACCGCTATAGAGTATAGCCACTACAACTGCAATTATAATTGATTTTAATGAGCGTCTTACTAAGCCGTAGCATAGAATAAAGCCCCATAAACCATATATAACACCGCTTAAACCAACATGTATGTTACTGCGCCCAAATGCCCAAACTAAAAGTCCACCGACTAGAGCGGTAAAAATAAATACGTTATAAAAACGTTTTACGCTGTACTGGCAAATTAGCCAACTTAATACTACAAATGGGATCATGTTACTGGCAAAGTGCCACCAGCTACCATGTAAAAAAGGGGCGCATAGTATGCCAATTAATCCTTGGATACTGCGTGGATATATGCCTAAACCATTAAGGTTTATGCCAGGTAGACTATTGATCACTTGTAGTACAAAGCAAATAACAACAATACTAAATATTGCGAAACGGGTACTAGTTAGTAATGACAGTGTGGTTGGCTTGGTTGCCATATAATCGCCCTAATTGACTTTAAGAGTTGCCAGTATAGGAATTGTATTTGCTAATGAAAAGCAATTAAAAAAGCACAGCATAAAATGCTGTGCTTAATTTTAATTATTACTCACTATTAACCTAATTTAGTTAATAGTTTTTTTGCAGCTAGTTCAGAGCTTGCTGGGTTTTGGCCGGTAATTACTAAACCGTCTTCTAGTGCTAATACACCCCAGTCGTCAGTTTTTTGATAATCGCCACCTTTTTTGATTAGCTCGTCTTCAACTAAAAATGGCACGATATCGGTAAGTTGCACTGCAGCTTCTTCAGAGTTAGTAAAACCAGTTACTTTTTTACCCGCTACTAGTGCATTGCCATCGGCATCTTTAACATTTAAAAATGCAGCACTTGCATGACATACCGCAGCAACAGGTTTTTGCTCTTTTACAAAGCTTTCGATAAGAGAGATTGAATCTGTGTTGTCAACCAAGTCCCATAATGGGCCGTGGCCGCCTGGGTAAAATACAGCGTCAAAATCGCTAGATTTTACTTCACTCAACACTTTAGTGTTTGCCATTAATGTTTGCGCCGCGCTGTCTGCGTCGTAACGTTTAGTTGCATCTGTTTGAAAATCGGCAAGTGTACTTGTCGGATCAATGGGTGGTTGGCCGCCAGCTGGAGACGCTAATGTTACTTCAACGCCTGCATCAACGAAGGCGTAATAAGGGGCTGCAAATTCTTCTACCCAAAAACCTGTTTTTTCGCCAGTGTTACCAAGTTCTGCGTGAGATGTAAGAACCATAAGTACTTTTTTAGACATTGAATATATTCCTTCTGATGATTTGAATTAGTTTATCTTGCTTACCAATTACTATATGCACTAACACTGCTTTAAACAACGATGATAAATTTAACTTTATTGATTTAATTATTGATACAATAAAAAGGTTGAATTTAAAACACACTACGGAGCATTTATGAAAGTGTCGTTTGAGCAGTTAAAGAGCATGGTTGTATTTGCACAAATTGTAGAGCAGGGCAGCTTAACCGCTGCTGCCAAACAGCTAGGGCTTACGCGAGCAGTTGCAAGCTATCATTTAAAAAAATTAGAAACGCAGCTTGAAGTTACTTTACTAAATCGCTCAACCCGTACCATGGCGCTCACTGAAGCGGGCATTGCTTATTATGAGCGTTGTAGAATAATTACCGAACAAGCTAATGCGGCTAATCAGCAAATAGAAAATATAAAGAGCGAGCCACAAGGTTTACTTAAAATTAGTTGCCCAGTAAATGTGGGAATGCAGTTAATTGTGCCTGCAATAAATACGTTTAAGCGCCAATATCCTAAAATTCAGATAGACTTACAGCTTACTGACGATGTGGTTGATATTATTAAAAATGGGTTCGATTTTGCAATTAGGGGCGTGGCACTGAGTGACTCCAACTTGCAGGCAACCAAGCTGACTACAATGAGCACTTGTATTTGTGGCGCGCCGGAATACTTTGCACATTTTGGTAAGCCTAAAACGCCTTTAGAGTTAGCAGAGCACCAATGGGTGGTTTATCAATTGGGCAGTAAAACATTAACAATTCAAAAAGATGGCAAAAAACACGATATTACAATGCAAGGCGGCTTAAGCACCAATAATGCCGCTGCTCGTACTGCTTTTGTTGAAGCAGGGCATGGTATTGGGCGTATTCCGCTTTACGATGCGTGGCCAAAAGTGCAAGCTGGACTGCTTGAAATAATATTAGATGATTATAAAAGCAAAGATATTGAGCTTTACGGGGTATTTCCGCCAGGGGCTGCGGGCTCTAAAAAGCTACGATTGTTTATTGATTACTTAAAAGCATACTTTGTAAAACAGCATACCGCTTTAGGTATGCTGAAAAGTACTTAATGAGTAGTTTTTACAGCATTTATAAAGTTCGGCTAAATAATGCCACCGCTTGTTGATACATATTTATCGCAAGGGCTGCATCGTATCGCTCACCTTCATCACGCATAAAGGCATGCTGTGCGTTAACTTCCTGCCACTGGTAATTGATGCCCGTGCTTACACATTGTTGGTATATTTTAGCGCGGCCTTCCTGTGGCACATGCGGGTCTTGTTTACCCCATATAAAGTGAATTTCGCCTTGTATATCAGCCATACGCTCGAATGAGTTATTTCCAGGTTGCGCAGGTAACGTATTGCTGTGAATATCAGTTGCGTATAAACAAAAAGCCGCATTAATTTCAGGGTTTAGTGCCGCTCTGTAAGCTAAGTGACCGCCAATACATACGCCCATTGCGCCGACGGTGCCTGTGCAATAGCTTTGTAATCTAATGAAGTCGATCATAGTTTGTGTGTCACTGTCGTGGTGCTCAAGTGGCTTTGCCCATTTGTCGGCATTGCCTTTGTCTTTACCTGTATCATCATAAGCAAGCACAGTGCCTATAGGGTTTAATTCATGAAATACTTCAGGCACTAACACCACAAAACCATGGCTTGCTAAAATAGCTGCGCTGCGTGCAATAGGTGCAGTTTGCTGAAATATTTCAGAATAAAAAATGATAGCAGGAAACTGTCCTTGCGCTTGAGGGCGATATACAGTTGTTCGCATTAAACCTGTCGGTGTTGGCAAGTCAGCATTATGTTGTTGGATTATCATAAAAGCGCTCAGTAAAATAAAATTATGTATGCTGATATGGTAACTGAGCGCGATAAAATAAACGACTCTTGTAGTCAGTTTTTAAATACTTGCAGGCATTTTATTACAGCTGGCGTAGTAACTTACCGTAGCCGGCCAATCTGAAAAAATACCCATTACCCCCACGTCCTTTGCGAGTACGTCGACTACTGTCATCATGTCGCCATCGTTATCTATAACATCAGCAATTGATTGATAGTAATAACCTCCACCTTCATTAAGCGGGCCCGAGCGCTCAAGGCTCCATGCAATAAGCTTTAAACCTGCTGCTTTTGCGTCAATAGCGTATTGCGATGGCACAATATTGCTTTCGTTATCTATTGTTAGCATCATCCAAATTGGAGGAGCTAAAATTTTCACCCCATCAGCAACAAGTTCATCCATATCCGGTTGCCATGTTTGTGGGTTACTTGGATCAAATCCGGCTTCACTGTCACGTCCATCTAGGTATACGCTTTTATCTGCAAAGTCAGGGTTATTGTTAATCCAGTATTTTACGTCTTCAAGGTTAAATGATTGCGGATAAACTTTTGAGGCTGGCACACCCATTTGCGTGTACTCGTCTAGCATTTTTTGCGCATATTGTTCTTGTGTCATTCCATCAAATGGCATACTTACTTGTGGCGATTTTAGCTCTGGTGTCATTTTTACACCTAGCTCATTAAACAGTGCAATGCTTTGTTTATGGGTCATCAATGTGCCGTTGGTGGCATATAAATCAGTGCGCCAACTTGGTGTGCCATCCATGTAATCGGCAACGGTCGTTGCATTAGTGTTTGCACCATCCATTTTACCTTCAAGGGTTAAAAACTCCGCTAAGCTTATATCGCTGGTACAACATTTTGCAGAAGCGGCAATACCATTAGCAGGGTCGGCTGGTGTAAATGGCACACTGCATTTAGCTGCAAGTTCTGGAATGGCTAAAATATTAGTTGTGGTATGTAAATCGCATTGAGAGTGGCGACAAACAAGCTCTTTGTCGTTTGTAAATGTAACATCGCATTCAACAATGCCAGCGCCCATTCTCGCTGCCGCAATGTAGGCTTCTTTAGTGTGTTCTGGGTATTGCATTGATGCACCGCGATGACCAATAGAAAAATCGGTGCGGTAAAAAGGACCTTCGCTGCATGACTCTAATTTTGTTTTTAGTGTACTTTGCGCCATATCGTTAATTAAATAGTCAGGGCGAGTCCCTAGCTGAATATTTACTCCTTCAGCAACCTCTACAACAATGGGCGTAGGTACTTCAACAATTTCCACTTCGGTGTTGGTAACAACCACTTCTTTTTCTACTATTTCTACATCGTCGTCGCAGCCAGCAAGTGTGGCTAACAATATACAGCTTGTAAGTAAGGTAATACGTTTCATTGTTTATCCTTAAAAAGTAAAATTTGTACTACCTTAATGATTATTAATGACGATTTTGCTACAAGCTTATTAATTTACTTTTTTATTAAGCATTTGATTGACCAATAATGCACCTAACATTATAGCAGCCCCAATACTTAACCGAACTATATCGGCATCTCGGTTCCAGATCAGCACGTTAATTATAATTCCAGCTGGAATAAGCAAGTTATTCATAACTGCCAAAGCACCTACGTTGACAAGGGTTGCGCCTTTATTCCACATAAAGTAACCAAGTCCTGATGCAACCAACCCTAAATAAATTAGTATGCCCCACTGTGTGATAGTGGTTGGTAATTTGTTTGAGTTACCAAATAATGCATAGCAAATTGTGGCAATAATAAGTGCGCCTATAAAAAACCATCCAAATACGGCTTTGTCATCAAGCTGATTGTTATTCATTAAGCGTTTGTAGGTAACTTGGCCTACAGCAAAACTTATATTCGCCCCTTGAACGATTAATAAGCCGATTATGAAGTCGCTATTTAGGTTTTCGTAACGAATAGTAATTGCACCGATTACAGCAATAAGTGCGACTAAAAAAAAGCGTGGGTTAAAGCATCTGTTCAATCCATCATTTAGCAGGGTAATGTACAAAGGAGTCATTACAGTAAATAGCAGAACTTCGGGAACGGTTAAAAATAAAAATGAGTGGTAGTAAAAGCTATACATAACACCAAGTTGTATAGCGCCAATCAGCATAAGCTTTAAGGCTAAAGGTTTAGGCGTTTGTTTGAGCTTTAAAAAAGGTAAAAAAATCAGTGTTGCCAGTGCTATGCGTATTAATACGCTAAACCAAGCGTCAACTTGGCCTGCTAAATACACACCAATTAAACTAAACGAAAACGCCCAAAGCAAAGTGACTGCAAATAAGTACTGCATAACCATCATCTTTTAATAAATATTGAGCTAAGTTTATCTGTTATATGTGAGGGTATAAACAATAAAAGCCCGCAAGCGGGCTTTTATAAAAGTGAGCTCAATAAATTAAGTTATTTACTCAACTAAACCACGGCGCTTAAGTAATGCGTCGGTAGTTGGTTTTTGACCCCTAAACTCAATGTAACTTTGCATTAAGTCGCGGCTGTTACCTTTAGATAGGATTTCTTTACGGAACTTATCACCATTTTTACGTGTTAAGCCGCCGTTGTTTTCCATGTGTGCAAAGGCATCGGCTGCAAATACTTCAGTCCAAAGGTATGCGTAGTAACCCGCAGAGTAACCACCGGCAAATGTATGGCTAAAGTAGTTTGATTTATAACGCGGTGGTACAGGGTAGTAATCAATACCGTGTGCTTTTAGTGCATCGCTTTCAAACTTTTGAACATCAGTAATTTTTTTATCTGAGCCAAACGAGTGCCATTCCATATCAAGTAAAGCAGCTGCTAAATATTCAGTGGTACCAAAACCTTGGTTGAATTTTTGCGATGCAAGTACTTTATCAAGTAAAGCTTGTGGAATTGGCTCACCTGTTTTGTAGTGTTTGGCGTAGTTAGCAAGTACCGTAGGTTCAATCATCCAATCTTCATTCGCTTGCGACGGAAACTCAACAAAGTCACGCGCTGTAGCAGTACCTGCTAAGCTTGGGTATTTAACGTCAGAGAATAAACCGTGCGCCGCATGACCAAACTCATGGAACATAGTTGACACTTCGTCAAACGTCATTAACGTTGGCTCGCCTGCAGCAGGTTTTGGAATGTTTTGGGCGTTGTAAATTACAGGTTTAGTGCCTTTTAAGCCGCTTTGACTTACGTAAGCGCTCATCCATGCACCGCCACGCTTACCTTCACGTGCGTATGGGTCTAGGTAAAATAAACCGATGGCGCTGCCGTCAGCGTTGAATACTTCGTAGGCTGTAACATCTTCATGATAAACCGGTAAATCTTTACGCTCTTTAAATGTAATACCGTATAGCTTGTTCATTGCAAAGAATAAACCATCGTGAATTACAGAATCCATTTCAAAGTAAGGCTTAACAAGGGCAGGATCTAAGTCGTACTTTTCAGCACGCACTTTTTCTGCGTAAAAAGCCCAATCCCATGGTTTAAGCTCAAAGCTTTCACCTGAATCGTTAATTACTTTTTGAATAGCAGCTGCTTCAATTTTAGCTTTTTCAACTGCTTTTGGTGCTAAGTCATCTAAAATGCCATACACGTTGTCAGTTGTTTGTGCCATACGCGAAGTCATTACATACGATGCCCAATCTTTAAACCCTAGTAGCTCTGCTTTTTGAGCGCGTAGGTTTGTTTCTTCAATAATAATTGGGCCGTTAGTTTTTGCTGCACGGTTAGCAGAGGCTTTAAATATTTGCTCACGAAGGTCGCGGTTTTCAAGGCTTGATAAAATTGGCTGTTGAGTCGTATTTACTAGCGTGATCATGTAGCCGTCTTTACCTGCTTTTTTAGCAGCGGCCGCAAGGCCTGCAATTTCACCTTCAGAAAGGCCAGCAAGTTTAGATTTATCGGTAACTACAATGACATCTTCTTTAAACGATTTTAAAATGTTTTGAGAAAACGCAGTAGAAAGCTCTGCAAGTTGTGAGTTGATTTCACGCATTTTTGCTTTTTCAGCGTCATTTAATTTAGCGCCTGCTTTTACAAATTGCTTATAGTAAAAATCCACAAGGCGTTGATCTTCAGCATTAAGCGAGTCTTTGTTGTCGTAAATAGTTTGTACGCGCTTGAATAATGCACCATTTAAGTAAATGTCGTCAGAGTGAGCAGATAATACCGGCGCCATTTTTTTACTTATACGTTGGTATTCGTCATCAGAAATCAAACCTGAAAGGTTATAAAAAGCAGCTGATACACGGTTTAGTAGCTCGCCAGACATTTCCATTTCAACTAATGTATTTTTAAAAGTTGCAGGAGCTGGGTTGTTAGCAATAGCTTGTATTTGCGCAGTATGCTGAGCAATACCAGCATCAAAGCCGGCTTCGTAGTCTTTTGTACCAAACTTATCAAACTCAGGTGCCATGTATTGTAATGGACTTGGTTTGAATAAAACATTGTTTGCGTTCATGTCTTGCACTTGTGCTGCGCTCTCTTTTGCCATGTCTTGAGGTTCGTTAGAAGAACAAGCCGATAGGATTAGGGCACTAGCAATAGTAGTGGCGATCAGGGTTTTACGCATAATAACTCCATAAAAAGATTAGCCGAAATAGGCTTTGCGAGTCGAAAAACCTAGTTAACTTATCAAATTTGTGGGTTTATACAATAAAGTTTATCGGTATTAAGGGGGATTTGAACGCAAATTAGCTAATAATTAGTATTAAGGTGGGTAAAAGTAGCTCTAAAATTAAACGTTAAAGCTACTTAATTATACGATTGTGTGCTTGAGAGGGGGTTAGTTATAACCTAAAACAAATTTTTTCTCTGAGCCAAAGCTATTAGATTGCTGCCCAAACTCTTTATTAATAGTTGCTAGAGTTTGCTCTTGTTCGGCCAGCAAGCACAAAACTTTATTTCGGTAATCTAGGCTGCTTTCAAACAATTTTAAATCTACCTGCGGCTGCAAAGTAGCGAGTCTTTGATTTAGAGTAAGTTGTGTCATATGTGATCTCCAGTGCTTGTACACTATTTATATAGCACTCGGTGCAATAAAGAGTTAATAAATTGTTTATAAAATTCATATTGAACTTATTAACTTGGCGTTTTAGTTATATTATGACGTGCTAAGCTTAGCGAAAACTGAACCACACTTATTTTTAGTGAACAAATAATAATCAAAAAAAAGATATTGGGAACACTTATGACCCTCGAACAAATTAATCAATACTTAGCCTTTGTAATATTCACTTATAACGATGTGAATATTACGGTAGCAAAAGTAATTCAAGTGCCACTTATATTGTTTGCTATGTGGTTTGTAGTCACACGTATTGGCAAGCTTATTAAAAAAACATTACTCGCTAAAAAAATAAGCCAAGATGCAGTGCATTTGTTTACTCGAATTTACTTTATTTTAAGTATCGCAATTTTAATTTTTACATCGCTTGAAGTGCTCAGCATCCCGCTTACGGCATTTGCTTTTGTATCCGGTGCAATAGCCATTGGTGTAGGTTTTGGTGCACAAAATATTATTAATAACTTTATCAGCGGTTGGATATTGATGTGGGAGCGCCCAATTCGCATTGGTGACTTTTTAGAGGTAGGTAACGCAAAGGGCGTAGTTGAAACTATTAATACGCGTTCTACACGTATTCGCCGAAATGACGGCGTACATATGCTTATACCTAATTCTCAATTGCTCGAAAATACAGTAACAAACTGGACGCTGATAGATGGTAATGCACGCTCATCGGTCAGTGTCGGCGTTGCGTATGGTTCAGACGTTATACTGGTTAAAAAGCTTATCCAGCAAGTGCTTGATGATCATGATGCAATATTGGTTAATCCAAAGTCATCAGTGTTATTTGATGACTTTGCAGATAGCTCGCTTGTATTTAATGCTATTTTTTGGGTATGCGCCGAGTCTGAAACCATGCTTAGAAAAGTGCGCAGTGATATTCGTTTTAGTATTTATGCTGTATTTGAAGAGCATGATGTCGTGATTGCGTTTCCACAGCGCGATATTCATATAGATGGTGAAATTGCTTTTAAAAGGTCGTAGTTTTAATAAAAAAGTCGCTTGCGGGTGACTTTTTTTATGAGTAATCACAACGTTTCTATTTTGGGTTAATATGGAAGGTAATCCATTTTTCTTACTTTACTTCGCGATCTTCAATAAAGGACATATGTCCTCATTATTAGGTTTTTGCATCTAAATATTGATAAAAACACGCAATCTTGTAGTTAAATGTTGCAAAAAAGTTTCCATTTATGTTCATATTTATGCAGTAAAATTATTACACAATGGTATAATCTTAATCGTTCGTTCAGCCTTGTTACTCCGTTTTGTACTCTCGGTGATGAGGTCCGCGCGCCATATAGCAAGTCGCGAAAAATTGTACGAGCCCGCAATGAATACATTGCGCAACACAAAAAACCGTTGAACAAGAGTGCATACTAAAGGTTAATACCCGACATGAAATCATTAAAGAAATCTGCAATAGCGACAATTATTAACGCTGCACTACTATCTGCTGCTGGCACATCTATTTCAGCATTCGCCGCTGAAGAAGAAACGGCTAAAAAAAGCAATCAACTAGAAGTTATTCAAGTTACCGCCCGTAAACGCGTAGAAAATGCACAAGAAGTACCTGTAGCTGTATCTGCATTACAAGGTGATAACCTTGATGCATATAGCTCTGCAGGTATGGATATTCGCTTTTTAAATGCGAAAATTCCAAGTTTATCTATTGAGTCTTCATTTGGTCGTTCATTCCCACGCTTTTACGTTCGTGGTTTAGGTAATACCGATTTCGATTTGAATGCATCACAACCAGTATCACTTGTTGTTGATGAAGTAGTTCAAGAAAATGCAATTTTAAAAGGTTTCCCAGTATTTGATGTTGAACGCGTAGAAGTATTACGTGGTCCTCAAGGAACGCTATTTGGCCGTAACACGCCAGCTGGCCTTGTTAAGTTTGATACTGTTAAACCAAGCCAAGAATTTGATGGTTATGGCTCTGTTTCATACGGTAGCCGTGGTGCTGTAGATACAAGTGGTGCTGTAGGTGGTGCTTTAACTGACCGTTTATCTGCTCGTGTTTCATTATTATGGCAAGACAAAGACGATTACATTGATAACCAAGCTCCAGGCTTTGAAGCTAAAGATGAGCAAGGTGGTTACACTGAAAAAGCGGCACGCGTTCAGTTTTTATATGAAGGCGATGATTTTACTGCTTTATTAAACTATCACACACGTGACTTAGATGGCTCACCAATTGCATTTCGTGCAAATGTAATTAAAGCGGGTACTAATGAGCTAGTAGATAACTACGAAAATGATGTTGTTTATCAAGATGCGGCATCTCGCTCTACTCAACAAGTAGAATCGGAAGGTGCAAGCTTAAAGCTTGAGTGGGAACTTAAAAACCACACAATCACTTCTATTTCTGCATGGGAAAGTGCTGAAATATATTCGCGCGCTGATATTGACGGCGGTTACGGCGGCTTCTCAATAGATGACGTTCCAGTTGCTATGGGACCTGGTTTTATTCCTTTCTCTTCAGAAAGTGCTGATGGCATTCCAGATCACAACCAGTTGACACAAGAACTACGTTTATCTAGTAACTTTGATGGTGACTTAAATTATCAAGTAGGTGTATTTTACTTTGATGAAGAACTAACGATTGAAAACTTTAGTTATGACACTTCAAATAATGGTGTTTTAAATGGTTATGTTCGCCAACAACAAGACACAACTGCATGGGCTGTATTTGGTTCTGTAGATTATACTTTTTCAGATGATTTAAAAGTAACAGCGGGCCTTCGTTACTCTGATGATGATAAGGATTTTGTAGCTGATCGTACACTTAGCCCAATTGGCGGCGGTGCATTACTTGTAGAGCGTGATGTTAGTGACGACCATGTTAGCTGGGATTTATCTGCAAATTACAAAGTAAACGATGATGTTAACTGGTACGGCCGTGTAGCAAATAGCTTCCGCGCACCTAGTCTACAAGGTCGTATTTTATTTGGTGATGACGTAACAACAGCTGAATCAGAAACGGTAACATCGTACGAGACAGGTATTAAATCAGACGTGCTAGACGGCCAAGGTCGTGTAAATGCAACTGTGTTTTATTATACGATGGACGACCAACAGCTTACTGCTGTAGGCGGTGGTGCTAACTTTAACCGTTTAGTTAATGCTGATAAAACAACTGGCTATGGTTTTGAGTTAGATACGCAGTGGGTATTAAGCGATGAGTTTAATGCAACGTTTAACTTAAGCTACAATAAAACAGAAATTAAAGATAACGATTTAGCTGTGGCTGTTTGTGCACAATGTACGGTAACAGACCCGACTTTCCAAGTAGCAGGTGCGTTTGGTCCTGAAGATCGTGCAATACTTGATGGTAATAGCTTACCGCATGCTCCTGAGTGGATCTCTAACTTTACGCTTCGCTACACTAAAGAACTTGCCGATGGTAACTTCTTCGCAAGCGGTGATATTTCTTATCGCAGTAAAATCAACATGTTCCTTTACGAATCAGTAGAGTTTGAAGGTAAAGAGCTTATTGAAACAGGTCTTCGTACAGGTTACACATGGTCTGAAGGCGATTACGAATACGAAGTTGCTGCATTTGTTCGTAACTTATTTGACGAGCAACAAGTTATTGGCGCTGTAGATTTCAATAACAATACAGGTATTGTTAACGAAGAGCGTTATGTTGGTGCTGAATTTAAAGTTAACTTTTTCTAAAGATAACCTTAAATTATATTAATTTTTAAAAGCCTGCCTTGTGCAGGCTTTTATGTTTTTATAAAGCTGGTAAAGTAGCGTTAATTAATTTAAAGAGATAAAAAAATGGCTGGATTTTGGAATTACCGTGTAATTTTTTGTGAAGCAACGAAAGACGAAGCAGCGCAATATCAAATACACGAAGTAGAATATAACCTAAATGGTAAAGTAACTAACTGGTCAGAAACTGGCGCAGCCCCTTTTGGAACAACCTTAGATGAGTTGAAAGATGACTCCGAGCGTTTAAAAACTGCATTTGATAAACCAGTACTTAAAGTTGTACGTAAAACGCGTGGCTACGAGCTTGTTGATGTTGAAACGGGTGAGGAAGCAACGGGTGAGCCGCCAGCAGGCTTAACGCAATAACTGTATTTATATAAAAGGTGCTTAAGGCGCCTTTTTTATTGTCAAAATTTAGCACAAGTTAAATAAGGAATGAGGATGGCTTTAAAAGCAATATTATTTGATATGGATGGCACATTAGTTGATTCAGAAAGCATGCACTTTGTATGCTGGAGTAAATTACTTAAACCCTACGGTGTTAGTTATTTAGAAAATGATTTTTGTCAGCGCTTTTCGGGACGGCCCACTTTAGAAGCCGCAATCGAAATTAAGCAAGAGCATAACTTATCGGTAAGTGCACAGTTTTTAGCAGATGAAAAATACCGTTTATTTGGTGAATATGTAGTAACACATTTACCGCCACTGATGCCATTTACAGAGCAAACATTGAAAGCTGTAAAAGCGAGTGGCTTAAAAATGGCGATAGTAACAGGCAGTGCTAAAAGTGAAGCTATGCCAATACTGAAAGGCTTAGGGTTTTATGAGCTGTTTGATACGGTGGTTACAAAAGATGATGTAACTAATCCTAAACCTGCAGGGGATCCGTATTTACTGGCACTTGAGCAGATAAATATACAACCTGGCAATGCAATTGCTGTTGAGGATACTTACACAGGGGTAACAGCTGCTAATAATGCTTTGTTACGTGTTGTAGCCATTGCCAATAGCCATACTAAAGATCACGACTTTAGCCAAGCTACCTATCAAATGAGCAACTTAGATGAGTTTTGGCAATGGGCGCAATCTCAACTATAGTTTAAGCCAACTTTTACGTGCTTGGATGCGCCAATGCTTACTATTAAACACCTGCTTTTAATTGTTATTGTACTTTTTACGCAATGCATAAGTGCAGCACAACCGTCTGTTTTACTGGCTAAAGTATATGACGAAACGAAGCATTATGATGTAAGTAAATATTTAGTCAGTGAAAAATATGATGGCGTAAGAGCTATCTGGACCGGCACGCAGTTTGTCACTCGTAAGGGTAATATTATCAATGCGCCAAGTTGGTTTACAGCGCCATTGCCAAATGTATGGCTTGATGGTGAGCTGTGGACTAAACGTGAGCACTTTTCTGCGCTTAGCGGCATAGTCAGAACTAAAAAACCTAATAATCATGATTGGCAAACTATTACTTATAAAGTATTTGATATGCCAGATAAAAATCTCCCTTTTAGCACTCGCTATAAAAACTATAATGAGCTTATCACTAGCCTAAACTCGCCGCACATTAGTGCTGTAGTTCAATATAGCTTTACAAATAATGAGCAGCTTACAGAGTATTTTGAGAACATAACTAAGCAGGGTGGCGAGGGCGTAATGCTTCATTTGGCCAGCGCGAAGCACAGCAATGGAAGAAGTAATGCATTACTAAAATTAAAACCTTATTTAGATGCAGAAGCGGTTGTAATTGCACACTTACCAGGCAAAGGTAAATATCAAGGTATGTTAGGGGCATTAAGGGTAAAAACAGCGCAGGGGCAGGTATTTTCTATTGGTACTGGGTTTAATGATGCACAGCGCTCCATCCCACCGGAGATTGGTAGTACTGTAACGTACCGATTTCATGGCTTAACAAAAAATGGGTTACCGCGTTTTGCCAGTTTTTTACGGATCAGAGATAGTTTATAACATTTATAAATTTTACAAAGTGTGCTAAATTGCGCGGCCTTTTTGGTAATGTGTGGTGAAGTATGTTTGTAGGTTTTGATTACGGTAGTTCTAATTGTGCTATGGGTGTAATGAGCGAGGGTAATGTTCAATTAGTACCGCTAGAGCAAGGAAAACATTACTTACCATCTACACTTTACACTCATCACAGCGCGTTGGTTGTTGATTTTGTTGCTAAGCATTTACATGGCACAGCCCATGAGCATGACTTTTTAACGCAGCGCCAAGCATTATTAAATACCTTACCTCGTATTAAGTCAGACCTTGATTTACAACCTTCAGATGAAACCCTATTTATTGGTCGTGAAGCGATTAGCGAGTACGTGCAGTTTCCTGAAGAAGGCTATTTTGTTAAGTCTCCTAAATCATTTTTTGGTGCAACAGGTTTAAAGCAAGGTCAAATTAACTTTTTTGAAGATATCGCAACCGCGATGATCTTAAAAATTAAGCAACGCGCTGAGCTCTCTTTAGGTAAAACACTTACACAAACAGTAATTGGTCGCCCAGTAAACTTTCAAGCTGTGGGTGGCGAGCAATCAAATCAACAAGCGGTCGGTATTTTAGAGCGTGCTGCTAAACGTGCTGGTTTTAAAGACGTAGAGTTTTTATATGAGCCACTTGCTGCGGGTATCGACTACGAGAGTGATTTAACTCAGGATCAAAAAGTACTCGTTATTGATATTGGTGGTGGTACAAGTGACTGCTCATTTGTACAAATGGGCCCAAGCTTTAGAGGAAATAGTCAGCGCGATAGCGATTTTTTATCTCACAGTGGTAAACGTGTTGGCGGAAACGATTTAGATATTGCTTTGAGCTTTCATGGTTTAATGCCGTTATTGGGTTTAGGCAGTACGTTTAAATCAGGTCTACCTTTGCCTAATCAAGCGTTTTGGCAAGCGTGTAAAATTAACGATGTAAACTTACAAAGCCAATTTTATAGTGAAAGCCATACCCGAGAGCTAAACGCACAATTACGTGATGTAAGTGCACCTGAGCTTTATAAGCGCTTAATACATTTACAGCAAAACAAGCAAGGCCATCAGTTAGTGCAACAAGGTGAAGCGGCTAAAATAGCACTTTCGTCTGCTAGTGTGTTTGATTGTGATTTAAGCTTTTTAGATAGTGGGCTGAATAAAAATGTATCTGTAAGAGATTTAGCTGTTGCCGTTGAGAGTAGTATTAGCCAAATAGTTACTTTAGCAAAACAAGCAATCAGCGACGCTGCGACCACGCCAGACATTATTTACTTAACAGGCGGTAGTGCACAGTCACCATTGATTAAAGCGGCTTTAAGTGAGCACTTAGGCGATATAAAAATGGTTAACGGGGATCACTTTGGTAGTGTAACCGCTGGCCTGACTAAATGGGCCAGCATGCTTTATAAATAACCTAGATTACAATTGAGGTTTAAAGATCTATTTGTCGGGTTGCGAGGTATTTTTCGTAATCTGGCAATGTACGTTCAAGCTCTACGTCCATAAGCGGTGAGCTTAATAACATATCTGCACTTACCTCATTACACGCCACCGGAATATTCCAAACAGCGGCTAAACGCAGTAGTGCTTTAACATCAGGGTCATGAGGCTGTGATGCTAATGGGTCCCAAAAAAATATTAAAACATGTATCTCATGTTCTGCTATTTTAGCGCCAAGTTGTTGATCGCCGCCCATAGGACCACTTAAAAGCTGAACTACATCAAGCCCCGTAGTTTTTTGAATTAAATGCCCCGTAGTACCTGTGCCATATAAAGTGTGCTTACTTAGTATTTCTTTGTGCTTTTCACACCATAATTTTAGTGCTGCTTTTTTACCATCGTGTGCCACTAAAGCAATATTTTTTTGTGCGGGAAGAGATTGTGTTTTTTGTTCCATGCTAATTCTTTTTATTGGTGAACCTAAACTCGGAAGAATAAATCTCTTAACCAAAGTGCAGGTTAGTTAAAATAATAGATTGATAGCAAGGGCAATAAATACAATGCCAGTGATCCTATCAATCCAAAGTTGGCTATTTGGGTTATGTCTAAAAAACTGTGCAATTTTGTCGCCAAAATAAATATACGTGCAGTCAATCGGAAAAGCAAAAAGAGGGTAAAGTAAGCCAAAAAAAGCGAGCTGAAAAGTAGCCGATGAAAGCGTTGGATCTACAAATTGTGGAATAAATGCAATAAAGAATAATGCTACTTTAGGGTTTAATACTTCAGTCATCATGGCCTGAAACATGACATTACTTTTTTTACTGGTACTTATATGCGGTTTATCGGTTTGCTTGTCATCAGATGTCGGCTCTGGCTGCTTTAGCGTGCCTTTAATCATCATAAACCCTAAATAGCATAAGTATGCTGCGCCTGCATATTGCACTGCGGCATAGGCACTAGGGGAAGCTTTCAGTACTGCGCTTAGGCCTACAACAGCAAATAGCGTATGAACAACCCCACCTAATGCAAAACCAAAAGCACTTTGCATACCAGCACTTCGACCATTAGCAAATGTTTGCGCCATCAAAAATGCATTTGATGGCCCAGGCGCTACTGCCATTAAAAAGCTGGCTAATAAAAATGAGACTAGAAAGTCAGGATTGATCATTGAGTACTTTTAGCCGGGTGTAAACTATGTGCTTTTTTGCTCATTAAAATAAGCCAAAGCGGAACTAGCAATAATAAGTGAAAAGCAATCAACCACGGTGTGCTTAGCCCTAAATATTGGGTTAAAACGACAAGTATACTTGCGCCACTCATTTGCATAGCACCGAGTAATGCAGAGGCTGTGCCTGCTTGTTTAGGAAAGCTAGACAGAGACATTCCTGCAGCAGAGCCTAAACTTAAAGCAAACCCTAATGCAGCAATTAAGATAGGTAGCATAAGCGCAAATGCCGTTTCTATACCGCTAAGGGCTAGCATTAAAATGCCTGAGAAAACCAGTACACTCACACCGACACGCAAAGCACGTTGGCTATTTCGTTTAATGTACGTTGGTAAAATAAAACTTGCGACAATACTTATTACGGCATTTAACGTAAACCAAAAAGTAAAGTCGGCTACGGTGCCGCCTAAATGTGTAATAAGCCAGCCTGGTGCGAGCGTTACATACACTAATATGGCCGACATTGAGACCATACAAATTAGGCTATTAAACAAAAATACCGGTGTTTTAATAATCGGTGTAAAGCGACGTAAATCTAAAATATGCCCCTGATAATGACTATCAGCAGGACGAGTTTCTCTAAAAAAGAATAGGGTAACAATAAGGCCCAAAATAGCAAACGCGGTTAAAAACATAAAGTTCATACGCCAGCCAAACTGTACGGTAAGCCAAGCCCCTAAAATAGGTGCCATTGCCGGAATAAAGCACACAATCCCGTTAAGGTAGGTAATCATTTGTCCGCTTCGTTCACTACCATATTTATCACGCACTATCGCAAATGCGACAACAAATGTGGCACAGGCTCCAAATCCCTGAAAAGCACGTGCTATTAGTAATATCTCAAAAGAAGGCGAGTAGTATGCGAGTAATGCAGAGCTTGCATACAAACTAATGCCCACTACTGCCACTGGTTTTCGGCCAAATCTATCAGCCAAAGGGCCCGCAATTAATTGGCCTAAACCCACTGTAAGCATAAAAATAGCAACGGTTTGCTGTACTTGTTGTTCAGTAACTGCAAATTGTTCTGCAATAGTAGGGAAAGCAGGTAGGTAAATATCGATTGCCATAGGGCAAAATATAACGAGTAACGCTAAGATAAGTAACAAAGTCATATTAGGTTTAGCGGGCTGTGTTTGCATTGAGTCTCCTTTTGTCGAGTATTTTAGGTGGGCACTCATAAAAAAGAAAGGGCTTATGACCCCTGCATAGGTCGTAATTCTTACTTTTTGATTGGATTAAGCTAAAAAGCCAGCATAAATGCACTTTTTAAAACTGGTCTGATGTGTTAATTTAAAAAAAGTAACTGTTGATGGAAAATAATAATGAGTAATAAATCTGCACTTGTACAAACATGGCATAAATTTAAGCGCCTACCTTTTGGGAATTGGCTTTTTACTAAAGCTGTTTGCTTTAAAGCGCCATATTTTGGTTCGATGAAACCTTACGTACTCGATTTGAGAGAGGGCCATTGTAGTGCGGTGGTTAAAAACCGCCGAAGCGTTCATAATCATATTGGAACTATTCATGCTATTGCGCAGTGTAACTTAGCTGAATTGTGTGCAGGTGTAATGGTTGATGCAACAGTGCCAGTTAAAACGCATCGTTGGATCCCAAAAGGGATGACAGTTAGGTATTTGGCTAAAGTAGATACAGATGTACGAGCAGTCGCTGAAATTGATTTACCACATAAGTGGATTGATAAAGAAGACTTAGTAGTACCGGTTAAACTGTATAATACCCGCAATGAGCTTGTTTTCACTGCAGATATTACTATGTACATTACTGAGAAAAATTAATTTACGTAAAGCTAATTTGACTTAGCTTTTATCAGCGGCTTGTTTATTTACAAATGATAAGTCGCTGCCATCTTCTTTCAATAATGCTTTAACTTCTTTTGCGGGTTTTAGTTCTTTCGAAATTAGTTCCGGCTCTTCTTTTTCAAAGCGTTGCTTTAAACTGCCTTCAATTACTGCGCCTGCATCAATACTCAATGTATCGTGAAATACATCGCCATGAACATGAGCGCCACTTTGTACTTTTACTTCACTGGCATTAATTGACCCAATAACTTTACCTTTAACAATAACGCTTTTAGCTTCAACAATACCTTCAACAACTCCCGCTGAGCCAATAACTAAATGCTCCACTTTTATGTCACCATCAATACGGCCATCAAGCTGTACTTCACCTTGGCTAACTAAAGTGCCTGTAAGGCGTACGTCTTCAGAAATAATAGACGGTGTGTGATTCACTCTTTTTAAATTAGAGCTAACTGTTTTTTGTTTTTTTCTACCAAACACGAGAAAGCGCCTTTGTTATTTTTAGAGGATTGACTTGTTTACCATTAAGTAATACTTCGTAGTGTAAATGCGTGCCTGTGCTTCGGCCGGTGCTGCCCATTAGGCCGATTACATCATGTTTAGTGATTGATTGACCTTTCTTTACTTTAATTTTATTTAAGTGTCCAAATCGAGTCACTAAGCCATTTTTATGTTCAAGCTCAATAAAGTTACCATAACCACCATTACGACCGGCACGAAGCACTACAGCGTCTGCTGGAGCGAATATTTCGGTTTTATGCCAACCGGCTAAATCAATTCCTTTATGAAAGGCATGGTTACTATTCATGGGATCTTTTCTAAGGCCAAAATTACTCGATATATAGTATTTAGCTTTAGCTAAAGGCAGGGTATTTGGTAGCTCAGTTAAAAAGTTTTCTAAATTATTTAATATTAATAACTTATCAACGATGGCTAAAAAGTGGCTCGGAATTTTTGTTTCGTTAAATATATCAAGTGGCCCACCTTGCGCAGTTGTCTGGGCGCTTAATATTAGGTGTTGCTCAAGCGCAGACTCAATTCCTGCGCCTTTGACCATAGCTAAAATGGCTTGGTGACGTTCACTAATTTGGTTATCTAAATAGGTAAAGCTTTGCTCATACTGATTATTTAAGTTGGCCACTCTTGTTGCGAATGTGATTGGAGCGATTAACTGTGATTGTTTACCTTTTTGATTTTCATCGACTAATGGCTCATGAAATTCATTGCCATTTTCATTAATTGGTACATCAAGTTCTGTATCAAGCTTAATAACATCTTTGCTAATTGAAGCAGGAAGGGATTCTATCATGCTTTGCAGTAGCGCCTGCTTTTGTTCAAGTATTGCAAGTTGCTCTAGCTGCGTTGCTTGAAGGGCTTGTTGCTCACTGACTTTTTGTTGCCACAGCGTTTGCTCGGTTATTTGATTTTGTTCTATGTCAGATATTTTATTTGTTTGTGTATAAACACGAAAGCTTGAAATACTCAGCCAAATAAAAGTGGCTAAAATAAGCGATGCTACAAGAAGTTGAAACCAAGAGGCTAAAACAACATGCTTAACTTCGCCATTTTGACGAATAAGTAGTTGACGAGCAGGGAAAAATTTATGATAAAAAGACTTTATAAATACTGACATGGCATATAAACACTGGCTATTAACCGAATTAAGATAGCAATTTGAGTTAAAAAAGCTAGAAAAAAATTGTAACTGTTCAAAAATTAATAAAAAAGGGCTGCTTTTAGTAAGCAGCCCTTTTAATAAATTTTTTAATATGCGTATTATTTTGCCGGCAGTACAGTACTCTCTACAGAGCCAAAACCTATACGTGCATAGCCTTCTTTTTCACACCAGCCACGCATAATAACGTTATCGCCATCTTCTAAAAAGCTACGTTGTTCGCCATTACTTAGCGTGATTTTTTCTTTACCGCCACGAGAAAGCTCAAGTAATGAACCTGCTTCTTCATGCGTTGGACCCGACTGAGTGCCCGAACCTAGCATGTCACCTGGCATAAAGTTACAGCCATTTACTGTGTGATGAGTAACCATTTGTGCCACAGTCCAGTAAGAGTGCTTAAAGCTAGATGTTGATACGCGCGTTGGGTTATGGCCTTCGCTACGCATTTTTTGCGTTTGAATTTTAACATCCATTTGAATATCAAAAGCACCTTGGTCGCGATTTGCTTTTGATTCTAAATAGTCCATAGGCTGTGGATCGTTTTCATCACGTGTCCAGCTTGTTCTATAAGGCGCTAATGCTTCGGTTGTTACAATCCAAGGCGATACCGTTGAGGCAAAGTTTTTAGCTAAAAATGGACCAAGCGGTTGATATTCCCACGCTTGCAAGTCACGTGCTGACCAATCGTTAAATACACAAAAGCCAAATACGTGGTTTTCAGCATTTTCGATAGCGATTGCATCGCCCAGTGCATTGCCTTTACCTAAGTAAATACCGACTTCTAGTTCGTAATCAAGGCGCTTACACGGACCAAATGATGGTACTTCTGCATCTGGCGCTTTAGTTTGACCTTTAGGGCGATGAAATGTTTGACTCGATACGTCAATAGATGAAGATCGACCATGATAACCAATAGGTACCCATTTATAGTTAGGTAGTAATGGGTTATCAGGGCGAAATAAACTGCCCACAGCGGTAGCATGATAAATAGAAGTGTAAAAGTCGGTGTAATCACCGATACGACAAGGTAGTGAAAACTCTATATCAGACTGTGCAATTAATGTATCGCTAAGCGCTTGTAGGTGATCAGAGCCTGCTCGTAGTGCTTTTGAAAGGGCTAAACGAAGGGCTGACCAATACTGCTTCCCTAAACCCATAAATGTATTTAAGGTTGCTTCACTTGCTGCATCTGCGGCTGTTTTAGCGTCACCTGTTAAAACGTTTAATTTACTTAGTTTTGCTAAATCGATTACTTGGTCACCAATTGCAACACCACCACGAAAGGCCTCATCAGATCCTTTACGACGAAATTCTGCAAACGGTAAGTTTTGAATCGGGAAGTCGCAATTATCAACATTAGCTGATTCTACCCAGCTGGTTAAATTAATATCATGGGTTTCGTTAATTAGGCTCATTACATTTCCTTTGGATTTTACTGTATGGCGACAGGTATAGTTTATTTAATCATACTTGTACTTGGCGCCATACTTTTTAAATATTAAAACGACAAAAAGCAGCGAAGTTCGCTGCTTTTAATTTACTCAAATATCTTATAAAACGCCGCGACGCTCTTGGTCACGTTCGATTGATTCAAATAGTGCTTGGAAGTTACCTTCACCAAAGCCACCATCATCAACGCGTTGGATCATTTCTATAAAGATTGGACCAAATAAGTTTTTAGAGAAAATTTGTAATAAATAACAATTTTCACTTTGGCTATCTACGAGTATTTGATGCTGACGAATTTTTTCTTTATCTTCAGCAACCCAAGGTACACGGTCAAAAATAGTATCGTAGTACTCTGGGATTATATCGAGTGTGGCAATTGTTGATTTATCCAGCTTATCAAGAGAGCTTACTAAGTCATCTGTTAAAAATGCTAAATGTTGAACGCCTGGGCCGTTATACTCACCAAGGTATTCATCAATTTGGTTGTTATCGTTACCTTTACCTTCGTTTATTGGAATAGAGAAGGTGCCACAAGGTGATTTTAGTGCATAGGAGATAAGCGCTGTTTTTTGACCTTTAATGTCAAAGTAGCGTACTTCAGTAAAACCAAATACGTCTTTATAAAAGTTAGCCCATTTTTCCATGGTGCCTTTATAAACGTTATTGGTTAAATGATCGATTCGGATAAAGCCTTTATCTTCTACAACATTTTGCGTTTCTAAGTCTTCAAAATCACTCTCGTAAATAGTGCCTTTGTCGCCAAATTGCTCAATAAAGTAAATTAGGCTGTCACCAATCCCATAAATTGCAGGGTAAGGCATATTTTTATGCGTTGAGTCTGTCGCTGGTTTTGCACCACGTTCTACAGCTGTTTCAAATGCTTTTTGCGCATTCTCAACACGCCAACCCATTGAACAAATAGCAGGACCATGGCTTTTAGCAAATTCTGCAGAAAAACCTTCACGCTCGTTATTCAGTAAAAAGTGAATATCGTTTTGGTTGTAATAAACAATGTCTTTACCTTTGAATTTTTTAAGCTTAGAGAAGCCAAAATCAGTAAATACTTTATCCATATAATCAGCATCAGGTGTTGCGTACTCGGTAAATTCAATACCGACTAAACCTAAATAGTTATTTACTTCACTCATTATTATTACTCCCGCAATTAAGCACTGCGATTATGTGTTGTTGTCATATTGCAGTAGATAATCAACCAGATTTTTAATTTGGGGAAGAGGGGGGCACTATTTAGTATGTAGTGCATGTGTAAATTTTATAGGACGGTTATTATAAAGTTACGTGTTTGTAATACAGTTAAATAAGATGAAGTTATATGGCATAGGATTGAATAGTGGTTTTTATTATTAACGTGTTGTTTTTAAATAACAAAAAGGAGGGTTCACCTGCGTGAAACCTCCTTTTAGAATGAACGAGTAAAAGCTTAGTTGTATTTAATTATTTACACTTTTAGAGTTGCTACCAAAGAACTTGTTACGTTGCTCAATCCATTGGTTTGTTTTTATCGCTGGCGCAGCTTGATAGTGACGTTCAATCGTTTGATTTAACACTCGCGTCGGTTGCTCAAAAGACAGCTTTTGTTGTGCGCCGCCCATACTTTTAATTTCATTTCTGGTCATAGCACGTCCTGCATAGAGTAATGCATTTAAGTAACCAGGTCGGGTTTCGTAGTTGTTATCTGTAAATAACAGGATTGTTTTATCAAGTGCCCAACGACGGTTTATCTCGCCTTCCTCTTTGACACCTTCGAGTTCACCATCTACGTATATTTCAAATACGCCATTTGTTGGTGCGGCATAGAATACAAAGGCAATACGATGCCAATTACCTGGCTGAGTATCACCAAAGTATCCACTACTGCTGGTTGCTTCACCGTACCCACCGTCTGGGCTTGCAAATATATCTGCGTCATCTGTATCGTAGTTTTCGGTATCGGCTTGGATTATTGCGCGGTAAATGTCGTTTGTTTCCAATGGCCAGTTTATATCCATAACTATTGTGTAGTCCGACACTAATCCGTCATCTTTAAAATCACCATTTGCAGCTGTGTTTAACGTAATTAATAGGCCTTCTGTTGGAGAGTGACGAGTAAAAGCCATTACACCAGAAGGGCCATCAGTTAAATCGGCAATATTAAGATCTGTGGTTGTCTCATAGCGTGTATCTTCTGGGCCCCAACCATCATTTTCTGGGTCAAAGTAGCTTAAAACCGATGGACCTGAGTCTGGAATTAGTGGGTTTGTTGGATCGTCAAAGTTCCAAGTTGTTATATTTGCAACATTTTGGCAAGCATTAAGCTGTGTGTCTGTATCAAGGTGAAGACATTGAGTTGTTCTAAAGCGTGCGTACTGATCAAGTAGCCACCATGCTTCGGCAATTGGCTTTACATCATTAAAAGTAACACTGCTAAAAAATAAATCTGGATTAAGTGCCGCACCTTTAAATAAAGCGACATTATAATTTGTCGTTACTTGAATATCTTCTGGCTTTAACACAAACCAATCGGGTTGGCTGGCAATCATCGTGTTTAAATCATTGCCTGTAACGGTTACTTGATACAGTGAATTAAAGCCTGGTGTGTTTGAAGGCTGTCTTTCAACATAAAATGCTTTGTGAAAATCTTCTTGTGTAACAGTTCCTGGCGTCCATCTTTTTTGTACAAGTTCAGGGTTAAGCAGCGCTGCGTTAATTGAGCTTGAATGTTTAGTTGCAAGTGCTGTTATTTCTGCAACTTCAAAGCTACTTGGGTAGTTTTCTGAAATGGCAATTTCTGTATCAGCATCGGGTGCATATCTGCCCATTATTTCATCGATAGCGAGCTTGGTTTCTTCGTCAGGTTCTATAGATGTTCGCGTATCCACATGTTGATAATCGTAACGACTTAGTGTTTTATCGGCTGTATCAAATACTAAATTTAAGTCGGTGACTCCGCGTGCATAAAAGTCGGGCTGAATAACTAAAGCATTATTCTCAAGCTCTATAAAATCCTCACCACCATGAGTATGCCCGCCAAGTACTAAGTCTATGCCGGGTACATTGGTTGCTATCTCAACATCAGTTCCTTTGCCTAAATGGCTTAACATAACCATGTAATCAACATCCTCGCGGTATTGGCTTACAATACTTTGTGCGATTTGTTGCCATTGCCAACTCATTTTAAATTGTTTTATAAAGTCAGGAATAGGGTCATTTTCAATCGGCTCGTCAAGTTCATTCCATGGTACTGAAGTCATCCCAAACACACCCAATGTTATGCAGCCAACCTGTACTTTAGCAAAGTCGACACCGCCAAAGCTTTTATTTTGCTCTCCCTCAAAGCGGGTATTACTTGCAAGTACAATGGCATTATCGTCTTGTGAAAACTCAATTAGCCTTTCAGGGCCCCACGCATAGTCATGGTTCCCTAAAACACGTAAATCAAAAGCCATTAGCTTTACGGTTTCATCAGAGGCTAAGCCTTGTGATATTTGCTCTGCAACGGTCCCTTTTTCGTAATCATCGCCACCATCGGTGAATAATGTATGCGGTGATTCGCTTAGCGCTTTTTTATAATAGGCCTTAATGCGGCTAAAATATTGTTCTTGATACCCAAAGCGAGAATGCATGTCGGCAACGTGAACAAACCGCACAGATTGCTCTGTTGCATTAGCATCACAGGTTGGGCCAATATCAGAAAATGCAACAGTACGTTGCACTTCTATTGCATAGCTACCTAGTTGGTTTACTTGTGCGCTGACAAAGCCTTGAGATACCGTTGAATTAGTAATACTTGACCAAGAGTCTCCGCTTAAACGAGCAAGAGTTAATTGGCCGCCTAATACATAGTCGTCAGGTATTTTTATAGTGATTGTCATTGGACTAGAAAGTTGAACTGTACTTGGGGTAAGCGTATGTATATCTGAAATGATATTTTTTGCTTGATTACTCTCATCAAGGACTAATTTTTCGTAGGTTATGTCAGTATCGTTGGTCACGGCTTGCCCAGGGGCATTGATAGTAAAGTTACCTTCATCTAATGACGTTTGTAAGCCATTAGCGTTGGTAATAATTAAACCACTAGGCTCAGGCTCTACAGGATCATTTGGATTTACTGTTACTTCATCACCGCCACCACAGGCAGATAAAAAAATGAGGAGAAATGCTAGTCGAGCGGCACGTGATAACGTTAATAAATGCATATACTGCTATCCCTGAGTCTATTCAATAATCAATCAGGACATATTATCAGTTAACGAGAGTGGGGCAAAGTTGAATAAAAAAAATTCCCCCATAGGCGCTATGGAGGAATATATCGGTTATGTTGTTATATTTAAAGTAAACAACAATTAAGAGACTCTCTCTTCTAACCCTTGTTTTTCCCATACTTTAGCTTTAAAGGTCATTAGTACTAAAACAACACCAACACCAATGCTAAATAATGCAATTTGTAAGTATAAGTTAGGGATTTCTTCAACATTATTCGGATCGAAATTACCAGCAAGTAAACCTGCGATAATGTTACCGATTGAGTAAGTTAATACAAACACACCCATCATTTGACCTGTATAACGTTTAGGCGATAACTTACTTACCGCACTTAATGCTACAGGGCTTAAACAAAGCTCACCCACAGTATGTAAAAAGTAGGTAGTAACAAGCCAGTAAGGCGCTACTTTTAAGCCTTCAGCTGCGTAATGAGCCGCCATAAACATAACTAAAAAGCCTGATGCCATGATAATTAAGCCAATTGCACACTTAACGCTATAGCTAGGTGATACTAAGCTTTTAGATAAGTTAATCCAAAGCGCTGCAAAAAATGGCGATAAAGCAATAATAAACAGTGAGTTTAATGATTGAAACCACGTTGTAGGGATTTCAAAAGTACCAATAAGGCGATCAGTATAGTCGCGAGCAAATAAGTTTAATGATGAACCAGCTTGTTCAAAGCCAGACCAAAAACATGCTGATGCAATACAGACTAAAAATAGTGCCCACATTCTTTGTTTTTCGGCATCGGTTAAATTACCTGTAAAGTAAATAACACCAAAATAAACAAAAAAGATAATAGTAAATACAATAGCTACGTACCCTGCAACCACTGTTGGATTAATAACAATAGCGCCGGTCATTGCAGCCGTAGTAACTGCAGCAGCTGCAATTATAAATACAGCAATACCACCCCAAGCGCGTGAAGTGCCTTTAGGACCTAATGGATTAGCAGGTAGTGCGCCGTGCTCTGGTAAGTTATTAAGTGTGAGTTTGTACTGCACTAAACCAATAGCCATACCTACAGCTGCTGCACCAAATGCCCAGTGCCAGCCTACGTTCTCCATAAAGTAACCACATACGTAGTAACCTATTAAAGAACCCATGTTAATACCCATGTAATAAATAGCGTAACCGCCATCACGACGCTCATCAGCATCGCTATATAATTGGCCTACCATTGCACTGATATTTGGTTTTAGTAAACCAGTACCTGTTGCTACAAATATTAAGCCAATAAAGAAAGAATAATCATGTGGAATAGCCAAAATAATATGGCCAATCATAATAATTATGCCGCCATACCAAACTGCTTTTTGACCACCAAACAATCTATCAGCTAGCCAACCACCTGGTAAGCCTAAAAAGTATACTGCGCCTGTGTACAAACCATAGATTGCAGCAGCTGATGCAACAGTAAAGGCAAGGCCTTCTTCTTGTAAGCTTGCTGTCATGAATAATACGAGCATAGCTCGCATACCGTAATAACTCATTCGTTCCCACATTTCAGTGAAGAACAATGTCGAAAGTCCTTTAGGGTGGCCAAACCAACCACTATCTGGAGCTGAACTCATATTTACTTCCTAACTTTAAGAATTGTTGTAATGGCCTTATAATTTATTGCTTTAGCTATCTTAATATTTAGTCATACTAAAATGCTCGACCATCAGTTTATTATTTGTAGCTAAGATAATGATTTGCTATATGGTAGTAACACCAGAAGGTAAGAGACACACCCTTATCCTAGTTACAATTGGGCACAAGTATACATATACCTTAGTGCTAGGGGAAGTATTGCGCGGTGTATCACCTTATGCCAAGTTAGAACTCAGCATAAGGAACAATAGGGGTACCTGGGAACTCAAGTGTTCCGTACACAGGGTTAAAATAGTAACGTATGTAAAGTTGACCAAAGTTTGGTTCGTAAAAGTCAGAACGATCGATGGCTAAGTAGCCACCAAAAAACCAATTCGGCGTTATTCTATACTCAAAACTACCTTCAAGATTATATGAAACACCAGAACTTGTTTCACCTTCAAAAACAGGATCAACACCTGTTATTGACTCTCTATCATATGCAGCTATTTGCAAATCGCTATCGTTAGGGAAGAAATCAATAGATTGAGTTTTTGTTTGCGAGTAAGAAATACCTGTTTTTAATCGATAGACAAAATCATCGCCCCAACGCGCGTCATAAGTGAGTGGCACAGATAAGCCTACATAGTTTTGTGGACTGTAATAACCACCATGGCCCCATGTTTCTTCACTTAAATTATACTTGTATGCCCAATGTAATAAGCTAGCGCCTACGGTAAATTCACGCTCTTGATTGCTAATTACACGGTAATAAGTACCGCCCATCATACGGTAGCGTTGGTTGTCTTTTACATTTTGGCCTTTATAAAGGGTAAAGTCGGCGCTTGACCAAAAACCCCATTTTCCACCTAAGTCATGCGATACATTAGCAGTTAGACCTGTAGAGCGTACACCACCCCAAACTTCACCTGTATTTACATCTTTTAAGCCTGCATAAGAAAGTACTGAGCTCGTAACTGGGCGTTTTTCAAGTTCTAGGCTATATCCAAAGTCGCCAAAACTGTCTGCGTAATTTACGCCCCACACAAAGTCTTCAATTAAAAAGCCAAGTGGGGTAGTGCCTACATCTACACGCCAGTTTTCGTTTTGCCAACCAATACCTATATCTACACCATTTTCCTCTGGTGTCACTTCATCGACTGAACAAGTGAAAATACATAAAGCACCTTGTCCGTAGCGACTACCAGCGAACTGCTCATCAAAGCGAGTTGTTTGTGCGCTAATAGTAGTCGGGTCTACTTTAATAAACCCTTGGCCTTGCCAAAGTGGAAAGTAAGCTTCAATCGGGACTAAGCCTGCCCCAAGTGTTGCTTCACTTTCGGTACTTGTTTGCCCACTAAAGTTAACACCAATAGCAATGTAGGCTTGGTTTTTATTTTGCTCGTTTATTAGCTCACGTTTAGCACCGTTTACATACCATTCATCGCTTTCATTTATTTTTAAAAGCGCTCCGTAAAGCTCTTTTTCATTCAATGTACGATTAGGTGACAGGGTTTGTGCATACCAAAATTGTGCTTGTTCGGTTTCATTAAACTTACTGGCTACTTGAGCGCCTAAATAACGTAACTCTTGATCGTTTGGTGACTTTTCAATAAGTTGTTTAGCTAAATAAAGTGCATCCCCTGAGTAATTAAACTCATTAAGAGATGACATGATTTGGCGTTGTAAGTAACCATCTTGCGGCGTGGTTTGCGTAATCGCTTTTTGCGTAACTTCTTTTGCTTGAAAGTCGTCTCCAAGTTCTATGTATGCATTAGCAATAGCGAGAAGCGCTTGAGGCTCTATGGTTTGTTTGTTTTGAACTTTTTGTTGATACAAAATAACCGCTGCTTCGCGCTGTTCAAGTGCTAAGTTTGCATTAATAAGGGCAGTTGTTGTTGCTGGAGTATTTTTATATTTTTGATCCAGCTGGTTAAGCTTAGCGATTAAATCACTGCCATTATAATACTCGGTAATATAGCTATTTTGTAGCTGTACATATTGAGTTTTTTCGTTTTCAGTAGCGCTCTCTGGTAACGTGTAATTTTCAAACCATTGCTTCGTTTTATTTTCATCTCCTTGATCTAAAAGCCATTCACCATAAAGTGTATGCCAATAAGGAGAAAGCGAAGGCTCAGCTTTCAGTGCTTTGTTTATAAGTCTTATAGCGTGTTTTTTTTCGTCGATTCGATACCAGCTTCGCGATAACTCAGCCTGCATGGCAGGTGTTAAGCTTTGTGCTTCTAAGTTACTTAAATGATAGATTGCAGTGGCTTTATCTTTAGCGTCAAGGTGGCGCTCACTTTGTGTTAAAGACTCATTAAGTTGCAGCTGTTGTTCAAGCGCAATAATATCTTTATCTCTGGATTTAAATGGAATGTACTGCAATGTTTTAATAGCACCTTGATAATCATCAAGGGATCGTAAAAAAAGCGCGTGGCTATAACGAATTTGAGGATTTAGCGGAAACTGCCACAGCACATTATTAAATAAAGTACGGGCCTCTTCTGTGAGTCCTTTTTGTTGATATATAAAGGCTAAATCGTAATATAACCAAGGCTGCTCAGGCGCTATTTCAATTGCATCTTTTAATACTTTTTCGGCTAGCTCTAAGTCGCCTGACTGCGTTAATGCATCAGCTTTTGCGCGGTACTGACTGCTTAAAGAGACAGAATATGAATCTTTAACTAATTTTTTTTGATTAAACGATAAGCTGTTATAAAAAGAAGTTAAGGCTTGTTCATTTTGTTCTAATTCAGCTATTTCAAGCAGACCAATTAAAGCGCTCCTATTAAGTGGATCACTTTTTAAAACAATTTGATATGTAAGAGCAGCTTGTGAATATTGCCCTTGAGCAAATTGTAATAAACCTTTGTTATATATTACTGTATTAGTTTCTTGCCCTAAGGTAGCGGCTAAATCTAGCTTAAGTTTAGCAGTTTTAAACTCTTTATTATTAATAGCATTTTTAGCTTCGCGAATATAAAGCCAAAGCTTAGCTGTTTTTGCCAATTCTTGCAGTGTTTCACGCTCGGCGAACTCAGCTGTAAATTTTTGCGCACGAGTAAAATATTGATACGACTTTTGGTTTTCACCAAGACGTAAATAGAGTGTGCCAAGGCTTCGCATTATAGCGCCGTCTTGCGGACGACCTCTTAAGGCTTTTAAAAGCAGAGGCTCTGCGGCGGCAAGTTTATTTTTCTCAAGTAATCTATCGCCCCTAACCCAAAGCTGATAGGCAGGATCGGCAAGCAGTGTTTGGCGTTTTTTATAATCTTTTAGAAAATCTTGATATTGTAATTCGCCCTTACTACTAAAAGGGTAAAGCGTGAAATAGCGTTGATACTGCTTAACTGTATCATCTGTTAAGGGCATTTCTAGCAAAGCACTAAGCCAAATATATTCTACTTCATTAATAAAAGTAGGGCCTGCGCCATATTTACTTAAAATATCAATCGCTTTTTTATCTGTCAGATTACGCCTAAGTAAGTGGCGTGCATAAGCGACTTCTATTTGCGCGATACTTGGGTAGTATTGAGCTAATTTTTCATAGCCTTTTTTAACGCTTTCCCATTGGCCGCTGTCTTGCCCATACCAACTTAAATGCTCAAGCTCGTAATCTAATGTAGGGTAAACGTTTTTAAAAATATTATTATAGATTTCGCGAGCTTGTTTATAACGACCCGCACGAGCCAGTAATTTAGCTTCTTGAATTGAAGATTTATCTTTACCTTCAGTACGAGAAAGTACTTTTAGTTTTTCAACGCACGGGGTTTGTTTGGTAAGCCCATTATCTATTTTATTTAATAACTGGTTGGCTTTCGCAGATTCGCCATTGGCAAAATCATAACGCGCTACTGCGCACTGTGTTTCTATCCGGGCAGGGGCAATGGCGACTAGCTTTCGTAAGCTATCTTCAACTAGTTTTTTATTTTGCTGTGCTTCACCAATACTTATTTGGCTTAATAACCACTCAACAGATTGCGTATCAATATCGTTGGCTGTGTTAGCGCTCAATCCAGAGCTAAGCGCTAATGTGCAAGCGAGGGCAAACCTTAACGGCATTCAGTGCTCCATACCGGTTGTAGCGTCCCATCTGCAGTAATTGAAAAACGCTTATTTAAAGCACTTGTACCAAACAAGTTAAGCACGCTGTCGTAATAACGAGTCTGGGTAAATGATTTATCAATCATTAGTTTTTGCTGAATCGCCATTACCGTAGAGTTATCGTTATTAGTCGCCAGTAAAGGTAACAAAGCTGAATTAAAGCCTAAAGGGCCTCTTTTTTCAGATTTTCCAGATTTAGCAAAGGTATTTAAAGGCACGTAACCACGTTTATTAATTGTTTCTATAAAAGGGTTGAATTGCGCTAATAGCTCTTTTTTATAAGGTGCGTTGTCTGCCATCATACTTGCCCATAAATACACTCTAATAGCGTTATAACTGCCCAAGTCGCTCGTTTTTTTATCGTAGTAAAAGCCATTATTCGCATCAAACATTACCCAGTCAGGGCTAACACCTTGCTTTGCTGTATCTAAAATTAGCTTTGCTGAGCCTTCGTGTAATTGATGCCAAGGCGAGTGTGGGTAGAGCTTTTTAAACTGCTGGTAAATAAATAATGGTGAGTAGCTCGGGTTTAACTTAAAACGTTTATTATCAAATTCAAAACCTGTAGGAGCGGGTAGTAATGATAAACCTAGGCCCGAGATATAAGCGGTTTCTTCACGCATTATTCGCTGTGCAAGTACAGCTGCTAATATGCTGTAGCGGCGCTCATCCCAAAGAATAGCAGCTTGCGATAAGCTGTATGCTATCCATAAGTCTGAATCAGACGCAGGGTTTGAATCTAAAATTCCGCCAACATTTTGATTATTAACACCCCATTGCCATGCCGGTAAACGAGTGCTTAAATCACCTTCTGATAAATGTTCTTGCGTCCAATCAAGCACTAAGTCAAACATTGCTTTGTCATTTGCTACAACAGCAAAAAATAAGGCATAAGATTGGCCTTCAGAGGTTGTGACTTTTTGCTCACTCCCCAAATCAATAACGCGACCATCTTGGCTTATAAAGTTACTTTTAAACGTTTGCCATGCATCCCATGGTTGGCATTGCTCTATTTGTGCATTGGCATTAAAGGTAAATAATGCAATCACGGTAAAAAATACATTAATGAGTGACTTCATTACTTATCTCCTTCAGCTAATCGCTTGTATGTTAATGCTTGCAGTAATCGCCATATTATAAATGAGATCAACAGTAGTGTTAAAATAGACAATAGTGCCAGTACAAATGGGTGATCCGATAAATGGAACCAAATTAGGGTATGCACAGGAATGTGACCAACAAAATATTGCTCATCAGTTTTAATTGTTTTAATGCCTTGAGAATTTATGACCGCAGCACTGCCTTTAATTTGCGCAAGAGCTTCTGAACTCATTAACGCATCATCAAGTAGAGTAAAGGCTTTTTGTGATGTTGCACTAAGCGATACAATTGAACGCTCTGAATCAAACGGTGATTGAAAGCCAGTAATAACGGCCATATCACCACTACTTTTTATACTTACTTGGACTTTATCTGTTGTCTGCTCATCGTAAGCACCATTGTATATGGCTTGTTTTATAGCGCGCTGATTATTGTCAAGCAGGATATTGGTTTGCGCATCTTCATCTAAGTTATTAGCAATGCTATTAGGTTTTGCGATTACTAAGATGTCTTTATCATCTAAGTTGGCATCTTCGTTTAAATGAGCAACACTTATTCTATGAGCGGGGTAGCCTGTAATAGCACCAAAGTGGCCTGTTAAATTAAACAATACAGATAGTGCTTTAGGTGATGGAACTTCATCTATCAATACTAAAGTTTGTTGTAAGTCTGCGTATTTTGTAAATGGGAATCCGCTGTTTGCAAATACATTTAAATCAGGTAAAGCCATGTAATGATCAAACCCACTTACATCAATGTTAGAGTTTCCATCAATTACCCCGTACTCGCCACCAGGTGGAGCAACGGCACATTCGCCTTTTTTAAGTACTGCAAATCTAAAGTCAAAATTTAACTCATTTCGGCTGGCAAGATTAATACCGTCTAATGAAAAGTCTTCAGCGCTTTGCGTTGTGTCTGTATTAGCAATTAAAGGCAGCAACGTTTTAGCGGTAGTTAACGATGTGTCTTTTTTATCAAGTAAAAAACCACTTATAAATTCTTGGTTTATTAGCATGTTCAAACGTGAATTTAATGTTTCGCTCTCTGGGGTATTACGGTATTGCAAAGTAATAGGAATCCCTTTTTCACGCCAAGTAAATAAATCCGGTGCAAAACGAACATTTAATTTTATAGGGCCGTTGTTAAGACCCTCAGCTTGTAACTGAGTCGGGTAGTCAATAAGCTCGTCAAAGTGCACGGGACGATCGTTTCTGAGCCATCTCGGCGCATCATAAGCTTTACGCAGTGGGAGTTTGTTAATTGCTTCGATGCTTGCACTTCGGCCAGTCATAATTTTATGACCAAATACAAGACCAGTAACCGCTGTTTTTAAGTCTTTTTCGTCACGCCCCAAAATTAGCAGCATTTTATTGTATCTGTGAATCGGACTTGAAATTAGCTCGACGGTTGGCTTTTCAACATCTGGATAATCTTTTAAAAAATCAGGTTTTGAGTCATTAGTAATAAACACCACACTGTGCTGCTCTGGTGCTTTATTTAAAACTACGGGAAAGTTAGCGCCACGCCAGTCTGCTTGCGCGCCAAACCAACTAGATAAAGTGGCAGCAGCTTCTATTGCTTGTGTATTTGGTGTGCTTGCAAATACAAAAGGTAAGTTTAATTTGTTGTAATCTTTAGCATCAAAAAATGGCTCTGGTAAATATTCAAGGCGACTATCAATTGCTAACTGTTTTTGATCAAGCGTTATGTGGCTTGATTTGTTTATTTCAGTCCAAATTGAGCGGCTAAAGTAATCTTGGCATCGTAAATCGTAGTAACCAACTAGTTCAAAGCGGATTTGGTTGTAGTCTTGAATGTATTTAGCATTTAGGTCTAGGCTATGACTTACCGTATTTTTTACAACACTTAGTTGTTCGTTAATAGGTAATACTGTTACTAAGTTATCGTTAAAATAAACTTTTAAGTGCGATACATTAGCCAGCAATGAAGGGGAATTAGTATACGAAAAGTTAAGCTTTAAATTAGTGCTTAATTTATCAATTCTATTTGTGAAATCGACACGAGAGTTATTATTCACGCCGTCGAGTTTATAGTCGTTGAATCCTAACTTTTCAAAGCTAAGGCGTAAACTAGAAACCTGAGCACTCTCAGGGTAGCCATTTATAAACAGGGTTTTGTCGTGCATAGGCTCGATAGCGAGCACTTTATATGCGCTACTAATAAGTAACAATGTTAGAAATGTATTAAGTAACTTTTTAATCATAATTATTATGCACTATCGGTTTTTTTGGAGTAAATGAATTTATGTAAATGACAATATTAGTCATTAACTTAATAACAGGTTGTAACGCTCTTGGAGCATGAAATAATAAATTACTAAAGCCCCGTAAACTGGTTTTTTGTACTTCTTTGAAGCTATACGATGGACGGTCATGTCTAAAGTTATTTTGCCAATCTAGCCAAGCATCTGCTCTTGAGAAGGTACATTGTATAAAAGCCCTCTGTTTTTCGAGAGATAAATCTTTAAGTGTGAGGCCAATTTGTTTTTTGCGGGTATTACATACATACGTTGTAAACGAAAACTGCTTATTACCGCGACTCATTAATAATTCAATTTTATCGTTAACACGACATAAATGCGCGTGATCTGTCTCTATGCCTACACCGTTATCTGAATAATCCGTTATTTTTACTTTCAAAGTATGGCCATTTGCTAAACGAACGCCGGCAGGAAAGTTTGCCTTTATACGATGCGAGTGCCTCACTTGACGAGCTTCAGCTGCAACAGCAACCGCAGCACCTAAAATTATAATATTATAAAAAGCCCAACCCATACTTATTATAAGTACGCCAATCTGGCTTGGGTCACCTAAAAATAGACGTAATACGCCCACTAATATACCAAGTAAATTAATAAGTAAGAGAATTAGATACGGTTTAGAAATACCCCAATCGTAATGCTCTTCATCATTTAAACCACCTTTTTCGGTTACGTTAAACTTACCCTTATTAGGATTAAATAAAGCAACGGTGGTTGGTTTTAATATGTACCAAGCAAGTACTGACTCATACACTTCACCCCAAAAGGAGTAACGGTATTTACCTTGAATACGTGAGTTAGTCGCTTTTATTTGAATTAATGTCGGCACTACATAAATAAAAATAGCTAAAAATGGGGCATAAATTATGTATGCATTAAAATATATTAGCGCTAAAGGGGCTGTTAAAAATACAATACGAGGAATACCCGATAAAAAGTGCAGCATTGCGTTTATGTAGCATAATCGTTGAGGAATGCTTAAACCCTTACCCATTAATGGATTATCAAGTCTAAATATCTGCGCCATACCACGCGCCCAGCGAATGCGTTGACCTATATGCGCTGACAGGCTATCGGTTGCAAGACCTGCTGCCTGTGGAATATTTATATAAGCAGTTTTATAACCAGCGCGCTGCATACGAAGTGCCGTGTGAGCATCCTCCGTTACTGTTTCAAATGCAAAACCGCCAATATCATCAAGCGCAGCTCGTTTTAATACGGCGCAAGAGCCACAAAAGAAGGTCGCATCCCACATGTCGTTTCCGTCTTGAATAAGCCCATAAAACAACATGTTTTCGTTAGGAATTTGACTATGGTTGTTAAGGTTGCGCTCAAACGGATCTGCAGAGAAAAAGTGATGCGGTGTTTGCACTAAACACACTTTACTATCTTTTAAAAACTGTCCCATCGTCATTTGCAAAAATGAGCGAGCAGGGACATGGTCACAATCAAAAATTGCGATATATTCGCCATCGGTATAACGCATAGCGCTATTCATATTGCCGGCTTTAGCATGATTGTTATCCGAACGAGCTAAATAGCCTACTCCAATTTCCTCTGCAAATTCCTTAAACTCTGGGCGCTTACCATCATCTAATATATAAACATTTAGTTTATCTGCAGGCCAATCGATACTTAAAGCAGCCAGAGTAGTGGGCCTTACAACGCTTAATGGCTCATTATAAGTTGGAATATATACATCTACTGTTGGCCATAAGTCAGTGTTTTTTGGTAAAGGCACTGGTTTTCGCTCAAGCGGGTTAATTGTTTGGAAAAAACCTAAAATCAGTACAAGCCAGGCATACGTTTCAGCAAGTAATAAGCCACCACCTAGTGCAAGTGCAAGTGGATCATCCCAATTTAAAGTCTCAGTGTAACGCCACCACAAGTAACGAGAAGACGTGGTTACTGACAGAGTAATCATGACAATGGTTGCCATTTGGCCTTTTACTCGTTTAAGCGCATACGCAACTAGTAAAATAAAGCTTATAAAAACGGCTTGAGCTTCCAAGCTAAAAGGAATTGTAATAAATATTGCTAATAAAAATAGAATAAACGCGATAATAACGTATTTGACTAGTTTATTTTGCCATACACGCGCATCCGCCATGGTTTTAAACGCACTTTTTTTAGGGCCTTTTTTGTTTTTTGATAGTAAGCGCTTTAACAATCTACCTAGCTTTAAATCAAACCAACGTAATTGCCTTAAAAGGTAGCTAACACCATCATAAAAATAATTAACAGCATCATCTTTTACAGAACTAGATTTAAGCTGGTTTTTAAAAAACACTAAAAAAACACTTTGTATAATAAAGCGTAATATATTTGAGTAAATGTAGGTTCGGTAAGGCAACCTTAAATGAGGGTAGTAGTCATAAAGGGTATATTCAAAGCTGATTTTGTGCTTTTTAATATTTATAAACAGTGAGCTTAAAAGAGTAATAAAAGGCATTAAAAAAGCTTCAATAACATTTACTTTATGTTGATTAAAGTAGCTATGAAACTTAAATAAAATGTACCGGACTAACTTATCAGTAAATAAAATGCTCAGCAGCAAGTATAAAGTGCTGTGAATAGGGCGCTGATAAAATAATGTAATGCTCATTTTATAAGGTCGCTTTACTAACTAGCCAACCAGCTAGTGTTTCAAAGTCATCGTTTGCGACACTATATGGCGCACAATTAAGCGCTACATTTCTGTATGCGGTTGACTCTTTAATAACTTCGTCACTGTTGATAAAAAACGGAGCCATAAGGGGGAGCGTAGATTGCCAAAGAGAAAACAAGTCAAATTCTAGCGTAGATGCAGAATTATAGCGGTTAACTAAAAAGTAATGCTTCCAATCAGTATCTGAATTTTTGAGTGTTTGTAGGCGTCTATAAATTAAGCTGTGACAAATAGCGTCGCAATTAACCAGTTCAATTACAATATCGTTTTTCTCTAACGGATAGTGGGGAAGGTTAATATGTGCAGGGCAGTCAAAAATTACCCACGCTTCTTGGCTATAATTTAGGTTTTTGCATCTATTTACCATTTTAGTGATGTTATCGATGCTAGTATCAGTGCTGTCACCATATGGTAAAAATATAATGCCATCGTCATCTTGATGAAAATGCACAAGTGCATCTTCAAAGCTCGCTTCATTACTCCAGCCTTTGGTATATTTCCATGGCAAGCCAAAATGTAAACCTAGGTCACTTTTTGCATCTAGATCGATTGCAATAACGTCAACATCAGACTTTTTTAGCACGCACGCTAAATTTGCAACCACAGAGGTAGTGCCTAAACCGCCTTTGATACCTTTAACGAAAACTCTTTGCAACGGATGTTTTACCTATCTTTAATTGAACTAACTTATATGTTTAGTTCGTTGTTTATTTCTTTAAGTAATGCGTACTTATTAATTGTATTATTATTTTGCTGCTTGTTTACAATTTCTATGTAGTCATCACTCTTTCCACCAAAACGTAGTGCAAGGTTTTCTATGTCACTTGATGTTAACGTTTGTGAGTTTTTAGGCGTCAAGTTATTCATTATTACCTTTACAGTTACTTTAATTATTTTGATTAAAAGTGGACAATATTTGGCTATTATATATAGAATAACGGTTAAAACTAGTAAAAAAGTATTTTTTATAGGGCGTTTTAAGTGCATAACTTTAACATAACGGGATTAGAGCCTGCTGCAAAAGAGTTAAAATCGGCTTCAAGTTATGCTGTTTTAGCCCCTTTAGACAATTTTGTAATCGAATTGGCGTTACATTCAATTAACCAAAGCTTGGTTAATGATATATATATAGTTTCCCAAGAGGTTGAATCATTTTTTGATTCTTCTTTTTCTGCATCGTTAAATTATGCTTATAAGCATAATAGAGTACACCCTTTTTCGTTGGCCTCAGAAACGCAGAATCATTCTATAGAGAAAATTAATTCAGGTATTATAAAAGAAATAAGTGCTTATAAACGCCTAAACAAAGCGCTTATTTTTGTTCATTTTAATACAGCACAGTTAAGCAGTACTGACGAGAAAAGCTTAGAGCTGATGATGAGGCAGTACAACGATTTTGTTCGTAGTACGGGAGCTACATTATTATTTTTAATTTCGGGACCTGATATTGCAAATTATCGCTTTTTATTTAGACGATTAAACAATGTATTTGATGGGCTGGTATTTGTTGATAACGACTCTGCGGTTCGAGTACTTGAATATGATTATTGGCGTCACAGTAGGGGGGTTATTGCTGGTGAACATTACCAATTATTATTAAGTGGTAATCAGTTTGTTGTTCAAACTGGAACGCCAAGCGAAAGTAAAACACTTAAACACTCAGACTTTTCCGATGAAGACGATGTCTGGCTCGTGCAAAGTGCTGTGCCCGAAGGTACTAAGTTACCGATGCATTATAAAAGCGTAAAAGATAATAATGATTTATTTAATAAAGGCCCAAAAGTAGAAGCAGCCACCTTAATTTTTGCAGTTACGCGTTACACCGATTTGGCGCTATTGGGTAAGCAGTGTTTTGAACTTAGAAAAAACTGCGGACGATGGTTAAAGCTTGTTATTCAAAATGTTGATGGTGTTATTCGCCATCAAGATGAGTGCTTATTTTTAACCTTGGGTGTAAATCTGATTTTGTATAGCTTTTCAGAGCCTTCGCGTTTGCTTTCACAAGTGCAATCTATTCAAGGTTTTAAGTTTTCAAGGCCTTTACCTTCCTCAGTTGAGGATGTTTTAAAATACACTGAAAATACCTTTTCGAAAGGATATTTACCTTTCATCGAGTTTACGAAACAAGTAGAAATTCATAGTGACTCAGCCGTTAATTTAGGTGTTAGTGGTGTGCTAGTGAAACTTGAGCTACTACCAAGAATTGACCCTATTCATCCTTTGCATTTATTTCATATTAAGCGCGAAGGTGATGTATTTAGCATTGCAGATAATACAGTTTATTTATATTTGCATGCTTGTAGAGAAAATGACGTTGATAATGCAATTAAGCATTTGTTTAAATTAAAAACGAGTGATTTTTTTGTACAGCAAAATATAATTTCTGACCACTTTTACATTCAACAAGAATGTAAACAGTTAAGGCGATTTTATAAAAGTAAGAGTGTTGTAGATTTCTCGCAAAAACTTGCTGAGAATGATAGCTATAAATTTGCACCTGATATAGCAAATAGCGTTACTGAAAATATTAACACCCCAGAATTTTCTAGTAAAAGCCGCCCAGATGCTAAGCCTTTTATAATGAAACTAAGAGATAACTTATGAGTATGAATCAGCTTTTAATTACCGTGTTTCTTGCAATGGTGCTTGGCGCGGTGCTTTGTATGCTAGGCAAATACATTTTATCTCAAATAACAAAATATTATTATAAGCTTACTTTTAAACATGAAGTACTAGAGCCTTATACACCAAATACAGTAAAAAAGGATAAGCAGTGAAATTATCAGGTTTAGGGGTTTGGAACCTTTATTTTTTAGTTAAGTTTGCTCTGTTTTATTACGGTGCAATTGATTTTAACGTACTAACTAATGCCGCTTTTGCTGCATTGCTTGCGATTAAATTTAAACAGCCATTAATAGAGAAGGCAAAACATATACTAGGTGCTGTGTTTGCTGTGGTATTACTTTATCAAGACTCATGGTTGCCACCAATAAACAGGTTGACTAAACAAGCAGGTAACGTTCAAGATTTTAGTTTTGGTTACTTTATCGAGCTATTAACCCGAGTTATTAGCGTTGATATGTTGTTGGCTTTGTTCGTAATTAGTGTGTGTTTTTGGTATACATCGCAATGGATACGCTTTACAACCGTGACTATTGTTGGGCTGTTAGTTGTAGGGTGGCAAGGAGATAACTCACAATCACAATTCGTTAATAATGTGGCTAACCCTGAACCGGTTACTCAAAATCAAAGTAATCCTCAAACGCAAGTGATCACTCAGGCAGCGCAATCTCCCGATCAAAAGCTCGCTGATTTTTATCAACAACAAAGCTTACTAATGAGCCACTTTCCAAACCAAGTGAATGGTGAGCTGTTTGATGTAATTATTTTGAACATATGCTCAATGGCTGTTGCTGATTTAAATGCTATTGGTGTAAGTGTTACTGATATGTATAAAGACTTTGATGTGGTGTTTTCAGACTTTAACTCGGCTACGTCATACAGTGGACCCGCTGCGGTAAGACTGCTGCGCGCTAGTTGTGGCCAAACGAGTCAAACAGCATTATTTAAAGAGGCACCTGAACAATGCCACTTGTTTAAAAACCTAGAGAAACTAGGTTATCAAAATAATGTTGTGATGAATCACGACGGACATTTTGATGAGTTTAAAGGTTTAATAAATAAGTACGGTGGCCTAGATAGTACGCCATTTAATATCGATTCAATGCCAGTGGCGCTACGAGGTTTTGATAATAGTCCTATTTACTCAGATGAAGCTGTGCTGGATGGTTGGTTAGAGCAAGCTGAAGATTGTAAGCCATGTGCGATGTACTACAACACCACAAGTTTACATGATGGTAATCAGCTAGAGAATCAACCAAGGGTTAATAGTAAAGAGACATACCCAATCAGACATAAAAACTTGTTTGCTGATATTAACCAATTTGTAAAAAAATTAGAAAAACGCGGCCGCAACGTTATGTTAATGATAGTGCCTGAACACGGCGCTAATTTAAAAGGTGACAAAGTACAGTTTGCAGGTTTACGTGAAATCCCAAGCCCAGCAATTGTGTCGGTACCTGTAGCAATTAAATTTATAGGCCCAAACGTACAAAACTACTCGCAAATTGTGGTTGATGATTCAACAAGTTACTTTGCGCTTTCAGAGCTGGTAAGTAAGGCGCTGCAAACTGATGTATTTGGTGGGAATAATAGTGTTGCTAATTTGCTTGAAAACCTACCTACAACACCTAAGGTTGCTGAAAACGAAGGCACAATAATGATGTATGTTAACCAAAGACCATTTATACAATTAGATGGTGGTGATTGGTCTGCTTACCCACAAGGTAAGTAGTCACATAATAAGATTTAACAAATAGCACTGATATAGTTAAATATCAGTGCTACTTTTCTTCATTTAATTACATTTCAACTTATCGCTTTCGCTGTCTGTTTTGTCCAAAAATGTTTACAATAAGCTACCTTCTCAAAGCGACTTAGCGTATTATTCAGCTAATATAGTTTTTCCTTCTTTGAGGATGTATGCGTCTAGATATTCACTGTGCTGATCGAATTGGTATTGCTCAAGAAATCCTTAATATATTAGTTAACTACAGCGTTGATCTAAAAGGAATTGAAGTTGATTCTGTAAATTGTCGTATGTACGTAAGTTTTCCCGAAATAGAATTTGAACAATTTCAAAAAATTATGCCATCGATACGTTTAATCGACGGCGTACATGACGTGCGTACCACTGCGTTTTTACCATCAGAGCGTGAACACAACGAATTAAATACTTTGCTACGCGCATTGCCTGATGGCGTTATCTCTATTGATGCTAAAGGTTGGGTACGCTTATGCAACGATGCAGCATGTAAGGACTTACAGTTAATTGAAAAAGAAGTTATTGGTGCAAATATTAATAACTTACTTAAAGGCTTTAACTTTACACGTTGGCTAGAAGGTAAAGAAGTGCTCGGGCAAACCACACGCGTTGAAGTGGCGGGTGAGGATTTTATTGCAGACATTTTACCAATTGCAGTCCCTCAAGGTAGTGAAGGTGATGTGCTTGCGGGTGCGGTTATTAACATTAAATCGCAAAGCCGCTTAGGGCAGCAGGTCAGTGCATTTAGACGCTACGGTCAAGAAAGCTTTGCTACTATTCATAACTTTAGTACGGCAATGCGCCGAGTTGTGCGCGAAGCACGCAAAATGGCGCAACTAGAAGCCCCTATTTTGATTACTGGTGAAACCGGCACAGGTAAAGAGTTATTAGCTAGAGCGTGCCATTACGCATCTAATCGCTCTGTTAAGCCTTTTATTGCGCTGTCGTGTGCTTCACTTCCTGATGATGTTGCTGAGTCTGAATTATTTGGTTATGCCGGGTACGAAGAAAACGCAGCGCCAAAGCGTGGTGTATTAGAGCAAGCTGATGGTGGAACTGTATTTTTAGATGAAGTTGGCGAAATGTCGACTCAACTACAAACTAAGTTACTGCGTTTTTTACAAGATGGTACGTTTAGAAAAGTAGGCGATGAGAACGAAGTTAAAGTAAATGTACGTATTGTTGCCGCTACTCAAAAAGACTTACCTGCAATGGTACAAGAAGGGGTTTTTAGAGAAGACTTATATTACCGTATAAACGTGCTTACTTTAGAAATAGCGCCACTAAGAGATAGAAAAGCAGATGTAGGACCACTTGCAGAGCATTTTATTCAAAAATATGCGCAACAAAATGGTCATGCAATTCCTGTTTTATCACAAGAATGTTTAAGCTTTTTACAAGAGTACCCGTGGCCTGGAAATGTACGTCAGCTGGAAAATGCAATTTACCGTGCAGTGTCGTTACTAGATGATAGCGAGCTTCGCGTAGAGCATTTGCAGTTACCAACTTTTACTCATGATTTAGGGTATTTAGAGTCTGATTTTGAAGGCTCACTAGATCAAGCTGTTAAACGTTTTGAGGCGACTTTACTTCGCAAACTCTACCCCGCTTACCCAAGCTCACGTCAGTTAGCTAAGCGATTGGGCCTAAGTCACACCGCTGTAGCTAATAAGTTACGTGATTACGGGATTAATCGAAAAACAGTAAAAGTGTAATTGACTTAAAGAAATTAAAATATGGGGACTAATTTTTAGTGCCCATATTTTTTGTTACCCCATCAATTGCAATCGTCTCAATACCTTCTTCGTTAAAGTTCATTACGATACTGGCGTTATTACGAGTGAAAAAATAGCTACGGCCATTTAGCTCAATAACATAGTCACCTTTCACCGGATCGCTAAACTGCTGCTTTTTTAGAGTGACTGTATGTTCGCCAATTTGCCATTCAAACTCCTCAATAAACCCATTATTAAATTCTTGAACCCATACTTGGCTGTCATCTTTTGAAAGCGTGATGGCGACAGAATAAGAGCTAGGAATTTGCTCCATATTGTAACTTTTAGATCCAATAGTGAATTTCTCAGCTTTTTGCTGCCATTCAAAACCAAATTTAAATTCTTTAACTACACCGGTAGGGTAAGTTACTGAGCCTTTACCTGGTAACGAGAAATCGGCAAAAGCATTGTAGCTAGGGGCTAATAGGGCCAGTGCAGCGATAATTTTTAGTTTTGATTTCATTAGCTATCTTTTTTATTGTAATAATGATTTAAGATTAAAGTAGAATATTCGTCTTCGCAAGGGGCTATGCTACACTCGAATAAATTTAACTGGTAAGACCTTTTTTGTGAACTTATATATTCGACTTTTATTATTATTTTTCAAAATTAAACGCAATAAGCAATATCAAAATCTACTTGATACAGTAGATATTGATTACAAAGCTTTGCCGACTGATTGTGATATTAATTTACATTTAACAAACTCACGTTATCTTGCGATGATGGATTTATCTCGCACGTGGATGACGGAGCGTGTTGGCTTACTAAAGCAAATAATGAAGCGTCGTTGGTTTCCGATTGTTAACGCAACTGCTATTACTTATATCCGCGATATTAAACCTATGCAGCGATATACAATAAGTACTAAGTTAGTTGGCTGGGATCATAAATACTTTTATATTGAGCAAAAGTTTCACTCAGAGCGAGGCTTACATGCTATTGCTTATGTACGCGGTGTATTTAAAAGTAAAAAGGGTATTATAAGCATTGAAGAAATGCTTGAAGTTGCTGGTTTTGATGGGCAAACACCTATATTGCCAAGTGAAGTAATGCACTGGAAAGAAATGTTAGAGCAGAAAAAGTTAAGTAACCTGCCCTAATCTCTACAAATGAAAAAAAAGGCCTTTCGGCCTTTTAACACACATTGTAATTGGGCAACTATGTACTACTTTATATATGCTTTAAAAGCTGTACCTAACACCAAACATAGCCACAACAGGGTCTAGCTCAACAGTTGATGTAAGCGCTTTTGCACCATTAGCATAAACAGTGGCATCGGTATCAATATCCATAATTGATACCATTGCGTGTAAACCCCAGTTTTTATCAATTTTATAGTTAGCACCTACCTGAGCCATAAAGCCAAACGAATCATCTAACTTTACTTCTACATCGTCTGTTCCTAGTGTTGCTTTAAGTGCTTGAGAGGGTTGCTCATCAAAAAATGCAGTGTAGTTTATGCCTACGCCTATAAAAGGTCTTAGCGCATAGCTTGTATCTAAAAAGTGGTATTGTGCAACCAATGACGGTGGAAGTTGTTTTATATCTGCAATTTTATTGCCTGCTAAGCCGCCTGCGCCATTTACATCGTGTGAAAACGGTGTTGCTGCTATCAGTTCTAACACCCATTGATCGTTAAATGCATAATCTACGGTGATACCTAGTTGAGTATTTGAATCACCTTTAAGGCCTAGCGTAGGTGCTTCATTAATCGCTGAGCTACTGTTATCAGGGTTTACGTTAATAGCGCCAACATTTACGCTAAAGTTAGCGTGTGCAGCTGGAGAGATTGCTAATAAAGAGGTTAATAATGCGATGCTAATTTGAGTTTTCATGTTGTTCTCCAAGAACTACTATTTAATTAGCGCTATTATTACCGAGCAATAAATATGAAAACCTGTTCTAGATCAAAGTTTAAAAAGCATTTGAAGCTTATAAAATGTTTTATTGATTTAGATTAATTTTAGTGTCGTTATGCTTTTGTAAAGATTGACATATTTATTTAATTAACAGTCACATGAATATATTAAGGCAGGCACTGCCTTGCCATAATCTCGTGTTTAATCAGGGCCTTAAAAAACAAGAAAATATCTTTTTAGCAGGGCTCAAAAATAATTAAAACACCCGACACTTAAAAAAGTATTGGAAGACTTAAATGCGATTGAGTCGGTATTTATAATTAAATATAAACCGAGTACTTTATAAGGCATAAAATACTCGGTTCACTGACTTTACTTATCAATAGTTATTCCAAATAACGTTTAGCTTTGTTTTCTTTAACACTTTTAAGATCGACTAATACCAATCCATCAATACAATTATTAAAATCGGGATCAATGCTAAAGCTTAAAAATTGTACGCCGCCAGGATTGCAAAGCTCAGTGTATTGTTTAAATAAAGTAGGGACTTGAGCGCCCATATTAGCTAACACATGTTTTAACTCTACAAAATCTTCTTTAACATCGTTTCCATTAAAAAGGATATTGCATTGCGTTAGCTGTTGCTCAGTTAATTTGAGCTCATTATTGGGCGTAGCTAGTTCTATGCTGCTTTTATAATAATGTTGATAGTAATAAACGAGCATGGCTTTGGCTTGCTCAGGTAGGGCGTTGGACACGCTTACAGCCCCAAATAAATACCTATACTGTGGGTAGTTTTTTATAAAAGCACCAATACCGTACCATAAATAGTCGAGACTCTTACGTCCCCAATACTTAGGCTGTACAAAACTTCGACCAAGCTCAATTCCTTGTTTTAGATAGGGCGTCATAGCGTCGGTATAAGAAAATAAACTATCGGTATATAAACCTTCACGTCCATGTTTTTGTATTATCTGTTGTGCGCAGGCTAATCGATAAGCACCTACTAGCTCTAGTTGCATAGGGTCCCACAGTACAAGGTGTTGGTAATCCATATCGTATTTATCTATATCACGACGCTTACCGCTTCCTTCACCTACTGCTCTAAATGCTATTTCTCTGAGGCGTCCTAGCTCTCTAAAAATAGGTGAACTACCTACATATTGATATAGATGAATGTGCATGCCATCGTGTGTTTTACCCAGAAGCTGACATTGCTCAATTGCTCTTTTTAGTTCTTTTCTACACTCGGGAACAGCAATAGGTGTTTGTGTTTTTAGCGGCAGTGTTTTTTTAGTTGTAAGCCTATAAAGCTGTTTACGTATGAGGTTTACAATTTCTTTATCTTTAAGGTTTTCTATTAAGTAGGACTCAGGAGGGATAGAAGCACCAATCTCAAACTCTAAAGATTTTTTGCGCTGCTTAAACATTTCTGTCACTAATAGTAAACTTGCCAGAGGCTTATAAATCATTGATGTGCCGTAAAAAAGTGGACTATTTTTGGCTTTAATAAAAATAGGTAAAATGGGGCAGTTGGCTTTTTTTGCCATACGTAAAAAACCGCTATTCCATTTGCAATCCTTAATGCCGGTTGGTCCTAGGCGCGACACTTCCCCTGCAGGAAATATAAGTAAGGCACCTCCACCTTTTAAATGGTTTTGTATATTACTAAGCTCTTGCTTTTTACTCATACCAGATAAGTTATCAACAGGGAGTAAAAGAGAATGCATTGCGCTGACCGACATTAACATGCGGTTTGCGACTACTTTTAAATCTTGCCTTACTGTAGAGAGTACTTTGATAAGTGCTAAAGCATCTAGTGAACCAATAGGGTGGTTAGCAACAATAACAAGTTTACCCTCGTTAGGAATATGTTCTATCTGCTTAGGTTTATAGCGCGTATCAAAATTGAGTTCATCAAGTACTTGCTCAACAAATTCTAACCCTTGTAGGTGAGGGTAGGTATTACCAAAGGTGATAAACTCTTGCTCATGCAATAAGTAACCTAAGCCCTTTTTTACTAAACCTTTTACTTTTGGAGAGTTCTCTAGTTGTGGTAAGTTTGCTGCAATTACTTTATCAACACTTATCATATTAACCTCATATTCCGTTTGGTCTATTCGCTATACGTGTAAGATTAAAAAAAGGGTATGACAGTGACTTTGCAGTAGTGTGACTTTTTAAAGTACTAAATTATAAACTGTGAATTGCTAGGAGAATTTATGTCCGTATTGGTGGCTATAACGGGGCGCAACAACGAAAAGCTAATAACGAAGTTACAAGAGCGATTACCAAATACATTGATAGAGCAATGGCCTGATTGCAAAACCGCAAATAATGTGGATTTTGTACTTGCATGGAATGCTCCTGAGTCTCTGTGGCCGCAGCTGCCTAACTTAAAAGCTGTGTCGTCATTTGGTGCAGGCGTAGACAGTATCGATTTAACATTATTACCTGAACATGTCGAAGTAGTACGTATTGTGGACATGCAATTAGCTGAAGATATGGCGGAATATGTACTTACACATGTCTTAGCTCAAAAATTACGCTTAAAAGAGTATTACACTAAACAAACACAGCAAACATGGAAGCCAAAACGAGCTTTTAGTAATAAACATGTTGGTATACTTGGATTTGGCGAATTAGGTAAAGCATGTGCGCAAAAACTTGTAACTAATGGTTTTAAAGTAAGTGCCTGGGCGCAAAGTAATAAAAACACGACTAATGTCGAGGTTTATTATGGCGATGAAGGACTTAGCGATATGCTTTGTAAGATTGATTATCTCGTGTGCTTATTACCTCTTACGCAGGCAACGAAGGGTATTATTAATCACTCAATGCTCGCTAAGCTACCTTCACATGCTGTTGTTATTAATGTGGCACGTGGTGCTCATGTGGTTGAGCAAGATTTATTAAATGCATTAAATAACGATAGCTTACGCGCAGCTACTTTGGATGTTTTTGACCAAGAACCTTTAACGCAGAATCACCCTTACTGGGGAAACCCCAAAATAACACTTACACCACATTGTGCAGCGCTATCTGATTTAAATAGCGTTATAGACCAAATAGCCGATAATATTGAACGTTTGAATAAGGGCTTAGCACTCAATAATTCAGTGGATAGAACAAAAGGTTATTAGCTGATAGCTAATTAGTTTAAAAAACAGCTTGTTAACATTTGTAATTTTCATTAGTGTAAAAGATATTCTCACTAATAAAAATATAAAGAGGGTGTTATGAAATCCAGTCAAAGTGGGGCTAAATTAAGCCTCGTTGTTATTTCAATTATCGTGCTAGGTGTTTCAGCTTGGTTTAATCAGGCTAACGCTGAAGATAGTCCATCTAAAACACAAACCCAAAGTGAATTAACAACAGTAGATTAACCTAGCTTATTAGGTATTTTCGTCTTTCTTCTCGTTTCTCTCAACAGTACATGCTCAGCACCATTATTGTAGTGGTGCTTTAGTGGCGTTCAATACTGTCCTGATCCAACGTGTTTCTAATATTTTAAAAATTCGCAATAAAAAAGCCCAGCAATGCTGGGCTATTAAATATTCTAAGGAAAAGTTGTTAACTTTGGGTTACATTAAATTGCCCGAATGTATAAACTTTAAACAAGTAAAAAGTGTTGATCAACACTAAACTCATATTTGAAATAACGCTCGACGACATAAGATCTAGGCTAAATGATAAGAACAATAAACCACATGCACTAATGGCGGCAACGCGCAGCAGTGTTATCTGGTTAATAAAGAATGCACCTAAACCTAGTGCAAGTAGTGTAGTATTTAAAAGCCAATCTAGCTCGTTTAGCATGGTCGTTTCAATAGTTCAGTTGTTGAAAAAAGGAGCGCCATTATGTTGATCTTTTGCACACCTTTCAACCAAGTAATTTTAAATTTTCAGATTAGTTTTATTAATGCTAAAAGTAACTGCCAATTGCCGAAAACAAACCATTGTCAGCAATTACTTGATACTTTTGACAGCTCTGTGGTTTTTGTAAATCACTGCATAAATAAAGGGATTCACGGCTAGAATCATAGTTGGGGTGCAAGTTGGAATCAATTAAAGTAGCTCCGTAACCCAAAAGTCCAGGCCAGTATACACTCTCACTTACCATCCCTAATTTTTTATAGGTGAGCAAGGTTGGTTTTGGAAAAGCTAAAATTATTACAATAACAATGGCCAGAGATATAAATAGCCCCTTTTTTGACTTTGTTTTTTGGCTAGTGCCATTGTTTGTGTTTGTTTTTTCCTCTGCGGGTATAGAGCGCTGAGTAGGGCGTTGCGGCTTTCTTTTTTGCGCTGTTTTTTTTCTTGTTGGTGTTTTACCTAGCAACGACTGTTTATTTGGGGTTTTAGACATAAAGCAAATCTGGCCTTTTTTCCGTAGGTCTCTATAATTAAATGAGCAAATTTATATACTAAGCTAATTATTATGATAACTTAAAGTTAGCTTATAGCCTACGAGGAATAAAGATGAATACGCAGCTATCAATTTTAATTGTAGATGACGTTAGCACAGTGCGTAGTTTTTTGAGCCAAACGCTCATGCACTTAGGGATAGATAACGTAAAGGAAGCATCTACTGCCTCACAATGTATTAGTGAGTGCCAGGCTGCAAATTATAATATCATTTTTTTAGACATAGAGCTGCCGGACGGCGATGGCAAAGATTTGATTGCACAAATCAATGAATTAAGCCCTGAGACAAATGTTGTAATGGTATCTGCGCATTCAGGTATTGAAAATGTTAAGGATGCAATTGATAAAGGCGCTAAAGGATTTGTAGTGAAGCCGTTTACACCTAAAAAAATAGCGGCAATGCTTAAGAAGTTTTATCCAGACTTGGAAAATGTATGACACTAATCTGTTTAAATATTTATGTCGACTTTTATTAAAGTACGAGATTAAATCTTAGATAAAAAAAAACCGGCAAAAGCCGGTTTTTTATATTCTGTCAAAAACAAATTATAGAGCTTTAATCTTAGCTGCTATACGGCTCTTATGACGAGCTGCTTTGTTTTTGTGAATTAGACCCTTAGTTGCGTAACGGTCTAGGATAGGTGTAGCAACAGAAAAAGCTTGCTGTGCAGCTTCTTTATCGCCCGCTTCAATAGCAACAATTACTTTTTTGAAGTAAGTGCGCATCATTGAACGACGGCTTGCGTTGTGCTGACGGTTTTTTTCGCTTGTGATAGCGCGTTTTTTTGCAGACTTGATGTTAGCCAAGGTTTGCTCCTAACAATCTTAAAATAAAGCTTAAATTAAAGGCCGTGGAATATGCCTGTTTCTATCATGGATGTCAATTTAAATTTAACAATCCAAGAAAAACTGCACCATATAACGAGCATCAATTTGCCGCTTTAGCAGTTAATATAGACATTGTAACAAAGCACAGACCCCCAGCCTAGTGCTTTAAAGCGATTTATAAAAAAGACTGTGGCATAATCGCCTATCTTGAGGATTTTTGAGTAGGTTTAAGGTGTCAAAAGGTTTATTTCGCTCTGGTATGATTGTTAGTTGTATGACTATGATATCGCGTATTTTAGGGCTCGTTCGAGATGCTGTCGTTGCCAATTTATTAGGCGCAAGTGCAGCGGCTGATGTTTTTTTATTTGCTAACCGTATTCCTAATTTTTTACGCCGTTTATTTGCAGAAGGTGCCTTCGCACAAGCATTCGTACCTGTGCTAAGTGAAATTAAAGAACAGCAAGGCGACGACAAGGTCAGACTTTTTGTTGCACAAGCAGCAGGCACATTAGGAACCATTTTACTAATTGTCACTATTATAGGTGTTGTTGCTTCCCCTGTTATTGCAGCACTATTTGGTACCGGTTGGTTTATAGATTGGTGGCAAGGCGGACCTAATGCCGAAAAATTTGAACTTGCAAGTTCACTACTTAAACTTACATTCCCTTATTTATTTTTTGTAAGCTTAGTTGCACTTAGTGGTGCGGTTATGAATGTGTATAACCGTTTCGCTGTTGCTGCATTTACACCAGTTTTGCTTAATGTTTCTATTATTACGTGTGCAATTTTTTTACATGATAAATTTTCAGTAGGTGCTTATGCACTTGCCATAGGTGTATTTTTCGGTGGTGTAGTGCAGCTACTATTTCAACTACCGTTCTTGTATCGCGCTAAAATGTTGGCGCGTCCGCGCTGGGCATGGCAAGACGAAAACGTAAAAAAAGTACGAAAACTTATGCTACCGGCTTTGTTTGGTGTCTCTATTAGTCAAATTAATCTGTTGCTAGATACCATGATTGCGTCATTACTGATGACGGGTTCAATTGCGTGGCTTTATTATTCTGACCGCTTAATTGAATTTCCGTTGGGATTATTTGGTATTGGTATTGCGACAGTTATTTTACCGGCGCTTTCTAAACTACATAGCAGTAAAAAAAGTAGCGATTTTCAGCATACTCTCGATTGGGGAGTTCGTTTTGTTATATTTTTAGGCCTACCAGCAATGATAGGTTTAATGATCATCAGTCCACTTATTATTACCGTATTGTTCGACCACGGTGCATTTAAAGAAGACAGTATTGATCATGTCAAAGCTGTAAGCTTAGGCGTAGTCGCATATTCGGTCGGACTTGTAAGCTTTATGCTAATAAAAGTACTCGCTCCTGGTTTTTATGCTCGTCAAGATACAAAAACACCGGTGCGTATTGGTATTATTACCTTAGTACTTAATATGGTGTTTAACATTATGCTGGCTCCTTTCATTGGTTATTTAGGGTTGGCACTTGCTACTTCGTTATCGGCTAGCTGCAATGCATTTTTATTATACAGACAGCTTAAAAAAGAAAATGTATACCAGTTCTCATCAATGAGTATGCGTTTTACACTTAAATGTGTTGTTGCAAGTATTGTTATGGGAGCTGTCACATGGTTTGTGAGCAGTTACTATTATTGGGCTACATGGGCCTTTACGCAGCAAGTAATATTATTAGTAGCGCTAGTGGCTTTGGCTGGTATTAGCTACTTTGCAATGCTATTTGTGATGGGCGTTAGACTAAATACGATAAAAAGTGTAGCAATTACTGAATCAAACTAAAAAAAAGATTATAATCGGCAACTCTGCGGCTTTAATCATTTTTTAGCCGTAATTAATAGCTCGCTAAACAAGGCATTAGGTGGCATGGAGTTAATTAGAGGTATACACAATATTCGCCCACACCATTTTGGTTGTGTGTTAACTATTGGTAATTTTGACGGCGTTCATTTAGGCCACGCAGAAGTATTAAAAGGTTTACTTAGCGATGCTAAAGCGCATAGTTTGCCTAGCACTGTAATGCTGTTTGAACCCCAGCCACAAGAGTTTTTTGCTAAAAACAATGCCCCTGCACGGTTAACGCGCTTACGAGATAAGTTACGTTTATTGAGTGATTTAGGTATTGAGCGAGTTATTTGCATTAGCTTTAATCAGCAATTTGCAAACATGCATGCTGAGCAATTCGTTAATGAGATTTTGATTAAAAAGTTAGGTGTTAAAGCACTTACTGTTGGTGATGATTTTAAGTTTGGAAAGCAACGCCAAGGTAACTTTCACTTACTTACTAGCATGGGTGAGCAAGCGGGCATGGATGTAAAAAGCACCGCGAGCTTTCGTCAATTAAATGCTAGAGTAAGCAGCACTTTAATACGAGATGCTTTAGCATCCGGTGACTTAGCGAGTGCTAAAATAATGCTTGGTCACGATTATGCTATTTCTGGGCGTGTTATACATGGCTGGAAAAGAGGACGTGAACTCGGTTTTAGAACGGCAAATATAGCCCTAAAACGCCAAGTGTGTCCTGTCAACGGAGTGTTTGCAGTGCAAGCAACGATTGCAGGAAAACAGATTTTTGGAGTTGCAAATGTAGGTAATAAGCCGACATTTAATGGAACTCGTGCATTATTAGAAGTTCACCTTTTTGATTTTGCACAGGATATTTACGGACAATTTATGCATGTGGAGTTAATAGAAAAACTTCGCGATGAGAAAAAATTCGAGACATTAACACAATTAACGGCGCAAATAGCAACTGATGTTGCTGCCGCTAAGCAGTGTTTTGGTTTAAATCAGTTAGCCGATAGAGACGGAATGTAGGATAAATGAGCGACTATAAACATACTTTGAACTTACCGGAAACACCGTTTCCAATGCGTGGCAATTTGGCACAACGTGAACCAAAAATGCTTAAAGCATGGTATGAGGACGACCTTTATGGTCAAATTCGCAGCGCTAAGAAAGGTAAAAAAACCTTTATTTTGCATGACGGCCCTCCGTATGCAAATGGCGATATCCATTTAGGCCACTCAGTTAATAAGATATTAAAAGATATTATTGTTAAGTCTAAAACATTATCTGACTTTGATTCACCATTAGTTCCAGGTTGGGATTGTCATGGTTTACCAATCGAGTTAATGGTTGAGAAAAAAGTAGGCAAGCCGGGTGTAAAAGTTACTGCGAGTGAGTTTCGTGAAAAATGCCGTGCATACGCTAAAAAACAAGTTGAAGGTCAAAAAGTTGATTTTAAACGTTTAGGCGTATTTGCAGATTGGGATAAGCCATATTTAACAATGAACTTTGACTTTGAAGCGAATGCAATTCGTGTGCTTGGTCGAATTATTGAAAAAGGTCATTTGCATAAAGGCGCCAAGCCTGTGCATTGGTGTACAGACTGTGGCTCTGCATTAGCAGAAGCAGAAGTTGAATACCAAGATAAGCAGTCACCAGCAATCGATGTGCGTTTTACATTTGTTGATCAAGATGCTGTTGTTAGTGCCTTTGATCTAGCTGATGGTCATAAAGGTGAAGGCAGTGTTGGTACTGTTATTTGGACAACAACACCGTGGACGCTTCCTGCAAACCGCGCTGTGGCTGTGCATGCCGATTTAGAGTATGCGTTAGTACAGGTTGAAGATGAAGGCGTACAACAACGCCTAATTTTAGGTTCTGAGCTTGTTAAAGATGCTATGGACCGTTTTGGTTTTAATCACTTTCACGTACTAGGGTATGTAAAAGGTGCAGCGCTTGAAAACTTGCAAGTAGCCCATCCTTTTTATGATTTTAATGTACCAGTGATTGTTGCAGAACACGTAACTACTGATTCAGGTACTGGTGTTGTACATACCGCCCCAGGCCATGGTCAAGAAGATTTCGTGGCAGGCTTAAATTACAACCTTGAAGTGGCTAACCCTGTTGGTGCAAATGGTGTTTATTTACCAGATACCGAACTTTTTGCAGGTCAGCACGTATTTAAGGCGAATGCGAGCGTAATTGAAGTGTTAAAAGAGCGTGGTGCGCTTATGCATCACCATGCGCTTACGCATAGTTACCCACATTGCTGGCGTCATAAAACACCAATCATTTTCCGTGCTACACCACAATGGTTTGTAAGTATGGATCAGGCTAACTTACGTCAAGATTCTCTTGCTGAGATTAAAAACACGCAATGGTTACCAGAGTGGGGCGAAAGCCGTATTTCTAACATGGTTGAAAGCCGCCCAGATTGGTGTATTTCTCGCCAGCGTACTTGGGGCGTTCCTATTGCATTGTTCGTTGATAAAGACACCGGTGCACTTCACCCAAATACACAAGAGCTAATTGCTCAAGCAGCAGAGCTTGTTGAAAAGTCTGGTATACAAGCATGGTACGATTTAGAACCAGCTACTTTACTTGGTGAAGAAGACGCCAAGCAATACATGAAAGTGCAAGATACGCTAGATGTATGGTTTGACTCAGGTGTGTCACACGCTTGTGTAGTAGATGCACGTGAAGACTTGGTTGGTCCGGCTGACTTATACCTTGAAGGTTCTGATCAGCACCGTGGTTGGTTTATGTCATCAATGATGACATCTGTGGCTATTAATGGTCATGCGCCATACCGCCAAGTATTGACTCATGGTTTTACTGTTGATGAAAACGGCCGCAAAATGTCTAAGTCATTAGGTAATGTTATTTCACCACAAAATGTGATGAATAAACTAGGTGCTGACATTCTACGTTTGTGGGTGGCTTCTACCGATTACACGGCAGAAATGACTGTGTCGGATGAAATATTTAAACGCTCAGCCGATCGTTACCGCCGTATTCGTAACACCAGCCGTTACTTGCTTGCTAACCTAAATGGTTTTAACCCAGAAACAGATCAAGTAGCTGTTGATGATATGGTTGAGCTTGATAAGTGGATTGTTGGCCGCGCAGCTCAGTTGCAAGACGAGATTTTAGCCGCATACGACAGCTACCAAATGCTATTAGTAACTCAAAAGCTAATGAACTTCTGTACGGGTGAGCTTGGCTCGTTCTATTTAGATGTTATTAAAGATCGTCAATATACAGCTAAGAGTGATAGCCATGCACGTCGTTCATGTCAAACTGCGCTTTATCATATCGCAGAAGCAATGACGCGTTGGATGGCACCTATTATGAGCTTTACCGCACAAGAAATTTGGGAAGCGTTACCGGGTGAGCGTAGTTACTACGTATTTACATCAGTTTGGTACGATGGCTTACAAGCGCCAACAAATAGCCAATTTAGTAACGATGATTGGTTAGAGATTTTAACTGTACGTGACGAAGTAAACCGCTTATTAGAAGCTGCACGTAAAGAAGAAGTAATTGGTGCAACACTTCAAGCAACGGTGAATTTATTTACGGGTAAAGAGCTTGCCGCTAAATTAAACGCGCTTGGTGATGAACTGCGTTTTGTATTGTTAACATCAGCGGTGAATGTTACTGAAGTTGATAGCCAGCCTGCAGATACACAAGCTACCGAAATTGAAGGTTTGTTCATTAGCGTTGCTGCAACAGATGCTGCTAAATGTGAGCGTTGTTGGCATTACAGCGAAGATGTAGGTGTTGAGCCTGCTCATCCTGAAATTTGTGGTCGTTGTGTAAGTAATGTTGACGGCGAAGGTGAAAAGCGTCAATTCGCTTAGGAGTTATTCTTAGTGAGCAAACTAGCCCAAAAAAGTGGTTTAGTGTGGCTTTGGTTGAGTCTATTACTTTTAGTAATAGACTTTGCCAGTAAAACACTTGTTGTAGGGACTATGGCTTATCAAGAGTCTATAAACTTACTCCCTGTTTTTAGTATTACTTATGTACATAACTATGGTGCTGCTTATAGCTTTTTAAGTGAAGCGGGTGGTTGGCAGCGTTGGTTTTTAAGTGCAATTGCCGTTGCTATTAGTGCTTTGCTTGTATGGTGGCTAAAACGCTTACCTGCTACAAATAAAGTACTATGCGGTGCTTATGCATTGGTACTTGCTGGCGCTATTGGTAATTTATACGATCGTATTGCGTATGGTTATGTAATCGACTTTATTCACGTTTTTTATAAAGACTCACATTTTCCTGTATTCAATATTGCCGATTGCGCTATTTGTATTGGCGCAGCATTATTGTTATTTGACGCCTTCACCGGCGAGAGTCCAAAGGAGCATAAAGCATGAGCCAAGCTGTAATTGGTGAAAACTCGCAAGTTATTTTCCATTTTTCTATTAAATTAGAAGATGGCTCTGCCGCTGATTCTACCAAGGTGCACAACAAACCTGCTAAATTAACAATGGGTGATGGCAGCTTAACGGCAAACTTCGAAAAGTGTTTATTAGGGCTAACTGCAGGCGAAAGTAAAACGTTTGAATTAGAACCTGAAGATGCTTTTGGTCAGCCAAACCCAGATAATATTTACTACGTTGACCGTAGTAAGTTTGGTCCAGAAACACCAGCTAAGGTAGGTGCAATTATTGCGTTTACTCAACCTGATGGCACTGAGCTTCCTGGTTTAGTTCGCGAAGTGCAAGGTGAGTCGGTAACGATTGATTTTAATCACCCTTTATCTGGCCAGCGTTTAACCTTTGAAGTTGATATTATTGAGGTGGAAGGTTAATGGAAATATTACTAGCTAATCCTCGCGGCTTTTGCGCTGGTGTTGACCGTGCTATTAGTATTGTTGAGCGCGCTTTAGATATTTTTGAAAAGCCAATTTATGTTCGCCACGAAGTAGTACATAACCGCTATGTGGTTGATGGACTAAAAAGCCGTGGTGCGGTATTTGTTGAAGAGCTTGATCAAGTACCTGACGACAGTATTGTTATTTTTAGCGCACATGGCGTATCGCAAGCGGTTCGCAGCGAGGCTAAACGTCGTGATTTAAAAGTATTTGATGCAACGTGTCCGCTTGTAACTAAAGTGCATATGGAAGTTACACGTGCGAGTCGCAAAGGTATTGAGTGTATTTTAATTGGACATCATGGTCACCCTGAAGTAGAGGGAACAATGGGACAATATGATAACTCAGACGGTGGTATTTATCTTGTTGAAACCGTTGATGATGTTGTTGCGCTTAATGTAAAAAATGCTGAAAATCTTTTTTACTGTAGTCAAACGACTTTATCAGTTGATGATACTGCTGATGTTATTGATGCACTACGCAATAAGTTTCCATCAATTGACGGACCTCGTAAAGATGATATTTGTTATGCAACGCAAAATCGTCAGGATGCTGTTCGTGACTTAGCTGACAAAGTTGATGTGCTATTAGTTGTTGGCGCTAAAAACAGCTCTAACTCTAATCGCTTACGTGAACTTGCAGATAAAATGGGCACTGTTGCTTATTTAATTGATGATGCAACTGATGTGCAAGAGCAGTGGGTTTCAGGTTCTAAATCAGTGGGTGTAACTGCGGGTGCATCTGCGCCAGAAGTACTTGTACAACAAGTTATAAGCCGATTAAAAGATCTTGGTGGTACGCAGGTTGTTGAAAACCCAGGCGAAGAAGAGAATATCGTATTTGCTGTTCCTGTAGAGCTACGTTAATTTAAAATTTAGATTATAGGAGAGTCGTTATGAGCAAGTCACTAAAAGATGATGGTTTGCTTTTTTCGGCTCTTTTTAATGAGCGAGGCGTACTAGCTTCGCTTATTGTTTCTCAAGTTATTGCTATTGTTTTAGCCTTTGCACCCAATGTAGAAGGCGATATTTGGCTTCGACTTGGGATCATTAGTTTGTTTATGCATTTAATTGTTTTAGTCGGTACCTCTTCTTTATACTTTTGTCGTTTTTTTTTACAAAACCGTACTCAAGCTTTTCAGTTAGGTTTGTTTTTTATCTTTTTTTTATTATCTACGTGCATTTTTAGTATTTTATTTTCCCATTTTGCTTTTGATATAGATGATACAGATAACTTAATTTATTTCACACTTCGCAATTGCATTATAGTGGCTTTGCTGGCGGCTTTATTCGTCCAATTTTTATTAATTCATTTTGAAAAAGAGCAGCAAACTAAAGCGCTTTCTCGAGCTGAGCTTGATGCCTTGCAAGCTAGAATACGTCCTCATTTTTTATATAATAGTTTAAACACTGCTGCAGAGCTTACTCATCATGATGCCGATGCGGCAGAGCAGGCTATTTTAGCATTAGCCGCCTTATCGCAGGCTGCAATGCACTCAGGAAAAAATGTATCTCTTGACGATGAAATAACGCTGAGTAAGCAATATATAGCACTTGAAACATGGCGTTTCGGTAATCGCTTAAGAGTTAATTGGCAAATACCTAATGAACTACCTGCATTGAGCATTCCTTGTTTAATCCTGCAGCCATTAATTGAAAATGCAGTATGCCACGGCGTTGAAACAAGTGAGCATGGTGCAGAAATAAAAGTAGAGCTACATATAACTACCGGCTATATAACCATGATTGTTTCTAACCCTGTAACAATTTCTAATGCTCAAACTAGGCCTAATAACGGCATGGCGCTTGAAAATATCCGCCAGCGATTAAATATTTATTATAAAAATAAAGCGCAGCTAACAATTACTAATAAAAATGATGTGTTTAGGGTCAAGGTCGTGATCCCTAAGCTTATTGAGGGTAGTGTATGAACGTACTCATTGTAGATGATGAACCTCTTGCGAGATCGCGCTTAATTCGTTTGTTGGCTCATGATAAAAGTATAGTTGTACAAGGCGAGGCAAGTAATGGAAATGAAGCCCTAGTACTTGCTAAAAAGCAAACGCCGGATCTGATTTTTTTAGATGTTGATATGCCTGGTATGAATGGTTTGCAAGTTGCTAATGAGCTCAATAGTTTAACTCTACCTCCTGCTATTGTTTTTATAACTGCTCACCCTGAGCATGCCTTCGATGCTTTACAATTAAGCGCTGCAGGCTATTTAGTTAAACCTATTTCAGAGCAATCATTGCAAAAGGTGCTTAAGCAAGTTGGGCGCTTAAATAAAGTACATATTCAAAAACAACAAAATGCAAAAATCTCTTATCAGCTCGCTGGTACTCTACGCAGTGTTGATATAAATGATGTTTTGTATTTTAGTGCCGAAGAAAAGTATACCAAAATGATATTCTGTGGTGGAGAAGCTTTACTTGAACAAAGTCTAAAACAATTAGAGTTACAATATCCTACACATATTTTGCGAATTCATCGCAATACATTGGTTAATAAACAAAAAGTAATTGCTTTGCATTCAAAAGCGAATGGCAATCATATGATTGAGCTACAAGGGGGCAGTGAGCTATTGCCAGTGAGCCGCCGTGAGCTTAAATTAGTTAAAAATTCGCTTTAGGCTTACCTTGCAATTAACTCCCCCCTGATTTAAATACATTTGAGCTTTAATTATCAACGGTGTTATTGAATAAACAGATTTAATTAACCGTTTATCAACAAATATAACCGCTTGTCTTAGTCCTCATTGATTCCTCAAATAAATAACATAAACTTATAATCAGATAATTTTTATTTGGTTTTATTATGCAATCACCTCACATAAAAGTGCAAAGAGGCTTCACTCTGATTGAAGTGCTAATTGCATTTATTATTCTTAGTTTTGGCCTTCTAGGCGCAGTTGCTTTGCAAGCAAAAGCAAAGCAAGCAAGCTTTGATTCTATGCAGCGTGCTGCTGCAGTTGCACTTGGTAATGATATTGTGCAGCGTATCCGTGCTAACGATACCCCGCAAATAGCCGGACTGTACACACAGACATTTGATAGTGAAACTGCTACTACAACCTCGCAGGCGTGCTTTACAAACACTTGTAGCGCAGCGCAAGTTGCGGCGTTAGATCTTGAGCAGTGGAAAAGAGCTATAAGAGCTCGAGAAAATACGGGAACTTTAGATGGTGCTACCGTATGTATTGCACCTACCGCAGTTGCTGGTTCGGGTGGTAAAGCATTTAATTTAGAAGTAATTGTTTCGTGGCAAGGTCGACAAGAGTTCAATGCAAATGATGCTACTGGCGCTATAAAGTGTGGAACGGCTGACAAAAAGCGCCGCTTAGTTGTTTTAACTAGTTATATTTACCTTAGGAGCTAACATGAAGCAAAAAGGTTTTACACTTGTAGAAATGATGATTTCATTATTTATTGGTGGATTAATACTAGGTGGCGTTATGTTTACCTATATAGGAATGAAAGTAACCACTAAAGATACGATGACTATTGGTGAGCTTCAAGAATCAGGGCGCCTTGCAATTAACATTATGCAACGTGATATTGAACAAATTGGCTTTTGGGGAACTTATTATGACGATTCGTTCACCGCAATAAACACAGATACACTAGCAAACCCTGGAACAGACTGCTTTGAAGGATTAAATAATGGGAGTTTCCCTGATTTTGCTACAGCTAGTAATTTTAGAACTATTTACGCAAAGGTTGCAGGCGAATCAAAAGAGCTTAACTGTCTAAATAATCCGATTAAAAGCACTGACATTATTCAATTAAAATTTTTACAAGGCAAGAGTTTAACAGTTAATGCAGTAACTAATGAGACTCAGGCCGATGAAAACTACTTTGTAGCTGAGCAAGAGAAAGCTCAATTTTTCCGTGGAACGGTTAACGCTGCTTCTCTTAATGTTAATGCAACTGTTTGGCCTTATAGCCATCATGTTTATTATCTATCAGAACAAACTTATAAAGTTAATAATAAGAATTTAACTGTACCTGCATTAATGAGAAAGCGCCTTGTTGGTGGAAATATCAACACAGAAACTATTATGGAAGGTGTTGAGAATATGCGGTTTGTTTTTGGTCTTGATACTAACAGTGATAATCGCGTAGATACCTACCGAAGTATTCAAGATATGAAGCATACAGATTGGGAAAATCGTAAAGGTATTTTAACTGTTCAGGTTTTTTTATTAATACGCGCATTGCAGCCAGACCCAGGAGTTAAAATTAAAAACCAAACTTACACATTAGGTGAAGATGAAGACAAGCGTGAATTGAAATTTACCGATAGTTTCAGACGCACAGTGTTTACCACGACTATTCGATTAAATAATGTTGGATCAAATTTATGGCGTATTTAAAACAATTACAAAAAAAACAGCAAGGTGTAGTTCTAATTACAGCTTTAATAATGGTTATTGCAGTGACCGGTATTGCTGTGACACTTATGAGCAGTAGTAGTATTGATATTAAAATTACCAATGCAGCACAAGAGCGCGAAGTAGCCGAAAATGAACTCATTGGTGAAGTGCAACGCATGATCTCTGATGAGGCAAATCAAGGCGCTGATAATCATTTCTTCCTGACTCCCGATGAAGTAACTGCAATCGCGGATGGTGATGACAAAGGTATGGTGATTGCAAATCATGCAGATATGCAAAGCAAAATGACTAACCTGAACAAGGGGGAGCTAGATTTAGAATGCCCTCGACGCTTTAATTTTACAGCAGGTATATCGTGCAATATGTTACAGGTCGCCACTACGATAGAATATGGTTCTAAAAGTAAGCATGAACTAACTATTGTTACAGGTATAGCACAAGAAATGGCCAGCGTAAGCAAGGGGATTTAAGATGAAATTTAAATTAAACAAAGTGTTAGCCTCTTTGCTTGGCTTAACAATAAGTATGTCGGTATTTGCAGAGGATATTGAGCTTTATGTAAATCATGATGTAGAGACAGACGAAAATCCAAGAGTGTTAATGATATTTGATACTTCAGGAAGTATGGCTTGGGATGTTGTAGATGGAGGCAGGTGTTATCGTCGTTATCAAAATGGACAGTTCTATGAATCTGATTGTTTTAAAAGTCAGACTTACTTTAATTATACACAGCAGTGTTACAAGTCTGTAAATGGATATGCACAAGCTATTTGTGAAGATAGCCGATTATTAGTAGCAAAAAACGCCGTTAGCCAACTAGTTACTGATAATGATGATATTGATTTTGGTTTAATGAGATTTAGAGAAAGTTCAGGTGGCTATGTATTAGCAAGGCTTGGTTCTAACAAAAATACCTTACTTAATGAAATTGATGATTTGCCTGCAAGTGGAGCAACTCCCTTAACAGAAACCTTATGGGAGGCGTATAGATATATTACTGGGCAAAGTCTTTACTATGGTTATGGTATTAACAATAGAGATAAAGCAGCTGATGCTAATGGAACTTATAAGTCACCATTTAAAAAGGAGTCAGGAGATCCTCTTAGGTGCGATAACTCAATTAATATTATTTTGATGACTGATGGAGATCCCACTAACGATGATGGTCGTGATGATCAGATTAAAAGTGTACATAATAATTTATTTAATGATTCAATCCCTTTTGTGAGTGGTGATTATTCTAATAGCTATTTAGTTGCTCTATCAAAAATAATACATGGAACAAATAATACAAAAGTAGATTTATACTCTGAGACAAGCGATGTGCTAGATACGGGTAGAGTTTTTACCATTGGCTTTGGCACAGGAATGAGTGATGGCGGTATTGACTTACTAGAGAAAGCGGCATCGGTTGGTGGAGGGCAGTACTTAGAGGCGCGAACTTCAGAGGCTTTATCAGAGGCATTAAAAAATACGATTTCAAGAATCAGAGAAGTAAATGATAGTTTTTCATCACCTTCAGTTGCAAGTAATAATGTAGATCAAACTCGTAGTCGAGATGCTGTTTATTTTGCCATGTTTTACCCAGAAACAGGTGCTCGTTGGCGTGGAAACCTAAAAAAGCTGAAAGTATCAGGGAGTCAAATTGTTGACTCAAAAGGATTATCGGCACTTGATGAAAATGGCTTGATTGACGAAAATGCAGAAACATTTTGGTTGCCAAGCGGGGAGCCAGCTGATGGTAACTTAGTTGCACAAGGTGGTGTAAATCTTCATTTAACTACATTAGATTCAGATAGCCGTAATTTATACACTGACAATCAGGGAGCAATAGTAAATTTTAATACCTCAGTTGTCAGTGATATTCTTAATTTAGTCAATAATAATCCTCTGAGCTTATCGAGCGATGATATTAAATGGGCGATGGGTGTTGATGTTGATGATGATGATGCTGATGGGTCTAACGTTGACCAGCGTCAAGATATTTTTGGTGATCCTCTGCATTCTAAACCTGTCGCAATCGATTATGGTAATGATGATATTCGAGTTTTAATAGGAACAAATGCAGGCTTTTTGCATATGTTCAAGGATTCTGATGATAGCGTAAGTGAAAGTTGGGCATTTATACCGTCTGCTTTATACGACATTATTGAACCTCTACGTAAAAATCAGGCCGATACGAAAGTATATGGTATGGATGGCCCTATTAGTATTTATTTTGATAATAAAAACTTAAATAGTGATGGTTTAAACGACGGTATTATTGATGCGAGTGGCGACGATAGAGTGTGGGCTTTTGCAGGAATGCGTCGCGGTGGTAAAAATTATTACGGACTTGATATAACAAACCCAAACATACCAAAAAAATTATGGGACGCACCAATAGAGGGCGGAAAAGGCGATTTTAAAGAGCTTGCGCAAACATGGTCAAAGCCACAAATAGCCTATATTAAAGCATTTGGTGATAAGCCTTTATTAATTTTTGGTGCTGGATACGATACAAATAAAGATGCAGCTATTCGTAGTGAGGATAATATAGGGCGAGGTATCTATATTGTTGAAGCCGAAACAGGTAAAAGAGTATGGGCATTAACACCCGATATTAATGGCTTTAAAGGTAAGCATAGCATTGCTGCAGATGTTACCACGCTTGACTCGGATTATGATGGGTATATAGACCGAATTTATGCGGCAGATACTGGTGGAGATATTTGGCGTATAGATATGCCAGGCACTAGTACTAGCGAATTTAGTCACTTTAAATTAGCTGAACTTGGCAGTAATAAAGCAACTGAAGACCGACGCTTTTTTTACAAACCACTCGTTGCACGAACTATTTATAGTAAAGTAAGCGAGACAACAATTGATGGTAGTACTGTTATAACACGCTTAGATACGCCGTATGATGCAATAGTTATTGGTAGTGGTAACCGCTCAAAACCAACCGGTACCAATGAGAAAGATCAACTGTTTATGATCAGAGATGAAAATACAGTTACTAAATCGTATAAAACGAATGCACCAGATACTATTGTACCTGCTGATTTGATGCAAATGAATTCAGACCCATTTGGTAATGCTCTAGATGACGTTGATGATTTTGTTGACTTAGAAGTCGGCTTGGCTAAATTTAATGGCTGGAGATATGAGTTAGGAACGGGTGAAAAATCACTAGCTGCTGCTACAGTTGTTGGCGGTGTTGCTTATTTTACAAGTTTCACACCTGCATCAGATACATCGACTGAAAACCAATGTTCATTAAGTGGTGGTGGTGGTTCTTTATACGCTTTTCACTTACATTACGGTACTAAAGTGTATGACGACCTTAAATTTACAACCAGCTATGATGTACCAGATACACCTCAGTTATACTTTGGTGAAGGCGCTTCATGTGTAGATGGTAATGGCGATGGTAAATGTGATGACGACCCAACAGTTGACGTAATACAAGAAAGTCAGTTTTATTTAATTGGCCCTGGTATTAAAGGTGAAAATGCGGAAAATCCAATGAAACCTGTAGAAATAAAAGGTCCTGGTTTAACTGTTGTCGATGGTAAAGTTGTATTGGTTAATGACAATGCAGTAGGGTTTGGCTTCAAAACCCAACAAACATATATCTATAAACGTGAAGAAAATGACGAAGTTAATAATTAAGGAAATTAAATGAAGAAACAACATGGGTTTACCTTAATTGAGCTGATGATAGCGGTTGCAATTGTAGGCATACTTGCTTCAATTGCATTGCCCAATTATACAGAATATGTAAAGCGTGCTTCGCGCGCTGAAGCGGCTGCAGCATTGCTAGATGCTGCAAATAAGGAGGAGCAGTATTTTGTCGATAATAGGGAATATACAGAGACATTTACTGATTTAGGATTGCAAAGTAAGACCGAAAATGGTCACTTTGAGCTATCTATAAAGGTAGTCGATAGCAATACCTTCACTATTACAGCTAAGCCTATAGATGGTCCTGTAAAGGGGGATAATGACTGTAAAGAGCTTACAATTACTGACACAGGTCTTAAAGGTGCAAAAGGAAGTAAAGGTAACTCTGATATTGATTATTGTTGGGGTCGATAATAGCCTAGATTACTTCTTCTGACACTTATCAGTTGATTTGATGCGAATTCTACCCGTTTGGCTTACAGATAAAGCCAATCCTTCGAGATTGGCTTTATTGCTATTGGGACAATATATAAAAGTCCCATTTTGAAAACCATTTAAAGAACCATCTGGACGAAACGTAATGGCGTTGCGCGGATACTCTAAAGTATCAGCGTCATGAACATCCTCGAAAGTGCTTAAGAGTAACTCATCATCATCTAGAGTCGTTGATTTATCTTTGTCGATAAAGAGTGACATTTGACCATCCCACTCGTCCTTTGTACATTGACTGCCTTTTAGTGCGCAAAGTGTGACGTAAGTCCCATTTTCAATTGCGTAAAGGCGGCCATAATTTATATTTCGGTGTAGCAGATTCACATGGTTATCTAATCGGTTTTTAGCCAAGAAATCTGGATAAAACCACATCGACAATTGACTGATAATACTGACAACAGCCATCGATACCATTAATTCAAGAAGTGTCACTCCCTTGTTTTTTGATATTGATAATCTCATCCTTGAAGACCTGAGTTAATAAATGATTAACTGAGTCTAGTAAATGATACAAATATGACAAGATGAATTTGTATGTTTTTTAACCGCAAGTCTGAGCTGTATCACCAGTATAAAAAGAAGTACCAGATTGAGATACTGTTAAAGCTTTATTATTTTCACTGCCATTATTAGGACAAAATACAAAATCACCGGGTTTCGTTGTTATTCGACCACTGGTATTAAATCGTAATCTCCTATCATTACCAGTATATTTTATTTTGTCATTAAGGCTTATTTTTTCCATGACACGTAGTAAAGAGTCTGTAGAGCTGTTGTATTGACCACTATTATCACCATCAATGAATACAATGATAATTTTATTTCTGTCCCATCGATTACGACATTGCATTGTATCATTTTGATTTTTTACTTCACCATGCTGCGCGGCGCATATAACGACTATTTCATCTGTACTCGCTGCTTGAGAGCGTGCGTAGCTAATATTTCTTTTTAATTCCAACAAAAAATTCTCAGCTCTATTTTCTTCTAGCATATCGCTGCTATTCCAAATCGCAATTGATGCAATAATGCCAACGATAGCAACGGTTACCATGAGTTCTAAAAGGGTGAACCCGTTTTGTTTGTTTTTCATATTAATCTCATTTACTGCTAGTCATTTAAGTATAGCTATTTTTATATAATAAATTATACCATGATCGGTTGTTTTATCACCGTAATTCAATTGCTTTGTTTGCTATGAACACCATGATTGTCTAAAATCGAGGCAACTGGAGCTTTCAAAAGTAATCAATATGAAAAAAATAGAAGCAATTATTAAACCTTTTAAGTTAGATGATGTGCGTGAAGCGTTGTCTGATGTAGGTATTACGGGGATGACGGTAAGCGAAGTTAAAGGCTTTGGACGTCAAAAAGGTCACACAGAGCTATATCGTGGCGCAGAGTATATGGTCGATTTTTTACCTAAAGTAAAACTTGATATTGTATTGACTGATGAAGATGTAGACCGTGCAATTGAAGTTATTGTAAAAACGGCGCAAACAGGAAAAATCGGTGATGGTAAAATATTTATCACAGATGTTGAGCGTGTAATACGTATTCGTACTGCAGAGGAAGATGAAGAAGCGATTTAAGCTTGTTTTTCTATGTAGTAAAAAGGCGCTTAGTAAGCGCCTTTTTTATTTAGTGCTTTTATTTAGTTCTTTTATTTAGTTTTCGTGTTTGCTTTGCGTGTTCACTAAGCTCAGTTAAACCTAATTGGTCGTAACTTTTCTCCATCATTTCAAGCGCGGGATCTAAGTAACTGCTTTGTGAATAATGCTCAACAACAAACTTACCTCTATTAGCAGCAGCTAAATAAGCTTCACGTTCGTAATAGTAAGTTGCTACTTTTAATTCATAACGTGCCATACGGTTTAAAAGCCAAACTAAACGACGCTTAGCTTCAGGCGCGTAATCACTTTTAGGAAAACGTTTTACTAATGTAGATAAATCAGTAAATGCAACACGAGTACGGTTAGCATCACGGTCGGCTCTATCTACACCAAAGTACTCTTGGAACGCATTTTTATCTGCTTTAATGTTTACTAAACCACGCATGTAATACATGTAGTCTAAATCTTTATGATTTGGGTTTAAGCGAATAAAGCGGTCAATGGTTGCAAGTGCTTGTTCAGTATTACCTGATTGATAATGTGCATAGACTAAGTCCATTTGTACTTGCTTAGAGAATGGGCCAAATGGGTAGCGAGAGTCTATTGCACTCAAAAGTTCAATTGCACGAGCATATAAACCAGAATCTAGCGTTTCTTTTGCATCTTCATATAAAGCGTGTGCAGACTTATTCGGTACACGTTGAATGTCTTCTTGGTCTGGAGCAGACGAACAAGCGCCTAAACTAAGTACAGAAACTGAAAAAACAATGGCAAATGCACGTTTCCCTATTTTATTTATCATTTTATTTGTTACCTTCGATGTCTTCGGCTAGGCCAAGTCGGTAAAACCGAGTAAACTATGCGTATTATATTATGCTTTTATTAAAAGCGATTCTAACCCAGTCGAGCAAAGCTTGCACTGGTAAATTGGGTAAAGTTACTAATGTCAGAGCAAATTTCTCTTCAAGCCGACGTTCCAACCGAATTAGGTGGTAAACGTCTAGACCAAGTATTAGCACAATTGTTCCCTGATTATTCACGTTCTCGTATAAAAACGTGGATTTTGGATGATAAAATCACTGTAGACGGTGAAATTTTCAACACTCCACGCGAAAAACTACTAGGTGGTGAAGTTGTAAGTGTTGAAACAACAATTGAAGCACCACGCGAATACGAAGCACAAGATATCAAATTAAACATTGTTTATGAAGACGATGATATTTTGGTAATTAATAAACCAATGGGCCTAGTGGTTCATCCTGGTGCGGGTAACCCTAATGGAACAGTGCTAAACGCATTGCTACATTACTACCCTGAAATAATTAACGTGCCTCGCGCAGGTATTGTGCATCGTTTAGATAAAGACACGACCGGTTTAATGGTTGTAGCTAAAACGATTCAGGCCCAAACGCATTTGGTAAAAGCACTACAAAAGCGCGAAAATTTCACTCGTGAATATGAAGCACTGTGTAATGGCACCATGACTGCTGGTGGTATGGTTGAAAAAGCAATTGGCCGCCATCCTACGCAGCGTACGCATATGGCCGTACATGAAATGGGTAAGCCGGCAATTACACATTACCGTGTTGCTGAAAAATTCCGTGCTCATACTCGTTTACGTTTGCGTTTAGAAACAGGTCGTACTCACCAAATTCGTGTGCATATGGCACATTTAAATCATCCGCTAATTGGCGATCAATCTTATGGCGGCCGTCCGCGTCCACCTAAAGGTGCAACACCTGAGTTATTTGAGTTACTCCGTAGCTTTAGACGCCAAGCACTGCATGCTGTAAAATTAAGTATTGCGCACCCAATCACCGGTGAAATGATGACATGGCAAGCTCCTATCCCTGACGATATGGTTGCTATGACACATGCACTACGTGAAGATACTAAAGCTAATCCTGATATCGATAGATAATGCACTTATTGTCAGCGACATGGCAAAACCTTCATAAAGTAGGAACGTTAAGTACTACTTGTGGAGGTGGTGTTTCAAAAACCCCATTTAAAAGTTTTAATTTGGGATACCATGTTGGTGATAATAAAAGTGATGTATCAAAAAACCGCTCACTATTAACCAAACTCTTACCTAAACCTGCCGTGTGGCTAAATCAAGTTCATAGCTCTGATGTTGTTATTGTTGATGAATATTTTGACTCTAAAAAGTTACATAATGCTGATGCGCTTTATACTCAGTTATTAAACCAACCTTTGGCTATAATGACTGCCGATTGCTTACCTATTTTATTAGTGAGTGATGATGAGAATGAAGTTGCAGCTATACATGGTGGCTGGCGAGGGCTTGAGCAGGGAATTATTAAAAATACTTTAGAATGTTTTAGCTCAAAGTATGAAAATATAAATGCTTGGCTAGGGCCTGCAATTGGGCCAACTCAATTTGAGGTTGGGGCTGAAGTGCTTGAGTTATTTCAAAAAAGGTCTTCTTCATTTGTTCAAGCATTTACACCACAAGCTAATGGCAAATATCTTGCTGATATTTATGGCATTGCGCGTACTTTACTTACCCAGCAAGGCGTTAAAAATATTACAGGCGGCGACTATTGTACAGTCTCTCAAAGTGACTTATTTTTTTCTTACCGGCGAGATGGACAAACCGGACGCATGGCAAGTTTGATCTGGCGCAAGTAATTAGCACCTTTAGCTATTATATTTCTCTCTATACCTTGAACAAACACCTAAACATACCCATTAATTAAGCAATTAGATTATTTAATAGGTAACACCATGCGTTTAGATAGATTTACAAGTAAATTTCAATCTGCGCTTTCTGATGCGCAATCGCTAGCCCTTGGCCGCGATCATCAATTTATTGAACCCGTACATTTAATGTATTCATTACTGCAGCAAAGCGGCTCCAGTGTGCGCGCGTTATTTGCACAAACGGGGGTTAGCGCAGATGAACTTAACACCAAGCTTTCTCAAGAAATAGAAAAACTATTTAAAGTAGAAGGCGTAGGTGGCGACGTACAGCTATCAAATAATATGGCTTCACTTATTAACCTATGTGACAAGTATGCACAAAAACGCAAAGACAAATACATTTCAAGTGAATTGTTTGTACTGGCAGCATGCGACGATAAAGGTCCACTTGGCGATATATTCAGATCGTTAAATATTACCTCCACTAAAATTGAAACCGCAATTAAAGCGATTCGTGGTGGTCAAAAAGTTGATGACCCAAATGCCGAAGAAACACGCCAAGCGCTTGAAAAGTACACGATTGATCTAACTGAGCGAGCAGAGCAAGGTAAGCTTGACCCTGTTATTGGTCGTGATGACGAAATTCGCCGCACGATTCAAGTACTACAACGCCGTACTAAAAATAACCCTGTATTAATCGGTGAGCCAGGTGTTGGTAAAACAGCAATAGCAGAAGGTTTAGCACAGCGTATTATTAATGGTGAAGTACCTGAAGGATTAAAAAACAAGCGTGTTTTATCGCTTGATTTAGGAGCACTAGTTGCGGGCGCTAAATATCGCGGTGAATTTGAAGAGCGTTTAAAATCAGTGTTAAACGAATTGGCTAAAGAAGAAGGCCAAGTCATTTTATTTATTGATGAAATACACACTATTGTGGGTGCAGGCAAAAGTGATGGCGCAATGGATGCGGGTAATATGCTAAAACCTGCTTTAGCACGCGGTGAGTTACACTGTGTTGGCGCAACCACGCTTGATGAATACCGTAAATATATAGAGAAAGACGCAGCACTTGAGCGTCGATTCCAAAAGGTACTCATTGAAGAGCCGTCGGTTGAAGATACCATTGCAATATTGCGTGGCTTAAAAGAGCGATATGAGCTACATCATTCAGTAGAAATTACTGATCCCGCGATTGTTGCTGCGGCGCAGTTATCTCACCGTTACATTAGCGATCGTCAGTTACCAGATAAAGCAATTGATTTAATAGACGAAGCGGGTTCTTCAATTCGATTACAAATTGATTCAAAACCAGAGTCGTTAGACAAGCTTGAGCGTCGTATTATCCAATTAAAATTAGAAGATAATGCACTTGCTAAAGAAAAAGATGAGGCGAGTCAAAAGCGTCGCACCGAAATGCAAGAGTTGATCACCGACCTTGATGGGCAATATCGTGAGCTAGACGAAATTTGGAATGCTGAAAAAGCATCGCTTCAAGGTACACAAGTAATTAAAGCCGAGCTTGAACAAGCAAGATTAGATTTAGATGTAGCGCGAAGAGCAAGTGATTTACAGCGTATGTCAGAACTGCAATATGGGCGAATTCCAGAGCTTGAACGAAAACTTGATTTAGCCTCACAAGCCGAAATGCAAGAAATGACTCTGCTTAAAAACCAAGTAGGTGAGGATGAAATTGCTGAAATTTTATCTCGCTGGACAGGTATTCCTGTTGCAAGAATGCTACAAGGTGAGCGTGAAAAGCTGCTGCAAATGGAAGATAAGTTACACAGTAAAGTAATAGGGCAAGATGAAGCGGTCGTTGCTGTTGCTAACGCAATAAGACGCTCACGTGCAGGACTTGCAGATCCTAATCGCCCAATTGGTTCTTTCTTGTTTTTAGGTCCAACAGGTGTGGGTAAAACCGAGCTTACAAAAGCACTGGCTGGTTTTATGTTTGATACCGAAGATGCCATGGTGCGTATCGACATGTCTGAGTTTATGGAAAAGCACTCAGTTGCCCGCCTAGTGGGCGCACCTCCAGGTTATGTGGGTTATGAAGAGGGCGGTTATTTAACAGAAGCTGTTCGTCGTAAACCTTACTCAGTTATATTGCTTGATGAAATAGAAAAAGCACACCCAGATGTGTTTAACATTTTACTGCAAGTGTTAGATGATGGCCGATTAACTGACGGACAAGGTAGAACTGTTGATTTTAAAAATACTGTTATTATCATGACATCAAATTTAGGCTCAGATATTATCCAAGAACAAGCGGGTAATAATGACTATACGACCCTTAAAGCTAAAGTAATGGAAGTATTGATTAATGAGTTTAGACCTGAATTTATTAACCGTATTGACGAGACTGTTGTATTCCACCCGTTAGCAAACGAGCATATAAAAGAAATAGCCGATATTCAGTTAATGAAATTACGTGAGCGTTTAACAGAGATGGGGTATCTGCTTGAAATAAGCGATGCTGCACTTGAGCGAATTGCAGCAAGTGGGTTTGATCCTGTCTACGGTGCACGCCCGCTTAAGCGTGCTATTCAGCAAACGATTGAAAATCCGCTAGCACAAAAGCTACTTAATGGGGACTACATACCAGGTAGCGTGATTGTTATTGATGCAAATGACGACTCTTTGGTATTTACCAAACGCTGATTGTAAATAATTAAACTCTAAAGCCGCTAAAATAGCGGCTTTTTTATTTTTGTTAAACTTTAAAAGTTAGTAATAAATCGCTCACCTTACGTGAACCTTCAACAAGTTCAGCAGCACCTTTTGCCACATTAAAGCTTAAACTTAAGTTGTTATCACCGAAGCCTTTAATTTGCGAAACATTATTACTAATATCGTTACTAACCATTTGTTGCTCTTCTGCAGCGGATGATATTTGTATTGCCAAGTGAGATATTTCACTGATTTGGATAAAAATACCCTCTAACTCAACTTGGGTTTTATCGGTTGTCAAAACACAGTTATCGGCTTGTTCTTTAGTGCTTTGCATTACTTTGGACCAGCTAAATAAAGTGTCTTGTATTTCTTTAATAGAACTATGGATTTGCGTCGTAGCATTTTGAGTGCGTGACGAAAGAGTCCTTACCTCATCGGCGACTACTGCAAAGCCTCGACCATGTTCTCCTGCTCTAGCTGCTTCAATCGCTGCATTAAGAGCAAGTAAGTTAGTTTGATCGGCAATTCCCTCTATTTCACTCATTACCTTACCAATTTTATCTGCTTCAGAGGCTAAGCTGGTGGCTGTATTTGCTGCTTGTTCTACTTGAGAAGCTAAGTCAGATACCATTTTACTATTATCTGCAATGTGGTCTTTTATCTCTGAGCAACTTTGATGGGTGTTATTCACTTTATCAGCTGTTTGAGCTGTATTTACTGATATTTCACCAATGGTAGAGCTCATTTGGGTCATCGCTGATGCAATTTGCTCTAAACGCTCCCCTTGTGAAGAAATGCCTTCTTCGGTGAGTGTTGATTGTTTGTCTAAATCAGTCGCGATGCCATTAAAGCTTAATGTTGAGTCTTTCATACGACCAAGAACCGTGCGTAGTTTTGCGCTTAGCATTTGCTCTCTATAATCACTTACACTGTGCGGTGTGTAGCCGCTGTAAATATAGCGAGAGACTGAATCGGCTTTTGCTTTTTGTTCGCGTAATATTTTAGGGGTAACAATGAGTTCGTCATAATTTAGCACAATAACTAAGGCACAAATAAATAGGCTAATTGCAGCAATGGTGATTGATGCCGCAACAGCAATAAAAATCAGCCAAAATAACAAGCATATAAAAGTAATGCTTTGCCTTATTGCGGTGTGTTCTCGCAGTTTAAATAATGATTTGTTGGTATTTATTTTGTTGTAAAGTGTTTGTGCACGTTGCTTAAGTTGAGAGTTTGCTTTGGTTCTTACAGATTGATAACCAACAAGTCGGCCACGTTCAAAAATGGGGGTTACAAAGGCATCTACCCAGTAATAGCGGCCATCTTTACAGCGGTTTTTAACCATACCGCGCCACGAGTGTTCTTGTTTTAATGTTGCCCACATTTCTTTAAAGGCTGTTTTTGGCATATCAGGGTGACGAACAATATTATGATGCTGACCAATAAGCTCTTGTGCGCTATATCCTGCAACAGCACAAAACGCTTGATTGACGTATGTTATTACACCTTTAAGGTCAGTAGTAGAAACCAGCTCTTGTGATTCATCAAAGTATACTTCTTCATTTTTTAAGCTTTTATCATTGTGCATTGTGTTTATTATCATCCTTTATTGTTGCAGTCATTATATTGCTTACACACTACAAAGCAAAAAATAGCGTCTTTCCGTCTATGCTCATAAGACAAATGATTGTATTTATTGATCTAGATCAAGTTTAAATACCAGGCAGCTAAATTGAACTGATTTTGTATAAGTTCCGGTCTATTACTATAGGCTGATATTTTACTTATTTGATTTATAATTAAATACGTATTTAAAGCATTTGTATAATGCACATAGCAATGGCAATATTACGACTTAATATAATGATGTTGGTCATATTAAGCGCATGTATAAAGTGGGGAAATAATTATTAAATTTGAAAGTTATATAGTTCTTAGCAATTTATACCAGTTGCATTAAATAAGTGATCTATTATAGCGCTAAGAAAATAGCACAATAACAAGGCGAAAATTATGACATATAGTTGTTCTATATGAATAATTTTTAACGCAGTGAGGGCGTTATTTAACGCGATATAATGATCATATTTTCAATAAAATTGGTATTCATCTTGAGTCTAAGTAATTAGCCCCCATAACCTTATGATTAAGCCACGTGGCCCGAGGAAAGATTTTTTGACAACACATGATTTAGCTAACGCACTTGAAGCGTTATCAGTAGATGAGCACCAACATGCAGTTAAAGGCATTAAACGTGGCATAGAGCGAGAGTCACTAAGAATACAAGAGAATGGTGCTATATCACCTAAAGGCCATCCAAAAGGGGTGGGCAGTGCGTTAACTAATGGCCATATCACAACTGATTTTTCTGAATCTTTACTTGAATTTATTACTCCAGTTAGTGAGTCGTCAACGCAAACTCTTAAACAATTAAAAGACCTTCAAAAGTTCACTCTAGAAAAGATGGACGATGAACTGCTTTGGCCTATCAGTATGCCGTTCTTTATTGAGCATCAAGATGATATTGTTTTAGCTCAATTTGGTAGTTCTAATACAGGCAAAATGAAAACACTATACCGTGAAGGATTAAAAAATCGCTACGGTAGTATGATGCAAGCAATTGCAGGCGTTCACTTTAATATTTCATTTCCAGATACGCTTTGG